>NZ_JAQYWZ010000880.1:0-406079 GCF_036290945.1 Streptomyces sp. BE303
ACATTCCGAACCCGGAAGCTAAGCCTCACAGCGCCGATGGTACTGCAGGGGGGACCCTGTGGGAGAGTAGGACGCCGCCGAACAATCATTGTGGAGAACCCCCGTCCGGGATACGGACGGGGGTTCTTTGCGTTTCCGGGGAATTCCGGGGACTTCCGGGCCGGCGTAACCGGACCGCTCCTCCGGGCCTCCGGCCCGGGGCCCCCGGACGGCTCCGGGACCGTCAAAAAGCCGCTAAAACTGCCCGCGCAGGGACTCGATCAGCGGAAATCCGCAGCTCGCGCCGTAGTCTCGAAGGTGAGGGGAACAGGTGTCCGGGGTGGTCCCCGGGCCGGGCCGGATCAAGAATGGTGCACATGGGACGCGGCAGGCTACGGATCTACCTCGGGGCGGCGCCCGGGGTCGGCAAGACGTACGCCATGCTCGCCGAGGCGCATCGGCGGTCCGAGCGTGGGACGGACGTCGTGGTGGCGTTCGTCGAGGACCACGGGCGGCAGCACACGGCACGGCAGGCCGTCGGCCTCGAGGTGGTGCCCCGGCGGGACCTCGCGCACCGCGGGGCCGCGTTCACGGAGATGGACCTGGACGCGGTCCTGGCACGCCGGCCGCAGGTGGCGCTGGTGGACGAGCTCGCGCACACCAACGTGCCGGGCTGCCGCAACGCGAAGCGCTGGCAGGACGTCGAGGAACTGCTCGCGGCCGGCATCGACGTCGTCTCGACCGTCAACATCCAGCACCTGGAATCGCTCGGCGACGTCGTCGAGGGCATCACCGGGGTGCGGCAGCGCGAGACCCTGCCGGACGAGGTGGTCCGCCGGGCCGACCAGATCGAGCTGGTCGACATGTCGCCGCAGGCCCTGCGCCGCCGCCTCGCACACGGCAACGTGTACGCGCCGGAGAAGATCGACGCCTCGCTGGCCAACTACTTCCGGCCCGGCAATCTGACCGCGCTGCGCGAGCTGGCGCTGTTGTGGACGGCCGACCGGGTGGACGAGTACCTCCAGAAGTACCGGGCCGAGCAGGGCATCGAGGGCACCTGGCAGGCCCGCGAGCGAATCGTGGTCGGCCTGACCGGCGGACCGGAGGGGGCGACCCTGATCCGCCGGGCGGCCCGGATCGCCGCCCGCGGTTCGGGCGGGGAGCTGCTGGCCGTCCACCTCTCCCGCTCGGACGGCCTGGCCGGCTCGGGCTCGGGGTCGTCTCAGGCGCTGATCGAACAGCGGGCACTGGTGGAGAGCCTCGGCGGCTCGTACCACGCGGTGCTCGGCGACGACCCCGCCGCCGGGCTGCTCGACTTCGCACGCGGGGTGAACGCCACCCAGATCGTGCTCGGCACCAGCCGCCGGCCGGCCTGGCAGTACCTCTACGGTCCGGGCGTGGGGACCACGGTGACCCGCGCCGCGGGGGACATCGACGTCCACATCGTCACGCACGAGCAGGCCGCGAAGGGCCGCGGGCGGATCCCGATCCGCAGGGTCACGGACCTGGGCAGGACCCGCGCGGTCGCGGGCTGGCTGATCGGTGTGGCCGGGCCGCCGCTGCTGGCGCTGGTGCTGACGAACGTCGAGGGTCCGGGCCTCTCCACCGACATGCTGCTCTTCCTGTCGCTGACGGTCTGCGCGGCGCTGGTGGGCGGGTTGTACCCGGCGATCGCCTCGGCGCTGGTCGGCTCCTCGGCGCTCAACTACTACTTCGCACCGCCGATCCACACCTTCACCATCTCCGAGCCGCAGAACATCATGGCGGTGGCGATATTCACCGCCGTCGGCATCGCGGTGGCCTCGGTGGTCGACCTGGCGGCCCGGCGCACCCATCAGGCGGCCCGCAGCCAGACCGAGGCACAGACGCTCGGGGCACTGGCCGGCACGGTCCTGCGCGGCGCGCCGAGCGGGGACGGGGTGCTGACCGCGTTGCTGGAGCAGGTCCGGGAGACCTTCCAGCAGGAGTCGGCGGCGTTCCTGGAACGGGTGGACCCGGTCGGACCGTGGCAGCCTCTGGCGACGGCCGGCCCCCACCCGCCGGAGCGGCCGGAGTCCGCCGACGTGGACGTGCCGGTCGGCGACACGCTGGCGCTGGCCCTGTGCGGCCGGGTCCTGCCTGCCGAGGACCGGCGACTGCTCGGCGCGTTCGCCGCCCAGGCCGCCGTGGTCCTGGAGCGTCGCCGACTGGCCGGCGAGGCCGCCGCCGCCCGTCGTGAGGCCGAGGGGAACCGGATCCGGACCGCACTGCTGGCCGCCGTCTCGCACGACCTCCGTACGCCGCTCGCCGGCATCAAGGCCTCGGTCAGCTCCCTCCGCTCGGCGGACGTCGAGTGGGACGAGGAGGACGAGGCCGAGCTGCTGGCCGGTATCGAGGCCGGGGCCGACCGGCTCGACCATCTGATCAACAACCTGCTCGACATGAGCCGGCTGCAGACCGGAACGGTCACCCCGCTGATCCAGGACACCGACCTGGACGAGGTGGTGCCGTTCGCGCTCGGCGGCGTGCCGCCGGGGGCCGTCCGACTGGACGTCCCGGAGACCCTGCCGATGATCCGGGCCGACGGGGGGCTGCTGGAGCGCTCGCTCGCCAACCTGATCGAGAACGCCGTCAAGTACAGCCCGGCCGGGACGAAGGTGCTGGTCAAGGCCGATGCGCTGCACCCTGCAGGCGGCCGGGGCCGGGTCGAGCTGCGGATCGTCGACCGGGGACCGGGGGTGCCGGAGGACGCCAAGGAGCGGATCTTCGCACCGTTCCAGCGGTACGGGGACGCGCCGCGCGGCGCCGGAGTGGGCCTCGGGCTGGCCGTGGCGCGGGGCTTCGTCGAGGCGATGGACGGCACCGTGACCGCCGAGGACACCCCGGGGGGCGGACTGACCATGGTCGTCACGCTGCCCGCCGTCGACCGCCTGTCCGAACCGTCCGTGCCGTCCGAACTCGCCGAACCGCCCGTGCCGCCCCGGCCCTCCGCGTCGGACGAGCCGCCCGGGTCGGACGGACCGGCCGAGCCGGCCGTCAACCCGGCCCCCGCGTGATCACTCCTGCCACACATGACCACTTCCGATCCGACTGCCCCGAAAGGCGGAGCCCGCATGACCCGGGTCCTCGTCGTGGACGACGAACCGCAGATCGTCCGCGCGCTGGTGATCAACCTCAAGGCCCGCAAGTACGAGGTCGACGCGGCACATGACGGCGCGAGCGCCCTGGAACTGGCCGCCGCCCGTCACCCCGACGTCGTCGTCCTCGACCTCGGCCTGCCCGACATGGACGGCGTCGAGGTGATCAGGGGGCTGCGGGGCTGGACCCGTGTGCCGATCATCGTGCTCTCCGCCCGGCACGCCTCCGACGAGAAGGTCGAGGCCCTGGACGCGGGCGCCGACGACTACGTCACCAAGCCCTTCGGCATGGACGAGCTCCTCGCCCGGATGCGCGCGGCCGTCCGCCGGGCCGAGCCGGTCGCCGGGGAGGACGACTCCCTGGTGGTCACCGACAGCTTCACCGTCGACCTCGCGGCGAAGAAGGTGAACCGGGACGGCGCAGACGTCCGCCTCACCCCGACCGAGTGGCATCTGCTGGAGGTGCTGGTCCGCCATGCCGGCCGGCTGGTCAGCCAGACCCAGCTGCTCCAGGAGGTCTGGGGACCCGCCTACCGCACCGAGACCAACTACCTGCGGGTCTACCTCGCCCAGCTGCGGCGGAAGCTGGAGCGTGATCCCTCGCACCCGCGCCACTTCATCACCGAGCCGGGCATGGGCTACCGCTTCGAGAGCTGACCGGTGAGGTCGTGGCCCGAGCCCGGTCCCGAGCCGGGTCCGGACCGGGAGCCGGGGCCCGGCGGGCCCTCCCGGCCGTCAGGGCAGCCCCCGGGCAGGCCCGGGCGGGCCCCGGGCCGGCTCCGGCGGCTTGCGCGACCTGCCGCCGAGGGCACGGAAACCGGTACCCTTCCGGCATGAGTGGTGACAACAGCAGCGGCCAGCCACAGGGGCGCTTCCGCCGCATGCTCAGTCGGCTGACCTCCTCCGCGGAGGAGCTGGAGGCCGAGGAGTTGCGCCAGGAGAGCGCCGCGGAGTCGGGCTGCACTCCGATCGCCAGCTGCGGGGACCGCCAACTGGTCACCGTGGCCGGCACCCTGCGTACCGTGACGCTCCGCCCGCGGGCCGGTGTGCCCGCCCTGGAGGCGGAGCTCTTCGACGGCACCGAGGCACTGGACGTGGTCTGGCTCGGGCGCCGCTCCATCACGGGTATCGAACCCGGTCGCCGGCTCGTCGCCAGCGGTCGGATCAGTCACGCGCGCGGGCGCCGGGTGCTCTTCAACCCCCGCTACGAGCTGCGTCCGGTCGGACACGGGAGCGAATGAGCGTGAGCAACCAGCCCGGCGGCGAGCCCGCCGCCCAGCTCGGCCTGGCCAAGATCGCGCCGGACGGCGACGACGAGGCGGCCCGCCAGGCGGCGGCCTCCCGGGAGGCCGCCGACACCGTGATGAAGGCGTTCGGCGGGGTCCGGGGCATGGTCGACATGACCCTGCCCGGCCTGGTCTTCATCATCACGTACAACATCACCCACAAGGTCCCGTCGGCCGCCTGGGCCGCGCTCGCCCTGAGCGGGCTCTTCGTGGTGGTCCGGCTGGCCAAGCGGGAGACCGTCCAGCACGCCTTCAGCGGGGTGTTCGGGGTCGCCATCGGCGCCTGGATCTCGATGAAGACCGGCAAGGCGGAGAACTTCTACCTGCCCGGCCTGCTCTGGAACGTCGGCTACTGCGTGGGCCTGGCGATCTCGGCGCTGGTCCGCTGGCCGCTGATCGGCCTGATGCTGGGCCCCGTCACCGGCGAGATGTTCACCTGGCGCAAGGAGAACCCGGGCCGGCTGGCCGCCTACGTCAAGGCCACCTGGGCGTGGGTGGTGATCATGGGCATCAAGCCGTTGATCCTCTTCCCGCTGTACTTCACGCACAACGTCAACCTGCTGGGCTGGCTCAAGGTCGCCCTGGGCATCCCGCCCCTGCTGCTGGCGATGTACGTGACCTGGCAGATCCTGCTGAAGGCGCCGCCGCCCATCAAGGCGCAACTGGACGACGAGGAGCCGGCCGCGCCGGCTGACCCGGTCGCCCGGGCGCACGACGCCCGGCCGCACGAGCCGTCGTCGCCGGGGCAGTAGCGCGCGGCGGCTGCCAGGACACCGCACGAACGTCGAGGGACCCGTACTCACCGAGTACGGGTCCCTCGACGTTCGTGCGCGGGTGCTACTGGGCGCCGGAGGAGGCGGAGAGCAGGTTCTCCAGCTCCTCCTCCCGCTCCTGGGCCGCGACGAAGAGCAGCTCGTCGCCGCCCTCCAGGGTGTCGTCCTTGCGCGGCACCAGGACCCGGCCCTCGCGGATGATCGTCACCAGCGCGGTGTCCGGCGGCCACGGCACGTCGCCGACGCGGGTGCCGACCAGCTCGGTGTCGGCGGCGAGGGTCAGCTCGACGAGGTTGGCGTTGCCCTGGCTGAAGCGCATCAGCCGGACCAGGTCGCCGACGCTCACGGCCTCCTCGACCAGGGCGGACATCAGGCGCGGGGTGGAGACGGCGACGTCCACGCCCCAGGACTCGTTGAAGAGCCATTCGTTCTTGGGGTTGTTCACCCGGGCGACCACCCGGGGCACCCCGTACTCGGTCTTCGCGAGCAGCGACACGACCAGGTTGACCTTGTCGTCACCGGTCGCGGCGATCACCACGTGGCAGCGCTGCAGGGCGGCCTCGTCCAGGGAGGTGATCTCGCAGGCGTCGGCCAGCAGCCACTCCGCCATGGGCACCCGCTCCACGGAGATGGAGTTCGGGTTCTTGTCGATCAGCAGGACCTCGTGGCCGTTCTCCAGCAGCTCGCCCGCGATCGAGCGGCCGACGGCACCGGCTCCGGCAATGGCGACTCGCATCAGTGACCCTCCTTCTCCGGGCCCTGCGCGAACGCGGCCTCGACCGCGGTCAGGTCGGCCCGGCGCAGCATCACGTGCACCAGGTCGCCTTCCTGCACCACCATGTGGGGCGCGGGCAGGATGCCCTCGCCGAGCCGGGTGACGAACGACACCCGGGTGCCGGAGGCCTCTTCGAGTTCGCTCATCCGGTGGCCGACCCAGTCCGGGGCGTAGGCGACCTCGGCGAGCTGGACGGCGCCGCTCGGGTCCTGCCAGAGCGGCTCGGCGCCGCTCGGCAGCAGCCGGCGCAGCATCTGGTCGGCCGTCCAGCGGACGGTGGCGACGGTCGGGATGCCCAGGCGCTGGTAGACCTCGGCGCGCCGCGGGTCGTAGATGCGGGCCGCGACGTTCTCCACGCCGAAGTTCTCCCGGGCGACCCGGGCCGCGATGATGTTGGAGTTGTCACCGCTGGAGACGGCGGCGAAGGCGCCCGCCTCCTCGATGCCGGCTTCCCGCAGGGTGTCCTGGTCGAAGCCGACGCCGGTGACCCGGCGACCGTTGAACCCGGCGCCCAGGCGGCGGAACGCCGTCGGGTCCTGGTCCACCACGGCCACCGAGTGGCCCTGTTTCTCCAACGCTCGGGCGAGCGCGGAGCCCACCCGGCCGCAGCCCATGATGACGATGTGCACCGGCGCTACCTCACCCGTCCCGTTTGGGCCTTGACCTGCGCAAACACCGCTGTTCTCCGTTTCCCCGCCCCGGTCTCCGGGGTGGGCGTCCTCGTGTGGCTCGGTACGACAACCTGAGTGTTGCCCGCCTGCTCGTATCCGACACGCTAGCCGGTCCACCGAACACAGTCGCGACGAAGGGGGGGATGTCCGTCTGACCCGACGGCCGACTACCCCTACGATTCCTTAACGTGCCTATGCCGACTGACCTACCGAAACGCATCCTGATCGGGCGTGCGCTGCGCAGCGACAAGCTCGGGGAGACGCTGCTCCCCAAGCGCATCGCGCTGCCCGTCTTCGCCTCGGACGCGCTCTCCTCGGTCGCGTACGCGCCCGAGGAGATCCTGCTGACCCTGTCCCTGGCGGGTGTCTCGGCCATCCACTTCTCGTGGCAGATCGGCGTCGTCGTCGCCATCGTGATGCTCGCCGTGGTGGCCTCGTACCGGCAGAACGTGCACGCGTACCCGAGCGGTGGCGGTGACTACGAGGTCGCCACCGTGAACCACGGCCCGAACTCGGGCCTGGTGGTCGCGAGCGCGCTGATGGTCGACTACATCCTGACGGTGGCGGTCTCCACCACCTCGGGTGTCGCCAACGTGGTCTCGGCGGTGCCCGCGCTGCGCGGCCACGAGCTGACCCTGTCCGTCGTCCTGGTGATCGTGCTGATGGGCATGAACCTGCGCGGGGTGCGGGAGTCCGGCTCGGCCTTCGCCGTCCCGACGTACGCCTTCATGGTGGGCGTCCTCGGCATGGTGGTGTACGGCGTGGTCCGGCACTTCGGCCTGGGGCAGGACATCCCCGCCGAGAGCGCCGGCTTCCAGCTGGAGGCGACCCCCGGGAACGAGTCGCTGGCCGGTTTCGCGATGGTGTTCCTGCTGCTCAAGGCGTTCTCCTCGGGCTGTGCCGCGCTCACCGGTGTCGAGGCGATCTCCAACGGCGTGCCGGCGTTCCGCAAGCCGAAGAGCAAGAACGCCGCGACCACCCTGCTGATGATGGCGAGCATCGCCGTGGTGATGTTCATGGGCATCATCTGGCTGGCCCGGCTCACCGGCGTCCAGATGGCCGAGGAGCCCGAGCACCAGCTGGGCGGCGCCCCCGCCGACTACCACCAGAAGACCGCGCTGGCCCAGATCAGCGAGGCCGTCTTCTCGAACTTCACGCCCGGCTTCTACTTCGTCGCGGCCGTCACCGGCCTGATCCTGGTGCTGGCCGCCAACACCGCGTTCAACGGCTTCCCGGTGCTCGGCTCGATCCTCGCCCAGGACCGGTACCTGCCGCGCCAGCTGCACACCCGCGGTGACCGGCTGGCCTTCTCCAACGGCATCATCCTGCTGGCGCTGGCCGCGATCCTGTTCATCATCGCCTTCGACGCGGACCCGACCCGGCTGATCCAGCTGTACATCGTCGGCGTCTTCGTCTCCTTCAACATGAGCCAGTCCGGCATGATCCGGCACTGGACCAGGCTGCTGCGCACCGAGACCGACCCGGCCAAGCGGCGGCACATGCAGCGCAGCCGGGCGATCAACAGCTTCGGTCTGGTGATGACCATGGCGGTGCTGATCGTCGTGCTCGCGACCAAGATCAGCCACGCCTGGATCGCGATCGCCGCGATGGTCGTCCTGTTCGTGGTGATGAAGGCGATCCGCCGGCACTACGACCGGGTCTCCGCGGAGCTGGTCGCGGCCGAGGAACCGGACGACGTGGTGCTGCCCACCCGGGTGCACGCCATCGTCCTGGTCTCCAAGCTGCACAAGCCGGCGCTGCGGGCCCTGGCCTACGCGCGGCTGGCCCGCGCGCACACGCTGGAGGCGGTGACCGTCAACGTCGACCCGGCGGACACCGCGGCGCTGCGCGCCGAGTGGGACGAGCGGGGCATCGAGGTGCCGCTCAAGGTGCTGGACTCGCCGTTCCGGGAGATCACCGGCCCGGTGCTGGACTACGTGAAGAACCTTCGCCGCAGCAGCCCGCGCGACGTGGTGTCGGTCTACATCCCCGAGTACGTGGTCGGCCACTGGTACGAGCACCTGCTGCACAACCAGAGCGCGCTGCGGCTCAAGGGGCGGCTGCTGTTCAAGCCGGGAGTGATGGTGACCTCGGTACCGTGGCAGTTGGAGTCGTCCGAACGGCGCAAGCCGCAGAAGGCCTGGTCGGCGCCGGGTGCCGTCCGTCGTGGTGAGCCCCGGGCGCCGAAGGCCGTAAAGTCGGAGGTCTCCGCAAAGCCCGAAGGCACGACCGCCGCCCCCGCTGACAGCAGCAAGGACTCCTCCCAGTGACCCGCAATACCCCGCCCCGTTCGTCCGGCTCGTCCGGTGGTTCCCGTTCCGGTGCCTCCGGCAAGGGCTCCCGCAAGGGTGGCGCCGGCAAGCCCGGCCAGGTCGCCCGGCCGCGCTGGGGCAAGCCGTTCCGGCCTGCGGCCACCGACCGCGAGGGCTTCACCGCGCAGACGGCGCCGCTCGCGCCGGAGGAGCGTGCCCCGGAGCGTCCGGAGCAGTCCGAGCGCCCGCAGCGTTCCGAGCGCTCCGACCGGCCGCAGCGGTCCGACCGCCGGGAGGCGCGTGCGGATCAGCCGAAGGACGGTGCCCGCCCGCGCAAGCAGGCGGTGCGACCGCCGCGCGCGCTGCGGTCCACGACCCGCGCCCCGCGGGCCGAGGCTGCGCCCCGGGGCCCCGGCGGCGACCCGCTCGTCGGCGAGCGCTACGAGGTCGAGGTCGGCCCGGTGGCGCACGGCGGCGGGCACTGCGTGGCCCGGCACGAGGGCCGGGTGCTGTTCGTCCGGCACACGCTGCCGGGTGAGAGGGTGATCGTCCAGGTCACCGACGGGACCACCAAGTCCCGGTTCCTGCGCGCCGACGCGGTCGAGGTGCTGGAGCCCGCCAAGGAGCGCATCGCCCCGCCGTGTCCCTTCTCCGGGCCCGGCAAGTGCGGCGGCTGCGACTGGCAGCACGTGTCCCCCGGCGGGCAGCGCAAGCTCAAGGTGCAGGTGCTCACCGAGCAGCTGGCCAAGCTCGCCGGCCTGACCCCGGTCGAGGCCGGCTGGGACGGCAGCGTCGAACCGGTCGGCGGGAAGCTGCCGCCCGGCGAGGTGCCCGCCTGGCGGACCCGGGTGCAGTACGCCGTGGACCCGGCCACCGGCAAGGTCGGGCTGCGCAAGCACCGCTCGCACGACATCCAGCCGGTCGACCGCTGCCTGATCGCCGCCGCGGGCGTCACCGAGCTGGGCATCGAGGCCCGGGACTGGCCGGGCATCGTCTCGGTCGAGGCGATCGCCGCGTCCGGCTCCTCCGACCGCCAGGTGGTCCTCACCCCGGCGCCGGGCGCCCAGCTGCCGCTGGTCGAGCTGGACCAGCCGGTCTCGATCACCCGGATCGACGAGCAGGGCGACCCCCACCGCGTGCACGGCCGCAACTTCGTCCGCGAGCGCGCGGCCGGGCGGACCTGGCGGGTCAGCGACGGCGGCTTCTGGCAGATCCACCCGGAGGCCCCGGAGACCCTGGTCGACGCGGTGCTGGACGGCCTGGACCCGCAGTGGGGCGAGAACGCGCTCGACCTGTACTGCGGCGTGGGCCTGTTCGCGGGCGCGCTGGCCGACCGGGTCGGCGAGGAGGGCGCGGTGCTCGGCATCGAGTCCTCCAAGCAGGCGGTGGCCGACGCCAGGCACAACCTGGCGGCGCTGGAGAACGTCCGGATCGAGTGCGACCGGGTGGAGAAGCTCCTGCCGCGCACCGGCATCACCGCCACCGACCTGATCGTGCTCGACCCGCCGCGCGCGGGTGCCGGGCGGGAGACCGTCGCGCACCTGGCCGGGCTCGGCGCCCGCCGGATCGCGTACGTGGCCTGCGACCCGGCGGCGCTCGCCCGGGACCTGGCGTTCTTCCGGGAGGGCGGCTACCGGCCGGTCTCGCTGCGGGCCTTCGACCTGTTCCCGATGACGCACCACTTCGAGTGCGTGGCGATCCTGGAGCCGGTCGGCGGCGAGTAGCGGTCCGCCGGTGCCGGGCGGGGACGGACAGCCGCCCCGCGGGGCCGGTCGGACGGAGCGGATGTGACGGAGGCGGTACCCGGGTTCCCGGGTACCGCCTCCGTCGTCGGTCGGGGAGCCCGTGCTGTCGGGCGCGCGGCGGGGTCAGCGCAGGTTCTGCTCCTCTTCGTCGACACCGTGCGGGAGCGTGATGCCGTGCTGGGCGGCGAGCCGGATCAGCCCGGCGATCCGGCCTTCGTACGCCTGGACGCCGTCGGCGTCCCCTTCGGCGCGGGCGGCCGCGAGTTCCTTGCGGGCCTGGGTGAGCTGCTCGCGCAGCTCCTGGTCGAACATGGCTGTCATTGCCGGCCTCCACACCGGTCGGTGCCGCTCCAGGGAATGCTCAGGGCACTTCAGGTTCTCCGAAGGTGAAGAACTCTTCAAGTCTCACTCTCCGTGGGCGCCCGCGCGTCGCCGCCCGCGTGCGGGGTGCGTGCGCGCGCCCTTGTTGTGCTAGCACTTCGGCGCTAGCTTGGGATTCATGGGTAAGAAACAGCTGAACGTCCGGGTGGACGCCACCACCGCGGAGATGGCCCGGGAACGGGCGGAGCAGCAGGGGATCAGCATGAACCAGTACATCGAACGCCTCGTCCAGCAGGACATGGGCGAGGCCGGGCGGGTGTTCGTCGACGCGGCCGCGCAGTTCATGAAGGAGTACGAGACGGCCTTCCTGGCCGAGTTCGGCGGGGCCGACCTCCAGGACGTGCGTCGTTGAACCTGGAGGTCGACCTCTCGTGGCTGCTCATGACCGCCGAGCAGTACACACCCGGTGACCCGCAGGTCACCGACTACGGATCGCTGCTCGCGGCGGTCTCCCGGCATCAGGCCGAGATCTTCGACATCGCCGTCTACCCCGAGCCGCAGGACCGGGCGGCCGCCCTGATGCACCAACTGATCCGGGTGCCGTCCCTGGAGAAGACCAACGAACTGTTCGCCACCGCCGTCGCCTACGCCTACCTGGTGGCCAGCGGCTGCACGGTGGCGACCACCGCCCGCGAGGTGCGCAGCCTCGCCCGGGCCATCCGCGAGGGGCGGCTGGGCGTCTCCGGGGTGGCGGACCGGCTGGCCGCGTGGGTGGTGGACGAGGCCGAGGGCGAGGGTGTCAGCGGTGAGGAGGACGAGGACTCGGACTGAGGATCACGCGGGGGAGGGCCCGGCTGTGTCGGAGGCGGCTTCGGCGGCTCCGGTGGCTTCGGCGGCGGGTGCGCCGGGCTCGGCGGGCTCGGCGATCAGCGCGGTGGCGAAGGGGCGGAAGCCCGCCCGGCGGTAGATCCGGGCGACGTTCTCGTCGGCGGCGGACAGGAACACCGTCCGCACCCCGTTGGCCCGCGCGTGCGCGACCAGCGCCGCGGTGACCGCGAGACCGAGGCCGCGCCGGCGTGCCGTCGGAAGGGTTCCGACGCCGGCCACCTCGGTGACCGGGCCCACCGGGTTGTGCTGGCCCGCGCAGAGCGCCGCCCCGTCCTGCACGGCGGCGGCGACCACGGTGCGCCCCGAGGAGATCTGCCCGGCGGTCCGCTCCACCGTGCCGTTGGACGCCAACTCCATGGCCAGCGCGGTCAGTTCCTCCGGCCCGGCGTTCCCCACGCCGGTACCCGGCTCGCCGAACGCCAGATGCGGGACGGCCACCGCAGCCGCCAGCGCCGGGTCGCCGGCGGCCAGCACCCGGACGGTCACGCCGTCGGCCGGTCCGCCGTCCGAATTCGGCTCGTCCTCCGGGCCGAGGACCAGCAGCGGGTGCTCGTGCACCACCAGCCCCGCCTCCTCGACCGCCGCGCGCAGCAGCGGATCGTGCTCGGCCACCCACTCGAAGGCCTCCGGCAGCCCCAGCTCGCGCTGACGGTCGAGCACCCGGCGGACGTCCCCGGCGGTGGCGGCCGGGCCGTCGTGGCCCAGCGCGGGACGGGCGTAGTACGGCCAGCCCTCGCCCTCGCGGACGAAGAGGCTGAGCGGTCCGAAGTCCTCGACGCGGGCGGCGGCGCGCGGGACCGCGTCGTAGTAGCGCTCGATCTCGTCGAGGAGGGCGCCGGGGGCGTGGGCGGCGTGGGTGGCGGGGGCATGATCGGCAGAAGTCACGCCGTGCATCCAAGCAGGACCGCCGGGTTCCCGCCACGGTATTTGCCGGGGCGGCGAAGCTCCCGCCGGCGGCCGGTGCGCATGCGGACGGGCCGGGGGCGGCAAGGTCCGGGGGCAGCCGGGTGCGGCCCTGCCCGGGCATTTCGGCGCGATTGTTGCCGAACGCTTACAGGCCGGGCGATCTTGCGTACGGGCCGCGTGGCATCCTGGGGCCTTTACAGCTCTGCCGGACGGGAACGGCGGACGTCCGCGCTGGGTGAAGCGAGGGGGATGGACAGGCTCATGAAGCTCTGCTTTCTGGTGGAGGAGCACTACCGGTACGACGGCATGCCGCTCGACGTCGTGCGCCAACTCACCGCGTGGGGGCACCGGGTGGACGTGCTGCGCCCCGGTGACTCGTTGATGGCCGTCTCCGAGGCGGTCCGGGCCGGCAGCCACGACGCCTGGGTGCTCAAGACCGTCTCCGGCGGCCCCGGCCTCACCCTGCTGGAGGCGGCCGCCGCCGTCGGCCTCACGACCGTCAACGACGCCCGCTCCATCCGCGGCGTCCGGGACAAGGCGCTCGCCTCGGTGATCGCCCGCACCCGGGGGCTGCCCGTCCCCGTCACCTACGCCGCCGCCCGCTGGGAGCGGCTCGCCGAGATCCCGGCCGCCGAGTACCCGTTGGTCGTCAAGCCGGCCGACGGCAGCTCCGGGCGGGCGGTGCGGCTCGTCCGGGACCCCGGACACCTCGTCGAACTCGGCCCCCTGCTGGCCGGCGAGGGCCTGCTGATCGCGCAGCCGTACGTTCCCAACTCCGGCACGGACCTCAAGGTCTACTGCGTCGACGGCGAGCTGTACGCCACCGAGCGGCGCTCCCCGCTCAACCCCGACCAGGGGGTGCGGGAGCGGCAGGTGCCGCTCGCCCCCGAGGTCGCGCGGATCGCGGGGCAGGTCGGGGAGGTGTTCGGGCTCGACCTCTACGGCGTCGACGTGCTGCTCGGGCCGGACGGGCCGGTGGTCGTCGACGTCAATGACTTCCCCAGCTTCCGGCAGGTGCCCGACGCGGTCGCGCGGGTCGCGCGGGCGGTGCTGCGGCTCGCCCGGACCGGCACGGCGGTCACCGCCCCGGCCGCGCTGGGAGCGGCGGGCCTGGGCGTGCCCGGCCTCGCGGCGGCGGATCTGGCGACCATGCGCCTGGGCGTGTCGGGCGTGGGGGCGCCCGGCCCGGGCGGCGGGCCGCCGGCGGCCGAGCCCGGGGTGCCGGTCGGGAACGGGCCGGAACCGGTCCGGCTGCCCGCGCAGGGCGGCGGGGCCGTGGGGGCGGGCGTCGGCGCCGGGGGAGCCGGCGGCGCGATATGAGGATCGGCCTGCTCGCCTCGAACCCGGACCACCCCGTGCTCGCCGCCACCGCGGCGCTGCTGACCGCCCGGGGCCACCTGGTCGAGGACCTCGACCCGACCACCGGCCCCGGCGAGCCGTCCGAGCGGATCGGCCCCGGCGAACTCGCCGACGTCTACCTGCTCAAGGCCCACACGCCGCGGGCCCTGGCGCTCGCCCGGCACCTGGAGGAGCGCGGCGCACCCGTCGTCAACTCGGCTGCGGCCACCGAGCTCTGCCAGGACCGCACCGCCATGGCCGACCTCGCGGTCCGGGCCGGGCTGCCCTTCGCCGCCACCCGCACCGTCGCCGATCTGGCCGATCTGGTGGCGCAGCCCGACCACCCGGCCCCCGGCTTCCCGTTCGTCGTCAAGAGTCGTCACAGCCGCCGCCACGACCTCGTGGCCCGGGTGGACGACGCGGCCCGGCTGCGCGCCCTCGCCGGGGAGTGGCCCGGCGAAACCGTCGTCGTCCAGCCCTATCTGGCGAGCACCGGGTGGGACCAGAAGCTCTGGGTCGTCGCCGGGCAGGTGTTCTGTGCCCGCCGGCGCTCCGAGCTCACCGACCCGGGCGTCAGTGAACTCCACCACCCCGGAGGGGCGTTCGGCCCTGCGGAGCTGCCCGCCGACCGCGCCCGGCTCGCGCTCCGGGTCGGCGAGGTCTTCGGCCTCGACGTGTACGGCGTCGACCTGCTGGACGGACCCGCCGAACCGGTCGTGGTCGACGTCAACGCCTTCCCCGGCATCCGGGGCCAGGCCGGCGCCCCCGAGGCGCTGGCCGCGCTCGCGCTGCGGGTCGGCGGCGCGGGCCCGCGATCCGTCCCGGCGCAGCGACCGGCCGGAACCGGGCCGGGGGCCGTCGACCCGCGGGCGTCCGACACCCGGGCCGAGTCCGGTGCCGAGTCCGGTGCCGAGTCCGGTGCCGACTCCCGGCCGGACTCCCGTGGCGGCCTTCGTGCCGGCCCGTGGGCGGACAGCTCCTCGCCGGTGGGCCGCCGGACGGCCGGTCCGGCGGATGCGGGCCCGGGCGGCGCCGGTCGTTAGGCTGGCCCTCCGGCCGGACGACGCGACCGGATGGCGAGAGAAGACGGACCGTTGCTGCAGGACATCGAGCCCTACCTGGCCTGCCCGCACTGCGCGCAGGCGCTCACCCTCGACGGGCGCACCCTGCGCTGCCCCGGCGGGCACAGCCACGACCTCGCCAAGCAGGGCTACGTCAGCCTGCTCGCCGGTGACGCCCACACCGGTACCGGCGACACCGCCGGGATGGTCGCCGCCCGCAGCGACTTCCTCGCCGCCGGCCACTACCGGCCGATCGCCGACGCCCTCGCCGAGTCGGCGGTCGCGGCGGATCCCGAAGGGCTCGTCGCCGACCTCGGGGCAGGCACCGGCCACTACCTCGCCCACGTCCTCGACGCCCTCCCCGGACGGCCCGGTGCGGCCCTCGACATCTCCAAGTACGCGCTGCGCCGCGCCGCGCGGGCCCACCCCCGGATCGGCGCCGTGGTCTGTGACGCCTGGCGGCCGCTGCCGCTCCTGGACGCCTCCGCCGGGCTCGTGCTCAACGTCTTCGCGCCGCGCAACGGCCCCGAGATCCGCCGGGTGCTGCGCCCCGGCGGCACCCTGCTGCTGGTCTCACCCACCCCGCGCCACCTGCGGGAGCTCGTCACCGCCCTCGGTCTGCTCTCGGTCGACGAGGACAAGCAGCGGCGGATCGACGAGAAGCTCGGTCCCCACCTGACGCCCGCCGGGCGGCGGGAGGTCGAGTGCGCGCTGCGGCTCTCGGCCGAGGACGTGCGAACCGTGGTGGGCATGGGTCCGAGCGCCTGGCACACCGACCCGGAGGTGCTGGCGGCACGGCTCGCGGAGCTGCCCGACCCCGTCGAGGTGACCGCTTCCGTCACCGTCGCCGCCTACCGGCGCTGAGGCCCCGGTCGGGGCCCGTGCGGCTGTCCGGGTGCCGGCGGACGGTGCCCGAGTGGCCGTCCGTGCGGCGGCGGACGATGCCCGGGTGGCGGATCCGCCGGTGCCGCGGGTGCCCGGGTCCCGCGGTTCGACCCCGATGGGATGAATCTGCCGGGCAGGCACGTTTCTGCCGCTCGACCGGAGGCTAACGTCCGACGGGTGAACCGCGACGCCACCCGGACCGCCGTGCCGGCCCACCCACAGCAGCGCACCTCGGAACCCGGCCCACCGGCCGCCCGGCGCCCGACCGTCGAGGAGGTCCGGCTCACCTCGTTCAAGTCCTACCGGCGCGCGGTGCTGCCCCTCGCGCCCCTCACCGTGCTGCACGGGCCCGCCGGGGTCGGCAAGTCCAACGCGCTCGACGCCCTCGCCGTGCTCTCCCGGCTCGCCCTCGGGGAGGAGATCACCGACTCCCTCGACGGGGTCCCCGGCGCCGCCGGCCCCCTGGCCACCCCCGTCCGTGGTGGTCTGGACGGCTGCGTCCCGCACGGCCGCAACGCCGTCATCCTCGGCTGCACCGTCCGGTCCGCCGACGGGCCCGTCGGCCTGGAGATCGTCGTCCGCACCGACGGGCCCGTCCGGATCGCCCGGGAACAGCTCACCCTGGACGGCCGGACCCTCGTCGAGACCGGCGAACAGGACCTCCGCAACCGGCGGATCAACGTCAGCTGGCACAACGACACCCGGCAGGGCGACATCCGCGCGCCCTTCCCGAGCGGCACCCTGATCACCGCGCAGATCCCGCTGCGCGTCGCCGGCTCCTCGCCCGGTGAGCGGAAGGTGCTGGCCGCCGCCGAACAGCTCCTCACCGCGCTCCGTGAGGTCTTCCCCGTCCACCCCGTGCCCGCCCTGATGCGCGGCTGGGCCCGCCCCGACCCGCGCGCCCGGCTGCTCGGCAACGCCGCCAACGTCTCTGCCGTCATCGCCCGGCTCAGCAACGAATGCGGGCGCCGCTACGGGCAGTTGCTGCGCGTGGTGCAGGACGCCGCGCCGCACCCGCTGCTCGGCCTCGACCTCGCGCACCGCGGCAGCGGCGCCGACCGGCGGGTGCTCGCCGTCTTCGACGAAGGCGTCCTCGGCCGCACCGGCGCCGACCAGGCCTCCGACGGCATGCTCCGCCACCTCGCCTTCTCGGCCGTGCTGCTCACCGGCGCCGGGGTGCTCGACCTCGACGTGGCCGCCGAGGTGCCGTGGGCGCACCGGCAGCTCACCGTGCTCGCCGAGGACCTCGGCGCCGGGCTCGGCACCGACCAGACCGCCTCGCTGCTGCGGCTCGCCCGCGACATGTCCGGACGCAACCAGCTGCGCGTGCTCACCACCCTCCAGGAACCGGCCGCCGCCCGCGAGGCGCTCGGCGGGCCCGGCGACCTGCCGCCCGGGGCCGCGCTGGTGGAGTGCCGACGGGACCCCGACTCCGGGCACACCGTGCTGCGTGCCGAGACGGCCCGGGTGCCGGCGCAGGCGGCGCGGTGCGCCGGGTCGGCCCACGCGACGGCCTTCCCCGGGGCGGCCGTGTCGGGGGCCGCTTCCCCGGGGACCGGCCGGTCCGGGGTGGCCGCCGGGGAGGTGGCGGACGCCGGTGCGGTAGACCTGGACGGGTGAACGAACGAGAGACGGAGTCCGCGGCCCCGACCCTGGAGGGGCTGCGGCAGCGATTGACGGAGTTCGCCGCGGCACGCCGCTGGGAGCCCTTCCACACGCCCAAGAACCTGGCGTCGGCGCTGACCGTGGAGGCCGGCGAGCTGCTGGAGATCTTCCAGTGGCTCACGCCCGAGCAGGCGTCGGCGGTGATGGCCGACCCGGACCGCGCGCACCGGGTGCGGGACGAGGTGGCGGACGTGCTCGCCTACCTGCTCCAGTTCTGCACCGCCGTCGGGGTCGATCCGCTGACGGCGCTGGCGGCCAAGATCGAGCGGAACGAGCTGCGCTTCCCGGTGCCCGGAGCCCCCTCCGAAGGCGGTGACGTCAACCCCGAGAGCGGATCATCGCCCGTGTGAGGGACAAAAGTTGTCCACAGCCCCCGGGTTGTCCACAGCTTTCCGGCCGTCCGGTGCGGACCCTCCTTCTCGGGCCGCACGCTGTCGCCGTGACCGTGCGGCAGGGCGCCGTACGGGCGAGGGAAGGGTGGTCGGACATGGAGGCGCTGCGACTGATCAAGACGGCCCGGCACGCCCTGGCGGAGACCAGGAACGTGCCGGACGTGCTCGCCGAGGCGCGACAGGCGGCGCTGCTCACCGAGGCGGTGGGTGCCCGGCTGGCCGAGTCGGACGAAGGTGAACTCGCCGGGCTGGGGCAACAGTTGGTCGAGTCGGCAGCCCACGCGGCGGGCTGTCTGGACCAGTCGGGAGGTGACGCGTCGGCGGTGACGGCGTTCGGCGTCGGCGGCAGGGCGGGGCGGCTCACCGACCTCGGTGACCTCGAACCGGCCCTCGGCGAACTCGGCGGGTTGCTGCGGGACGTCGGCGAGACGCTGGTGGTGCTGGCCTGCGGGGCCGACACCGAGAGCCTCTACTGGACGTGCATCGACGGGGTCGACGCCGGGGCGGAGTGCACCGATCTCGTCGGCCGACTGCTGCAGGCCGTCGGGAGGGCGACGGAGGAGGACGGCCCGCCCGGCGAGGACGGAAGCACACCGGAGAACCACAAGCAGGAGATCCGCGTGGGGGCGGACCGTACCGAGGAGGCTCGGGCCGAGGAGGTGTGTCCGGAGGAGAAGGACGTGCCGGTGCTGCTCGCACCGCCGGCCGGGCGGAGGGGGCCGCTGCTGGTGGTCCGGCTCGACCCGCCGGGCGCGGCGGCGAAGGTGGCGGTGCCGAGGGGCGGGGCGGCCGGGCTGCCCGGTCAGCGGGTGGCGGTCGGGTCGCCGGCGTCGTCGGTACGAGGGCCGGCGGCCCGGTTGTCGCCGGTGCCGGTCGGGCCGGCACCGCCCGGGGCGGGGGTACGGATGCCCGAGGACTGCAGTTCGGCGAGGTCCGCGGTGACCGAGGCGAGTAGTTCCTGCATCTGCTCCAGCAGGCTCCTCGGGGTGGCGGGCGCGGCCGACCCGTCGCCGGCGGAGTGCTGCGGGGCGGCGGACGCCTCGGACCGGAAGTCGGGCATGAGGGGACCTCTTCGGATCGGTGGTGCGGCGTGAAGCCGTCGGCGGCGGCCTGACGCGCCCCGCCGCTGCAACCAACGAACTCCCCGAACCGGAGTCACCGACGACCACCCGATGCGGTCCGACCGGCGCCGGCCGTCAGCCTCCCGGGTGACCTCGGCTTGCCGCCGCGCGGCCTCCTCGGTCAGACGCAGCCCGCCGCACGTGATCGCCCGCCGCACGTGATCGCTCGCCGCCCGGGACGGGAAGAGCCCCGGCGTCGCAGCGGCGGCGCCGGGGCCCTCGGACACCCTCCCCGCCGTGCCGCCCGCGTTCACGAGGCGGACGGCACGGCGGGAAAGGGGGAAGAGACCACACCCTCGAAGGAGACAGGTGTCAGTTGTGGGCGTGCAGGTCGGCGTTGAGGCCGCCCCACGAGCCGGAGCGGGCGATGACCTCGACCGCACCGGACTGGGAGTTGCGGCGGAAGAGGAGGTTGTCCTGGCCGGACAGCTCGACGGCCTTGGCCACGGTGCCGTCCGGGGTGGTCACCCGGGTGCCGGCGGTGACGTAGAGGCCGGCCTCGACGACGCAGTCGTTGCCGAGGGAGATGCCGATGCCCGCGTTGGCACCGAGCAGGCAGCGCTCGCCGACCGAGACGACCTGCTTGCCACCGCCCGACAGGGTGCCCATGATCGAGGAGCCGCCGCCGATGTCGCTGTGGTCGCCGACCACGACACCGGCGCTGATCCGGCCCTCGACCATGGAGGTGCCCAGCGTGCCGGCGTTGAAGTTGACGAAGCCCTCGTGCATCACGGTGGTGCCGACGGCCAGGTGCGCACCGAGCCGGACGCGGTCCGCGTGGGCGATGCGCACACCGGACGGGGCGACGAAGTCGGTCATCCGCGGGAACTTGTCGATCCCGTAGACGGCGAGCTGCCCGCCCTGGGCGCGCACGGCCAGCCGGGCCTGCTCGACCTTCTCCACCGGCACCGCGCCGATGCTGGTCCACGCCACGTTGGCGAGCAGACCGAAGATGCCGTCGAGGTTCTGGCCGTGGGGCTTCACCAGGCGGTGGCTGAGCAGGTGCAGGCGCAGGTAGGCGTCGTGCGCGTCGATCGGCTTCTCGTCCAGCGAGGCGATGGTGGTGCGCACGGCGACCACGTCGACGCCGCGGCGGGCGTCGGCCCGCAGCGCCTCGGCGGCGCCGGCGCCCAGCTCGGCCTCGGCCTGTTCGGTGGTCAGGAGGACGGTCCCGGCGGGGCCGGGGTCGGCAGCCAGCACGGGGGCCGGGTACCAGGTGTCGAGGATGGTGCCGTCGGCGGCGATGGTGGCCAGACCGGCGGCAACGGCGCCGCTCACGGGGGTGGTGGATTCTGCAGTCACATCGTGCACGTTAACGAATGCGGGCCCCCGGTGCCGAACACGCTCACCGTCCGGACAGGGCCGGGGGGCCGCCGCATCCGGACGAAAACCGGCTGTCCGAGGGCTCGGAGCTGGGCGATACTCGGACAGGTGTTCATGTCGATTTCAGCCACCGGCACCGCCGGGAGCCCGGCCACCGACCTGGCGCGCCTGTTGAACCGGCCGCCGGACGCGGTCCAGCGGGCCGCGACCGCGTACGGCGAGGCGCACGTCTTCTTCCCGGAGGTCGGCGACGAACGCTGCACGGCCGTCCTGCTGGTGGAGGCGGATCCGGCACCGTCCCGCAAGGGGCGGGGCGGCGGGCCGTCCGGCGCGTCGGACCTCGCGCGCGTCCGGGCCGGCGACGATCGCCCCTACGTCGTGTCGTCACGGTTCGCGGCGGCGCTGCGCACCGTCTTCCGGGCGGTGATCACGGCCGCCGACCCTGCCGATCGCGCTCTCCCGCTGCGCATCGAGCTGCCCGCCGTCCGCGTCGACGGTGAGCGCGGCCTCGGGGGCGGTGCGGGCGAGGGCGGCCGTGTGGCGCTGGTGCGGCGACTGTTCGAGCCGCTGGGCTGGCGGGTCGAGGCGGCGGCGATCCCGCTGGACGAGGAGTTCCCCGAGTGGGGGGAGTCGCCGTACGTCCGGCTCGGACTGGAAGCGGCGTCGGCCCGACCGGCCGACGCGCTCCGACAGCTGGCCGTACTGCTGCCGGCGCTGGAGGGCGTCACGGACCAGTGGGTCGCGCCGGAGGGGGTCGGCAATCTGTTCTCCGCCGACGCGGACTGGCTGGCCCGGCACCCCGAACGTGAACTGATCGCCCGTCGCCTGGACCACCACGGGCCGCCCGGGACCGACGGCGCCGGGTACGGCGACGGTGAACCGGACAGCCCGGTCGAGGGTGCTGACGGCGACGGCCGCACGGCCGCCGTCGAGGCGGGCCGGGCGGCGGTCCTGGCCGCGCTGCGCGAGGTCGGTGCCGCCCGGGTGGTGCACCTCGGCTGCGGCCGGGGCGAGTTGATCGAGGCACTGCTGACGGACGCCCGGTTCACCGAACTGCTGGGGGTGGACGTCTCGCTGCGTGCGCTGTCCACCGCCGCACACCGCCTCGGTCTGGAGCGCACGACGGAGCCGGCGCCGGAGTGGGCGGCCACCCGGCGGACGGTCCGGGTCGGGTTGGTGCAGGGCGCGCTGATGTACGCGGACGCCAGGCTGAAGGGTTTCGACGCGGCGGTGCTCGACGCCGACGTGGTCGGGCGGGCGGACCCGGACCGGCGTCCGGCCCTGGAGCACGCGGTGTTCGGGACGGTGCGCCCGGCGGCGGTCGTCGTCACGTCGCAGGCCGGTGATCCCGGGTTCGGCACCTGGGCGGAACGGGTGGCGGCCGAGCACGGCTACACCGTCACCATGGCCGCCCCGGCCGGGCCGGCCCTCTTCAGACGCGGTACCCCCACCCTCGGAGGAGGCGAGTCCCGATGACCGGCGACGAAACGAACCCCGGCGCCCCCGCTCCCGGGACCCCCGGGCCGAGCAGCCTCCCGGCGGCGGCGACAGCAGCGGCAGAGGTCGCGGTCGCCGCCGACGCCGAGGCGCCGCCGGCCGTGACGGTGACGGTGACCGAGGGCTCCCTCGTCGTGCTGGTCGGCACCAGCGGCGCGGGCAAGTCCACGTTCGCCCGACGCCACTTCCGCCCGACCGAGGTGGTCTCCTCCGACACCTGCCGCGCGTTGGTGGCCGACGACGAGAACGACCAGTCCGCCTCCGCCGACGCCTTCGACGTCCTGTACTACATCGTCGGCAAGCGCCTCGCCGCCGGCCGGCTGACCGTGGTGGACGCCACCAACGTCCAGGCCGCGGCCCGGAAGCGGCTGATCGCGATCGCCCACGAGCACGACGCGAG
Organism: Streptomyces sp. BE303; assembly: GCF_036290945.1. Lineage (NCBI taxonomy): Bacteria > Bacillati > Actinomycetota > Actinomycetes > Kitasatosporales > Streptomycetaceae > Streptomyces > Streptomyces sp. BE303. Next base: position 22,395 of record NZ_JAQYWZ010000880.1, read on the forward strand.
GCCGGCGGCGATCGTGCTGGACGTGCCGCCGGGCGTCTGCGCCGAGCGCACCCGTCTCCGGCAGGACCGCGACCTGCCCGCGTCCGTGATCCCGCGCCAGCACCGCGAGCTGCGCGCGTCCCTGGCCGGTCTGCAGAAGGAGGGCTTCCGCCGGGTGCACGTGCTGCACGGCGCGGACGAGGTGGCCGCCGCCGAGGTGGTACGGGAGAAGCGGCGCGTCGACCTGCGCCATCTGACCGGCCCGTTCGACCTGGTCGGCGACGTCCACGGCTGCCGCGCCGAGCTGGAGTCGTTGCTGCCCCGCCTCGGCTACCGGATCGTCCGGGACGAGGCGGGCCGGCCGGTCGACGCCGTCCCACCGGCCGGCCGGACGGCGGTCTTCGTCGGAGACCTGGTCGACCGCGGCCCGGACACGCCGGGCGTGCTGCGCCTGGTGATGGGCATGGTGGCGGCCGGTCACGCGCTCTGCGTGTCGGGCAACCACGAGCAGAAGCTCGCCCGGGCGCTGGACGGCGAGCGGGTGACCCTCTCCTACGGCCTGCGGGAGTCCCTCGAACAGCTGGAGTCCGAGCCGGAGGGCTTCCGGTCCGAGGCCCGGGAGTTCATCCGCGGCCTGGCCGACCACTACCTGCTGGACGGCGGCGACCTGGTGGTCTGCCACGCGGGCCTGCCGGAGCGCTACCACGGCCGCTCGTCCGGCCGGGTCCGCTCGCACGCGCTGTACGGGGAGACCACCGGCGAGACCGACGAGTACGGCCTGCCGGTGCGCCACCCCTGGGCGGAGGAGTACCGGGGGCGGGCGCTGGTGGTCTACGGGCACACGCCGCTTCCGGTGGCGAGCTTCCTGCACAACACCGTCTGCCTGGACACCGGCTGCGTCTTCGGCGGTGGGCTGACCGCGCTGCGCTACCCGGAGCGCGAACTGGTCACCGTCGAGGCGGAGCGGCAGTGGTACGCGCCGGTCCGCCCGCTGCTCAGCGACGCGCCGGGCGGGCGCGAGGGCCGTCCGCTGGACCTGGCCGACGTGGCGGGCCGCCGGGTGGTGGAGACGGCGCTGCACGGCCCGGTCGCCGTCCGGGCGGAGAGCGCGGCGGCGGCACTGGAGACGATGAGCCGCTCGGCGGTCGACCCACGGCTGCTGGTCCACCTGCCGCCGGCGGTGCCGCCGGGCCCCGCCTCGCACCGGCCCGGGTACCGGGAGCACCCGGACGAGGTCTTCGCCGCGTACCGCGCGGACGGGGTCCGGCACGTCCTGTGCGAGGAGTGGCATCCGGGCTCGCGCGCGGTGGTGCTGGTGTCCCGGGACGACGCGGCGCTGGCCCGGCGCTTCGGCCCGGCGGGCCCGGGGGCGGTCTGGTCACGGACGGGCGGGGCGCTGCTGGGCGACGAGGAGTGTGCCGCCCTGCTGCTCCGGTTGCGGGCGGCGGCCGAGCGGGCCGGGCTCTTCGAGGAGCTGGACACCGGCTGGCTGCTGCTGGACGCGACCCTGGCGGCGTGGCCGGTGACGGCCGACGGGCCCTCGCCGCACCGCGGGTACGCGGCGCTCGGCGCGGTGGCGGGCGCCGCGCTCCCGTCGGTTCTCGCCGCGCTGGAGCGGGCTGCCGACCGCGGGTTGGAGGTCGCGGCGCAGGCGGGCCGCCAGCGGCGCCGTGCGGCGGACGTCCGGGCGTTCACCGACGCGTACCGCCGGTTCGCGCGTCCCGGGGAGGGGCAGTCGGGTGTCCGGCTGGCGCCGTTCCAGGTGCTGGCCGGGGAGGGGGCGAACCTGGCGCTCCGCCCGCGGGAGGAGCAGCTGGCCCGGATCGACCGGCTGGTCGCGGCGGACCGTGCCGCAGGCCCCGTGGCCGGCGGCGCGGCCGGGCCCGGAGCACCGGTCGACCGGATGGGCGGTCCCGTCCTGTACCCGACCGCCCGGCTGGCGGTGGACACCGGGGACGAGGCGTCGACGGCCGCGGCCGTGGCGTGGTGGGAGGAGCTGACCGGGGCGGGCGGTGCGCCGGGCATGGTGGTCAAGCCGCCCGTGTCGCCGATGCGGGGCGCGGCGGGGGAGGGCCGTCCGGGCGGGCTGGTGCAGCCGGCGGTGAAGGTCCGCGGCCGGGAGTACCTGCGGCTGGTCCACGGTCCGGAGAGCCCGGACCACCCGGACCACCCGGAGCAGCGGGGGCAGCGGGGGCACCGGGAGCGTCCGCGTGGCGGCGCGCTCGGGCCGAAGCGCTCGCTGGCGCTGCGCGAGTACGCGCTCGGTCTGGAGGCACTGGACCGGCTGGCCGGCGGCGAGCCGCTCTGGCGGGTGCACGAGCCGGTCTTCGCCGTTCTGGCGTTGGAGGCCGAGCCGGTGGACCCCCGGCTGTAGGCGTCGACCGGTTCCGGTGGACCGGTCGCAGGCTCTTGCATAGAAATTCCGAGCATCGTATAGACTTGCTGCTTTCCGCCCGACCCGTCACCCCAGGAGCCTGGCATGGCGTTCAACCTCCGGAACCGGCACTTCCTCAAGGAGCTCGATTTCACGCCCCAGGAGTTCCGCTTCCTGGTGGACCTCGCCGCTCAGCTCAAGGCGGCGAAGTACGCGGGTACCGAGCGGCCCAGGCTGCGGGGCCGGAACATCGCGCTGATCTTCGAGAAGACCTCCACCCGGACCCGTTGTGCCTTCGAGGTCGCCGCCCACGACCAGGGCGCCACCACCACGTACCTGGACCCGGCCGGGTCCCAGATCGGCCACAAGGAGTCGATCAAGGACACCGCCCGGGTGCTCGGCCGGATGTTCGACGGCATCGAGTACCGCGGGCACGGCCAGGAGATCGTCGAGGAGCTCGCCGCCCACGCCGGGGTGCCGGTCTGGAACGGCCTGACCAACGAGTGGCACCCCACCCAGCTGCTCGCCGACGTGCTGACCATCACCGAGCACACCACCAAGCCGCTCACCGGGGTGACGCTCGCCTACCTCGGTGACGCCCGCTCCAACATGGGCAACTCGCTGCTGGTCACCGGCGCGCTGCTCGGCATGGACGTCCGGATCGTCGCGCCGCGCTCGCTCTGGCCGGCCGAGGACGTGCAGAAGGCAGCCCGGACGCTCGCCGAGGGCACCGGCGCCCGGATCACCCTCACCGAGGACGTGGCCGAGGGCGTGGCCGGCGCCGACTTCCTCTACACCGACGTCTGGGTCTCGATGGGGGAGCCCAAGGAGGTCTGGGCCGAGCGCGTCGCGCTGCTCAAGCCGTACCAGGTGTCGATGGGCACCGTGCGGGCCACGGGCAATCCGGCGGTGAAGTTCCTGCACTGCCTGCCCGCCTTCCACGACCTCGGCACGGTGGTCGGCCGGCAGCTGTTCGAGGAGACGGGGATGGCGGAGCTGGAGTGCACCGACGAGCTGTTCGAGTCGGAGCACTCCGTCGTCTTCGACCAGGCGGAGAACCGCCTGCACACGATCAAGGCCGTCCTGGTCGCGACCCTCGGGTCCTGACGGCGGACGGGCCCGGCCGGTGAGCGGCTAGAGCCCCTCCAGCTTCACGCAGGCGACCCGGTCGTTGGCGCCGTGCTGACCGCGCTGAGCGTGCGCACCGGCCGAACCGTGCGCACCGGCCGCATCCTGCGCGCCGTGCCGGCCGCGCGCGCCGGTCGGGTCGGTCGGGCCGCCCGCGTGCAGGACCAGCGAGCGGGCCTCCCCGGCCCGGGGCTGCCAGGCCACCACCGTCGCGGCGGTGCCGTCGCCGTGCCCGTCGGTGCGCAGGGTGAGCCGCAGCTCGTTGCGGTCGTTGGCGTAGGCGGGGTCGGTCGACGGGCGGACCGGGTCCACCGTGTCCTGGTAGTGCGGGCCGGACGCGGCCGGGTCGGCCCCGCACGGACCGGTGTGCAGGTGGACCGGGAACTCGCGGTCGGCGGCGACCCCGGTCACGCTCATGGTCAGTACCGTCCGGCCGGGCGCCGAGCGGTCGACCACCACCCGTACGTGCGAGCCGTACGGAACGAGGTCCGGCGCGTGGCTGATCGCGGTCGGCGGGACGAAGGCGGTGGCGGGGTCGAAGGCGGCGTCGGTGGTCGAGACCGGCACGGCGGCGGGTGCCAGCAGGGCGAGCGGGAGCAGGGCGGCGGCGAGCGGAGCGGACATCGGCGGACCTTCTCGGGCTGGGCGCGCTCCCGGAGGGCGCACGCAAGAGCGGACACCCTGCTCAACGCCGCCCGCCGCTCCCCGGACACGCCCCGCGGGCCCCGGACACGCGCCCCGGACACGGCCCCGGGCTCCGGCGCCGGCCCCGTCGACCCCGGGCTCCGCCGGACCCGCTCGCCCGCGGAGCTGCCGGGAGCTCCCGGCAGCTCACCGGGGGCCCCGGCCGACCCTGCTACCCGGCGTCCCCGCCCGGCCGGCCGATGCCGCGGATCTCGCACCGCGGCCCGCTGGCCCGCATCAGCCGCAGGTCCGCCGTGACCAGCGGCACCCCGTACTGCTCGGCCACCGCCACGTACGCGGCGTCGTCCGGCGTGAGGTTGTCCTTGAGTTCCCAGATCCGCCCGAGCAGCGGTTCGACCGGCACCTTGCGGATCGCGAGGCCGGGCAGTTCGGTGGCGAGCTCGCCCACCCGCTCGGCGGTGAGTTCGCGGGCCAGGTACAGGCCGCGCAGCGACTGCATCACCTCGATGACGAGGTGCTCGGGCGCCGCCCACTCGTCGTCCGCGGCCAGTTCGGCCCGGGCGGCTGCCCCGCGTTCACCCTCGTCGGCCAGCGCGAGCACCAGCGCGGACGCGTCCACCACGATCATCAGTCGGCCCCCGGCCTGCTCCGGTGTGTCACTCTCCGGTCACCGTACCGGGGGGTGTCGCTCCTTCGGCGAGCGGGCCGTCCGAACCGGGGGCAGCCTGGGGTGGTGCCGGTTCGGCGCCCGCGTGGTACTGAGGAGGTGCCGACGTGGCGGAGCCGACGCCATGCACTATGGTTTATCTCGACATCGAGATAACTGCCCTCTACGATATATCTCGACATCAAGATACTTGCCGAGAGGCGCTCACCGGCGGTGCGGGCAAGGCCAGCCTAAGTAAGGCTGACCTTACCACCGTGGCGGCCGGAATACCGCACGAAGCACCTAGAAGGAGTCAGTCGTGTCCGCGAACAGCTTCGACGCCCGCAGCTCGCTGCAGGTGGGCGACGAGTCGTACGAGATCTTCAAGCTCTCCGCCGTCGAGGGTTCCGAGCGGCTGCCGTACAGCCTCAAGGTGCTGCTGGAGAACCTGCTCCGCACCGAGGACGGCGCCAACATCACCGCCGACCACATCCGTGCCCTCGGCACCTGGGACGCCGACGCCCAGCCGAGCCAGGAGATCCAGTTCACGCCGGCCCGCGTGATCATGCAGGACTTCACCGGCGTGCCGTGCGTGGTCGACCTCGCCACCATGCGTGAGGCCGTCAAGGAGCTGGGCGGCGACCCGGCCAAGATCAACCCGCTGGCCCCGGCCGAGCTGGTCATCGACCACTCCGTCATCGCCGACAAGTTCGGTACGCCGGACGCCTTCGTCCAGAACGTCGAGATCGAGTACGGCCGCAACAGGGAGCGCTACCAGTTCCTGCGCTGGGGCCAGACCGCGTTCGACGAGTTCAAGGTCGTCCCGCCCGGCACCGGCATCGTCCACCAGGTGAACATCGAGCACCTGGCCCGCACCGTCATGGTCCGCAACGGCCAGGCCTACCCGGACACCTGTGTCGGCACCGACTCGCACACCACCATGGTCAACGGCCTGGGCGTGCTGGGCTGGGGCGTCGGCGGCATCGAGGCCGAGGCCGCGATGCTGGGCCAGCCGGTCTCCATGCTGATCCCGCGCGTGGTCGGCTTCAAGCTCAACGGCCAGCTGCCGGCCGGCACCACCGCCACCGACCTGGTGCTCACCATCACCGAGATGCTGCGCAAGCACGGTGTGGTCGGCAAGTTCGTGGAGTTCTACGGCGAGGGCGTCACCGCGATCCCGCTGGCCAACCGCGCCACCATCGGCAACATGTCGCCGGAGTTCGGTTCGACCTGCGCGATCTTCCCGATCGACGCCGAGACCATCAGCTACCTGAAGCTCACCGGCCGTGACGAGCAGCAGCTCGCCCTGGTCGAGGCGTACGCCAAGGAGCAGGGCCTCTGGCACGACCCGTCGGTCGAGCCGGTCTACTCCGAGTACCTGGAGCTGGACGTCTCCACCGTCGTCCCGTCGATCTCCGGCCCGAAGCGCCCGCAGGACCGCGTGATCCTGGCCGAGGCCGCCGAGAGGTTCGCCGAGGCGCTGCCGACCTACTCGGCCGAGGCCTCGAAGCCGACCACCGTCACCGCCCCCGACGGCTCGTCCTACGAGATCGACAACGGCGCGGTCGTGATCGCCTCGATCACCTCCTGCACCAACACCTCCAACCCCTCCGTCATGCTGGGCGCCGCCCTGCTGGCGAAGAAGGCCGTGGAGAAGGGCCTGCGCGTCCAGCCCTGGGTCAAGACCACCCTGGCGCCCGGCTCCAAGGTCGTCATGGACTACTACGAGAAGGCCGGCCTCCTCCCGTACATGGAGAAGCTGGGCTTCAACCTGGTCGGCTACGGCTGCGTCACCTGCATCGGCAACTCGGGCCCGCTGCCCGAGGAGGTCTCGGCCGCGGTGAACGAGGCCGACCTCGCGGTCGTCTCGGTGCTCTCCGGCAACCGCAACTTCGAGGGCCGGATCAACCCGGACGTCAAGATGAACTACCTGGCCTCCCCGCCGCTGGTGGTCGCCTACGCCCTCGCCGGCAACATGAACATCGACATCACCCGTGACGCCCTGGGCCAGGACGCCGACGGCAACGACGTGTTCCTCGCCGACATCTGGCCGTCGGAGAAGGAGGTCGCCGACACCGTCGCCGGCTCCATCGACGAGGCCATGTTCGACAAGGGCTACCAGGACGTCTTCGCCGGCGACCACCGCTGGCAGTCGCTCCCGGTCCCGACCGGCAACACCTTCGAGTGGGACGCCGAGTCCACCTACGTCCGCAAGCCCCCGTACTTCGAGGGCATGGCCAAGACCCCGAGCCCGGTGAACGACATCGCCGGCGCCCGCGTCCTGGCCAAGCTGGGCGACTCGGTCACCACCGACCACATCTCCCCGGCCGGCAACATCAAGCCGGGCACCCCGGCCGCGCAGTACCTCACCGAGCACGGTGTGGAGAAGCGCGACTTCAACTCGTACGGCTCGCGTCGCGGCAACCACGAGGTGATGATCCGCGGCACCTTCGCCAACATCCGCCTGCGCAACCAGATCGCGCCGGGCACCGAGGGCGGCTACACCCGCGACTTCACCCAGGCCGACGCGCCGGTGTCGTTCATCTACGACGCCTCGCAGAACTACCAGAACGCCGGCACCCCGCTGGTCGTCCTGGCCGGCAAGGAGTACGGCTCCGGCTCGTCCCGCGACTGGGCCGCCAAGGGCACCGCGCTGCTCGGCGTGAAGGCCGTCATCGCCGAGTCCTACGAGCGCATCCACCGCTCGAACCTGATCGGCATGGGCGTCCTCCCGCTGCAGTACCCCGAGGGCCAGAACGCCGACTCCCTCGGTCTGACCGGCGAGGAGACCTTCTCCTTCACCGGTGTGACCGAGCTCAACGAGGGCCGCACCCCGAAGACCGTCAAGGTCGTCGCGGCCGGCACGGACGGCGCCACCAAGGAGTTCGACGCGGTCGTCCGCATCGACACCCCCGGTGAGGCGGACTACTACCGCAACGGCGGCATCCTGCAGTACGTGCTGCGCTCGCTGATCGGCTGATCCTCCGACAGCTGCCGAGAGGCCGGACCGCGTTCCCGCGGTCCGGCCTCTTCTGCATGCTGCCCCGTCCGGGCACGTCCTCTTGTGCGCCGTGGCGCGATGGACTAAATCTCTATGCCAGCTGGTCCAGACCAATTGACGCTGCTTCAGAGAATAGGTCCGGTATGCCCACTCGCTCCTCCGCCCTGCTCGCCGCCGCCACCGTCGCCGCGCTGCTCGTCGCCCCCGCCACCGCCAACGCCGCCGGGACAAAGCACGGTCCCCAGCTCAAGGGTCAGCGCGTCGGCTACTTCACCCAGTGGGGCGCCGACAGCTCCGCAAGGCGGGTGCAGGAGTCCGGCCAGGCCGGGAAGCTCACCGTCATCAACTACGCCTTCGGCAACGTCTCGGCGGACGGCACCTGTTTCGAGACCAACGACGCCGGCCAGGGCGACGCCTACAACGACTACCAGCGCGCCTTCTCCGCCGCCGACTCGGTGGACGGCGTGGCCGACGCCCCCGACCAGAAGCTCAAGGGCCACTTCAACCAGCTGCGCAAGCTGAAGGCCGTCAACCCGCAGCTCAGGGCCGTGATCTCGCTGGGCGGCTGGAGCTGGTCCAAGTACTTCTCGGACGCGGCCGCCACCGACGAGGCGCGCAGGAAGTTCGTCTCCTCCTGCATCGACCTCTACCTCAAGGGCGACGTGCCGCAGCTCGCCGGCTCCCCGGAGGGCGGCAAGGGCGTGGCCGCCGGGGTGTTCGACGGCATCGACGTCGACTGGGAGTACCCGGGCGGCGGCGGTGACGCCGGCAACGTCGTCCGCCCCGAGGACGGCCGCAACTTCACCCTGCTGATGGCCGAGTTCCGCAAGCAGCTGGACGAACTCGGCGGCAAGCGCGGCCCGCACGCCACGAGCGACGGCACGAGCGACGGCAAGGGCAGGGGCAAGGGCAAGCACTACCTGCTGACCGCCGCCGTCGCCGCCAACGAGACCGTGGCGGACCGGCTGGAGCTGCCCGAGCTCGCGCGGACCGTCGACTGGCTCAACCTGATGACCTACGACCTGCACGGTCCGTGGGAGGGCAAGGGCCCGGCCAACCACCACGCCAACCTCTACTCCGACCCGACCGACTCGGACGCACGGCAGCGCAGCGCGGACAAGGCCGTCGACCACTACGCCCAGCGCGGCCTGCCCTCCCGGCAGACCGTCCTCGGCACCCCGTTCTACGGCCACGGCTGGACGGGCGTGCCGGCCGGCACCCGCCACGGCCTCTACCAGAAGGCCACCGGCACCGTGCCGGACCGCTCCTACAAGGAGATCAACGCCCTGCCCGGCACCACCTACGTGGACCGCGACCACGGCGCGTCCTGGCGGTACGACGGCTCCACCTTCTACAGCTACGACTCGGCCGAGGTGCTCACCGCGAAGGCCCGGTACGCGCGATGGAACGACCTGGCCGGTGTGATGGTCTGGTCGCTGGACGGCGACGACGCCCGGGGCAGCGCGATCGCCGCCCTGGACCGCGGACTGCGCGGCAACTGACCGCCGGAACGCGAACGGGCAGGGCCCGCCCCGACGGATGTCGGGGCGGGCCCTGCCCGTTCAGCACGTCCGGCCCCTCGGGTGCCGGTGCGGGAGCGGCCCTCAGACCCGGTCGCAGGCCTGCGCCCGCAGCGCCCGGGCCAGGTCGTCCCGGCGCTCCAGCACCAGCCGCCGCAGCGCGGGCGCCGCGTCCGGGTGGCCGGCGAGCCAGCCGTCCGCCTCGGCCAGCGTCGCCTCGCTCACCTGGGCCTGGGGGAAGAAGCCGCCGACGATCCGCATGGCGATCTCGATGGTCCGGTCGGCCCAGATCCGCTCCAGCAGCTTGAAGTAGGGCGCCGCGTAGAGCGAGGTCAGGTCGCGGTGCCCGGGCAGCGCGAAGCCGGCGATGTTGGCCTCGACCAGGGCGTTGGGCAGCTCGTCCGAGTCGATCACGGCGGACCAGGCGGCGGCCTTGGCCTCCGGGGTCGGCCGGGCGGCCAGGCACTGGGTGTGCTGGCGCCGGCCGCTGGCGGTGTTGTCGGTGGCGAGCTCCTCGGCGAGTTCCTCGTCGGAGGCCTGGCCGGCCGCCGCGAGCGCCAGCCAGAGCGCCCAGCGCAGCTCCTGGTCGACCTCCAGCCCGTCGATCCGGGCGGTGCCGGCCAGCAGGCCGCGGACCAGGCCCAGGTGCTCGGAGCCGTTGGCGGTCTGGGCCAGGAACCGGGCCCAGGCCAGCTGGTGGTCGCTGCCGGGGGCGGCGGCGCGCAGTTCGCGGAGCGCGCCGTCGGCGAGGAGGCGGCCGCCCTCGCCGCGCCAGGCCGGGTCGGCGTACAGGTCGACGGCGCTCTTGGCCTGGCTGTGCAGCGACTGCAGGACGCCGATGTTGGCCTCCTGGCCGGCGAACCGCAGGACGAGCGCGATGTAGTCGCGGGCCGGCATCAGGGCGTCGCGGGTGAGGTTCCAGACGGCGGACCAGGCGAGCGCTCGGGCCAGGTCGTCCTCGATGTCGCCGAGGCCGGCGCGCAGCGTCTCCAGCGATTCGGCGTCGAAGCGGATCTTGCAGTACGTGAGGTCGTCGTCGTTGAGCAGGACGAGCGCGGGCCGGGCCAGGCCGGTGGCCTCGGCCACGACGGTGCGGGCCTCGGTGACGTCGAGCTCGATCCGCCGGGTGCGGACGAGGGCGCCGTCGGCGTCCCGGTCGTAGAGGCCGACCGCGATGCGGTGCGGGCGGAGCACCTCGCCGTCCTGGTGGATGGCGAGTTCGGTGATCCGGCCCTCGGCGTCGACGGTGACCTCGGGGGTGAGCGCGTTGACGCCCGCGGTCTGCAGCCAGGCGGCGGCCCAGGACTTGAGGTCGCGGCCGCTGGTCTCCTCCAGGATGTCCAGCAGGTCGCCGAGTTCGGTGTTGCCGAAGGCGTGCCGCTTGAAGTAGCGCCGGGCGCCCTCGAAGAACGCCTCCGAACCGGCGTACGCCACCAGCTGCTTGAGCACCGAGGCGCCCTTCGCGTAGGTGATGCCGTCGAAGTTGAGCTTGGCGTCCTCCAGGTCGCGGATGTCCGCGGTGATCGGGTGGGTGGTGGGGAACTGGTCCTGTCGGTAGGCCCACGCCTTGCGCTGGTTGGCGAAGGTGACCCACGCACCCGAGTAGCGGGTCCGCGCGCCGACCAGGCCGTACGAGCCCATGAAGTCGGCGAAGGACTCCTTCAGCCAGAGGTCGTCCCACCAGCGCATGGTGACCAGGTCGCCGAACCACATGTGGGCCATCTCGTGCAGGATCACGTTGGCCCGGCCCTCGTAGGCGGCGTCGGTGACCCTCGAACGGAAGACGAACTCCTCGCGGAAGGTGACGCAGCCGGGGTTCTCCATCGCGCCGATGTTGTACTCGGGGACGAAGGCCTGGTCGTACTTGCCGAAGGGGTACGGGTAGTCGAACTGCTCGTGGAAGAAGTCGAGGCCGAGCTTGGTGACGCCGAGGATCTCGTCGGCGTCGAAGGAGGGGGCGAGCGAGCGGCGGCACATCGCCGAGAGCGGGATCTCCAGCACGGTGCCGTCGGCGAGGGTGCGGCTGTAGTGGTCGCGGGCGACGTGGTACGGACCGGCGACCACGGCGGTGAGGTAGGTGGAGATCGGCCGGGTCGGCGCGAACTCCCAGGTGCGCGCGGCACCGTCCTCGGCGACGTTCTCGTGCGGCGCGTTGGACCAGACGTTCCAGGCGGCCGGCGCGGTCACGGTGAAGGTGAACGGCGCCTTCAGGTCGGGCTGCTCGAAGGTCGCGAAGACCCGGCGGGCGTCGGCCGGCTCGTAGTGGGTGTAGAGGTAGGTCTCGCCGTCGACCGGGTCGGTGAACCGGTGCAGGCCCTCGCCGGTGCGGCTGTAGGCGCAGTCGGCGTCGACGACGAGGACGTTCTCCGCGGCGAGGCCGTCGAGGTGCACCCGGGCGCCGTCGAAGGCGGTGGCGGGGTCGAGGGCGCGGCCGTTGAGGGTGACGGCGCGGACGCCTGCGGCGAGCAGGTCGAGGAAGGTCGACGCCCCCGGCTCGGTGCAGCGGAAGGCGACGGTGGTGGTGGACCGGAAGGTCGCGGCCGCGGGGTCGGTGGCCGAGGTCACGTCCAGCCGGACCCGGTACGCGTCCACGCCCAGGATGCTGGCCCGCTGCTGGGCTTCGTCGCGGCTCAGGTTCTTGCCCGGCACGGCGGTACTCCTTTGTCCGGCTCGCACGGTGGTGCGGTCTTCGGCGGTGCGGTTGGTGCGGCGCTGTGGTGTCGCGGGGGCATCCTTTCACGCCCCTCACGTCGGTACCATTGCACAACTCGGGTCGGCGGCCCGGAATCAGCGGTGTCGGGCGGGCGTTGGCGCTGGGTGGGATGCCCCGTGCGGGCCCGCACCACCGACTTCCGGATCTCTCTCGAAGGACGACAGCCGTGACGACTGCCGCTGAGCGCAAGACCGCCGACTTCTGGTTCGACCCGGCCTGTCCGTGGGCCTGGATGACGTCCCGCTGGCTGATCGAGGTGCAGCAGCTCCGCCCGGTGGACGTGAACTGGCACGTGATGAGCCTGTCCGTGCTGAACGAGCACCGCGACCTGCCGGAGAAGTACCGGGAGCTGCTGGACAACGCGTGGGGCGCGGTGCGGGTCTGCATCGCCGCCGCGCAGCAGCACGGCGACGAGGTGCTGGGCCGGCTCTACACCGAGCTGGGCACCCGTTTCCACAACCAGGGCCTGCCGCAGAACCGGGAGACCGTCGAGGCGGCGCTGGTCGCGGCGGGTCTGCCGGTCGAGCTGGCGGACGCGGCGGACACCGACGCGTACGACGAGGCCCTGCGCGCCTCGCACAAGGAGGGCATCACCCTGGTCGGCGAGGACGTCGGCACCCCGGTGATCGCGGTCGAGGGCGCCGACGGCGAGCGGGTGGCGTTCTTCGGCCCGGTGGTCACCCCGATACCGCGCGGCGAGGCGGCGGCGCGGCTCTGGGACGGCACCCTGCTGGTCGCCGGCACCCCGGGCTTCTACGAGATCAAGCGGACCCGTACGGCCAGCCCGTCCTTCGAGTAGGCCGCACCCGCGTACGACGAGGGCCCGGAACCCAAGGCGGTTCCGGGCCCTCTCCGTGTCCTGCGGCCGGGTCGGCCCCGCGGTCAGCCGCGGGCGGCGTCCCGGCGCTGCTTGAGCAGGCCCGCCCCGCTGAGCAGCGCGACCAGCACGCCGGCCGCGTACAGCTGCTGGCGGTTGCCCTCGGTGGTGGTCATCAGGGCGAGGATGCCGACCACGGCGGCCATCGCCACCCAGGTCAGGTACGGGAAGCCCCACATCTTCACGGTGAGCAGCTCGGGCGACTCGCGCTCCAGCCGGCGGCGCATCCGCAGCTGCACGAGGCAGATGAAGAGCCAGACCACCAGGATGGCGACGCCGGTGGTGTTCATCAGCCAGGTGAAGACGGTGTCCGGCCAGAACTTGGAGGCCAGTACGGCGCCGAAGCCGAACAGGCAGGAGGCGATCACGGCCAGGCGCGGCACTCCGCCGCTGACCTTGGCCAGCGCCTTCGGGCCCTGACCGCGGGCGACCAGCGAGTAGGCCATCCGGGAGGAGCCGTAGATGTTGGCGTTCATCGCGGAGAGCAGGGCGATCAGCACCACGATCTCCATGATCGTCCCGGCGCCGGGCACGCTCAGGTGTTGCAGCACGGTGACGTAGGGGCCGTTCTCGACGACCGACGGGTCCTTCCACGAGACCAGGGTCACGACCAGCGCCATCGAGCCGATGTAGAAGATCGCGATCCGCCAGACCGCGGTGCGCACCGCGTTGGCGACGTTCTTCCGGGGGTCCTCGGACTCGGCCGCCGCGATGGTGACGGTCTCCAGACCGCCGTAGGCGAAGACGGAGGCGAGCAGGCCGACGATCAGGCCGTCGATCCCGTTGGGCAGGAAGCCGCCCTGGCCGGTGAGGTTGGCGGTGCCGGGGGCGCCGGGGCCGAGCACGCCGGCGATGCCGAGCCCGCCGAGCACCAGGAAGGCGAGGATCGCGGCGACCTTGACGGCGGCGAACCAGAACTCGAACTCGCCGAAGTTCTTCACCGCGGTGAGGTTGCTGGCGCAGAAGAAGACCATGAACAGGGCGACCCAGACCCAGGCGGAGACACCGGGGATCCAGCCGTTGACGATGCGCCCGGCGGCGGTGGCCTCGGCGGCGACGCCGCAGCAGAGCATCACCCAGTACATCCAGCCGGCGGTGATCCCGGCCCAGGGGCCGATCTCCTTCTCGGCGTGCACCGAGAAGGAGCCGGAGGCCGGGCGGGCGGCCGACATCTCGCCGAGCATCCGCATGATCAGCATGACCAGCAGGCCGGAGAGGACGAAGGCCAGGATGATCGCCGGCCCGGCCGCCGCGATTCCCGCGCCGGAGCCGACGAAGAGGCCGGCGCCGATGACCCCGCCGAGCGCGATCATCGAGAGGTGGCGCTGCTTGAGCCCGTGGGAGAGCTGCTGGCCGCCGGCCGGGGGAGCGGGCGTGGTCCCGGGCGCCGGGGGCGCGGAGGTACGGGCCATGGGGAAGGGATCCAGACTGTTCGACATGCGGTGCGAGTTGCCCAATATCCGGTGACAAGGCTGTCCATGCCAAGGATGCCCCGATCCGGACCAGTATGCGGACCGGATCGTGACGCAGACCTTCGCCGTCCGTCACGTTCCGTCGCTCCCGGAGGCCGGACCCGACAAGGCGGGTGGCCGGGGCTTTGTCCGGATCCCTGACGGTGCCCGGCGTGATCGACGCGTAGGTTCACAGGTGTTCACTCACCTGAACGGACGAACCGAGGAGACAAGCCCGATGGCCACCGCCAGCACCCCGACCGCCGGTACCCCCACCCTGAACCGTGCCGTCCTCGCCGATCTGCTGCCCGCCGCGGGCACCCGGCTCGGCACCCAGGCGCGCGACCTGGCCCTGGTGGCCGGCGGCGCCGCGCTCACCGGACTGGCCGCCCAGCTGTCGGTGAACGTCGCAGGCTCCCCCGTGCCGGTCACCGGCCAGACCTTCGCCGCCCTGCTGGTCGGCACCGCGCTCGGGGCCCGGCGCGGCATCGCCTCGCTCGCCCTCTACCTGCTCGCCGGCATGGCGGGCCTGCCGTGGTTCGCGCAGACCGCCTCCGGCTGGTCGATCCCCTCGCTCGGCTACCCGATCGGCTTCGTGCTGGCCGCGGGCCTCGTCGGCGCGCTGGCCCGCCGCGGCGCCGACCGCTCCCCGCTGCGCACCGCGGCGGCGATGGTCCTCGGCAGCCTCGCGATCTACGCCGTCGGCGTCCCGTACCTGGCCTTCGCACTGGACGTGTCGCTGGGCCGCGCCGCCGAGCTCGGCCTCTACCCCTACCTGGTCGGGGACGCCCTGAAGGCCGCGCTGGCGGCCGGCGCCCTCCCGCTGGCCTGGAAGCTGCTCGGCCGCCGGTAGGGGAACCGGGACGCCGGTCGGCGACCGCGTCGCCGGCGGGGAACCGACCGCCACCGGGAACCGACCTGCCGGTTCCGTCCGGCTCGTCCGGCCCCCTGCGGAGCCCGGGTCCACCCGCATGCCACACTCATGGGCATGCGCGTGTACCTGGGCTCCGACCATGCCGGATACGAACTCAAGAACCACCTCGTGGAGTGGCTGAAGGAGGCCGGCCACGAGCCGGTCGACTGCGGGCCGCACATCTACGACGCCCTTGACGACTACCCGCCGTTCTGCCTGCGCGCCGCCGAGCGCACGGCCTCCGACAAGGAGGCGCTGGGCATCGTGATCGGCGGCTCGGGCAACGGCGAGGCGATCGCCGCCAACAAGGTCAAGGGCGTCCGTGCGGCGCTGGCCTGGAGCGAGCAGACCGCCGCTCTCGGCCGCGAGCACAACAACGCCAACGTGATCTCCATCGGTGGCCGTATGCACACCCAGGAGGAGGCCACCCGGTTCGTCGAGGTCTTCCTCGGCACCCCGTACAGCGGCGACGAGCGGCACACCCGCCGGATCGACATGCTGAGCGTCTACGAGATCACCGGGGAGCTCCCGCCGATCCCGGCCCACCACCCGCAGCAGGAGGGCTGACCCCTCCCGCCCGTCCCCCCGCAACCCTCCCGGCGACCGGCCGCGCCCCGCAGGCGCGGCCGGTCGCCGTACGTTCGGGACCCGCGAGCCCCTGTGTGATCGGCCACAGCACCCGCCCCGGTGCACAGCGCGCCACAGTGCCCGCACGCGGGGCGCGTGCGCCGCGCGGGCGGTTCGTACGCCCAACCGGCGCACGCCTCCTGACGCACCGGTCGCCGCCCGCCGCAATCGGCCGAAACCCGCTGACGGGCCCGCGCCACGGCGAAGCCGCCCGTGTCCTGGCCGTCGACGCCGACCGCGACCGCTGGATATGGTCGGTCCCCATGGCTGGCAGACCGCCGGGCTCACCGCCCCAGACGACTGCGACGAGGCCCGGCGCCGCCACGGCGTCCGACCCCGTGACGGCCCGGTTGCGCAAGAGGCTCCGCCGGGTCCGCCGAAGGCTGCGCACAGCCGGGGTCGACTACTTCCGCGGCGGCGCCGCCGACTGGCCGGTGCTCTGCGCGCTCGCCCTGCTGGTGCCGCTGCTGATCCTGCTCAACATCTGGTGGCCCGCCTGGGCCCCGCCCACCGCCCTGGTGCTGCCGATCCTGGCCGCCGCCCTGCTGCTGCGCCCCGGCTCCCTGGTGGTGCTCTACGCGCTGGCCGCCCTGGGCCTCTCCGCCGAGTCGGTGATCCACACCGGGCAGCGGGTGGCCAGTGACAACCCCGAGGCCTACACCTACGGGGTCACCCCCGGCGCCGCCCTGGTGGTCGGCGCGGCCGGGGTCGGCGGTCTGCTGCTGGCCCAGTTCCGCAGCCGGGTCGGCGTGCCCTGGTGGGGCGGCTCGACCATGCTCTTCGACCTGCGCGAGCGGCTTCGGGTGCAGAGCCGGGTGCCCCGGCTGCCGGACGGCTGGCACGCCGACATGGCGCTGCGCCCGGCCGGCGGGCAGTCCTTCTCGGGCGACTTCGTGGTCGCCGACCGGACCGGCCCGGGCCGGCGGGTCCTGGAGGTCGTCCTCGCGGACGTCTCCGGCAAGGGCATGGACGCCGGCTCCCGGGCGCTGCTGCTCTCCGGCGCCTTCGGCGGGCTGCTCGGCTCCCTGCCCGCGCACGACTTCCTGCCCGCCGCCAACGGCTACCTGCTCCGGCAGTCCTGGGAGGAGGGCTTCGCCACCGCCGTCCACCTGGTGCTGGACCTGGACACCGGGGAGTACGAGCTGCTCTCGGCCGGACACCTGCCGGGGATGCAGCGGCTGGCCGGCGCCGGCCGCTGGGACCTCAAGGAGGCCGCGGACGGCCCGGCGCTCGGCATCTACGACGGCGCGAAGTTCGAGGGCGTGCGCGGGCGGCTGAACCGCGGCGACGTCCTGATGCTCTGCACCGACGGCATGGTCGAGGCGCCCGGTCGGGACCTCTCCGAGGGCATGGACCGGCTGATGGGCGAGGCGGACCGGCTGGTGCCGGGCAGCGGTCCGGGCACGGGCGGCGGAGCGGCCGCCCGGCTGATCGAGACGGTCGCCCGGGACATCAACGACGACCGTGCGGTGCTGCTGCTCTGGCGCGACTGACGGCCCGTCGTCCGGCCCCGGGCGAGGTCGCGGGCGCCGTCGCGCGGAGGCACATGCCAACGGCAGCTGCTGTCAAGCCTGGGAGCTGATCTTCGGCCAATTCCGGTGCCCCGGCGGCAGAGCGGACCAGCGGGTTCCGGTCCGGCCCCCCGGACGTTTCCCGGCCGCTCAGCGGTGCCCCGCCGATGATTCGTCAGAACGTCTCGACTATCGTCTCGGTCGGCGGAAACTCGTCTCGCATCGCAGGATATCGGCGTTCGGCTGACAGTCAGACCTTTACGCAATCGGCACGGTCGACCACACTGAGTCCGGGCGGGACTGTTCAGGATTCGGGGGATGGGGGGCGTCACATGCGGCACGACGGGCACCGTGCGGCCGTACCGGGCTCCTCCTCCGGCCTCGACGTGCCGGGCGATCTGCCGTTCCGCCTCGGGACCGTCGGACAGGCCGGGGTCCGGCTTCGCAGGGGCTGTCAGCCGGTGGCACCCCGATACGAATCGAGGAAGTGAGTCCGGGTGGCACTCTCCGTCTCCGCTCTGGTCCTGTTCGGCATCGTCTGCTTCATCTTCATCCGCAACAAGCAGCTGAAGACTGGGCACTTCATCCTGGCCGCGCTGTTCGGGTTCATGCTCAACCAGAGCACGGCCGCCAAGCCGATCCAGGACTTCCTGGCGCAGGTCGCCAAGTCCATCTCCAACATCGCCAGCTGACCCGGGTCGGCCGACGCAGGCCGATCCGACGCGGCCGGTCCGACGCATGCCCCTGGCCGCGTCCGGGCCCGGACGCGAGCCGGTGGGCCGAGGAGCGGCCGTCCGTCAGCGGCCGGCGCGTCTCGCCTGCCGCCATCGGGCGAACAGGCCCTGCGGGCGCGCCGCCGCCACGGCCGCCGGCCGGGCCGCCGCGACCTCGCCGGCGCCGGCCGGCGCGGCCGTCGGCACCGCCGTGCCCTGGGCCGTCAGCACCGCGAACAGTCGCGCCCAGCACAGCCGTTCGCCGCGCGGCCAGTCCAGCGCGCGCAGCGCCGCCGATGCCGCCTCGGAGACCTCTCCGTCGACCCGGACCTCGGCGACGTCGTCCCCCGCCTTGCCGCCCAGGAACAGCTTGACCCCGTGCGGCCTCCGTCCGCCCCGCCCGTCCGGTCCGCCCAGCGCGGGCAGCAGGGCGGGCGCCAGCGCCGGCAGGACCCGGTGCTCGGCCAGCCAGCCGGCCAGCCGCTCGTTGCCGAACCCGAACACCGCCGCCGGTCCCTGGACGGCGTGCCAGCCGGGCAGCTCGGGATGGTCGGCGTGGTCGCCGTGCCTGCCGCCGCCCTCCCGCAGCTCGACCAGGGCCGAGGCGGTCGTGGTCGCCCACATCCGCACCGCGCTGTCGAGCTTCTCCTCCTCGGTCTTGCCGAGACCTGCCGTGCAGTCCCAGACCACCGGCGCGTCGGCCCGGCCGAGTTCCAGCACGTAGCCGAGGTCGACATGGCCGGCGCCCTCGCCGCCCGGGTGCTCGCGGACGGCGACCGCGGTCGTCCCCGGGCCGCGCACCACCTCGCCGTCGACGGCGAACTGCTGCCCGAGGCGCCCCATCTCCCGGACCACGGATCGCTGTATGACGGCCAGTCGGTCCTGAGGGCGCACGGGGACTCCTCCACTCTCGGGCTCCGAACGTCGCGAACCTCCGTCGAACTGCTTTCGAACGCCGCCGAGGCTATCGGCCCGGAGGCTCCCCGGGAAACCGCACCGCGGCCGCCGCCGGCCCGGGGCCGAGCCCCCACGAGGCGCGCTCCGGTCGCAGAAATGCCCCCTATGCACCATTTTGGGTAGCGGAAACCATCGGCCCCGCCGGGAGAACCCGCATGCCCCGCACCGAACTGACGCCGCCTCCTGTCCTGTTCGCCCCGGACCGGCCGACCCCGGGCGGCTCCGGCCTGGTCGCCGAGATCGAGGCGTACCTGGCCACGCTGCCCGCCCCCGCGCGCACGCCGGTCCCGTACGTCTGCCCGCTCGGCTCCGCGCTCCGCCCCTGGTACGCGGGGCACCGGGTGCCCCGGGCCACCCTGCTGGACCGGGCGCTCCGCCGCCCGCCCCGCCCCGCGCCGGTGACCGCCGCCGAGCACCTCGGCCTGGCCTCCCGGTACATCGCCGCCCACGGCTGGCTCCAGGGCGCGATGTGGGACGCGGACGGCCGGGTCTGCCTGCTCGGCGCGCAGGCCGCCGTCCTGGCCCACGGCTTCGGCACCCCGGCGACGGTCCGCACCGCCCGGGTCCAGTTGATGGAGGTCCTGCACGCCACCGGTCGTCCGGTGAACTCCCCGGACGAGTACAACGACCGGCCCGCCACCCGGCAGTCCGACGTCCACCGGCTGCTCGACCGGGCCGCCGCCCGGGCGGCCCGGCTGGGCCTCTGACCCGCGGTCGGGAGGGGGGAGGGCCCGCGCGCGGGGCCCGCCGGGGTACGCGAACGGCCCCGGAGCGATGCGGGGCATCACTCCGGGGCCGGACTTCTGAGCGGGCGACGAGAATCGAACTCGCGTGACTAGTTTGGAAGACTAGGGCTCTACCATTGAGCTACGCCCGCGCGATCCCCCGGCCGTTGCCGGACGGAAGGTCGGGAACAGCGTACCTGGTTCGGTCGGCTGCGTGCACACCACATTCGTTTCGGGGGCTCGGAATATCTCGCCGAACCGGCAGGGCACGGCGTGTACGCTTCCTCTCGGCACCACGGGGTGTGGCGCAGTTTGGTAGCGCGTCCGCTTTGGGAGCGGAAGGCCGTCGGTTCGAATCCGGTCACCCCGACAGTGCGCAGGGTCTCGTCGTCGACGAGGCCCTGTTGTCGTTTCCGGGTCCCGTCCGGCATCGTGGGTGGTTGATTTTTCATTTATCCAGGAGCCCTCGATGCGCAGCCCGACACGGACGAACCCGGCGCGGATGAATCCCAAGATCGCGGTCGGCGTCGTCTTCGTCGCCGCGCTGTTCATGTCGATCATGGACACCACGATCGTCAACGTGGCCCTGCCCGCGATCGGCCGCGAGTTCGGCACCGATCCGGCCGGAGTCGGCGTGATCAACGTCGGCTACCTGGTCAGCCTGGCCGTCTTCGTCCCGCTCTCCGGCTGGCTCGGCGACCGGTACGGCACCCGCCGGGTCTTCCTCCTCTCGCTGGCCCTGTTCACCGTCGCCTCGCTGCTCTGCGGTGCGGCCGGCTCGATGACCTCGCTCACCCTGTACCGGGTCCTCCAGGGCGCGGCCGGCGGCCTGCTCACCCCGGTCGGGATGACCATGCTCTTCCGGGCCTTCCCCCAGGAGGAGCGCATGCGCGCCACCCGGGTGCTGATGCTGCCGACCGCCGTCGCCCCCGCCGCCGGGCCGGTGCTCGGCGGCTGGCTGGTGGACGGCTGGTCCTGGCACTGGGTCTTCATCGTCAACGTGCCGGTCGGCCTCGCCGCCCTCGTCTTCGGCGTGCTCTTCCTGCCCGACTACCGCGCCGAGCGGGTCGGCCGGTTCGACGCGGCCGGTTTCCTGCTCTCCGCCGTCGGCTTCGGCGCCACGATGTACGCGCTCTCCGAGGGCGCGTCGGAGGGCTGGGGGAGCGCACGGATCCTCGTCTCGGCGCTCGGCGGGCTGTTCGCGCTCGTCGCCCTGGTCGTGGTCGAGCTGCGCCGCCCCGAGCCGATGCTCGACCTGCGGCTCTTCCGGGACCGGATCTTCCGCACCACCAACCTGCTCTCGCTCTTCTCCGGCGCGGCCTTCCTCGGCATGCTCTACCTCTTCCCGCTGCTCATGCAGGACGCGCTCGGCATGGACGCCCTGCACAGCGGTCTGATGGTGTTCCCGGAAGCGCTCGGTGTGATGCTCGCCTCCCAGGTGGCGGGCCGGCTCTACCCGCGGTTCGGCCCGCGCCGGCTCCTCGTCGCGGGCGCCGCCGTGGTGTCCGGCTGCCTCGCCCTGATGGCCGCGATCGGGCCGGAGAGCAACCTCTGGGCCGTCCGCGTGCTGCTCTTCGTCACCGGTTTCGCGATGGCGCACGTCTTCATGCCCTCGCAGACCGCCGCGTTCTCCACCGTCGCCCCGGCCGACACCGGCGCCGCCTCCACCCTCTACAACGCCCAGCGGCAGCTGGGATCGGCGCTCGGTGTCGCCGTCCTCGGCACCGTCCTCACCGCCGTCGGACCGTTCGCCGTGAACGCCTCGGGTACGCCCGTGGCGAACCTCGTCGCCTACCGCGCGGCCTTCCTCACCGCCGCCGGGCTGGCCCTGCTGGCAGCCCTGATCGCCTTGCTGGTGCGGGACTCCGACGCTGCGGCGACCATGCGTCCGGCCCCCGGCCGGGAGGGTGCGGGTCCCGCCCGGGAACCCGCCCCGGAGCCCGTCGGCAGGGCCTGAGCGGCCCCCGGCGGCGTCGCCCTGGCGTCCGCCTTTCGTGGTACCGGTAGGATGGGGCGCTGGCGGTAGTCCCTGCGGCGTCCACCCAGGTCAACCGCATGAGGGCGAGGAGTCACGCTCACCGTCCACCCCCCACGGGAGATGCAGCTCCAACCGCCCATCGCCCGTCTCGCCCGATCCGTCCGCTTACCGGCCCCAGGCCGGTGGCCGGGGAGGGCGGAGACAACCTGACCGCAAGCCCATAGGAGACCCAACCGTGAAGAGCGCCGTCGAGACTCTGAACCCGACCCGGGTTCGACTCACCGTCGAGGTGCCCTTCGAGGAGCTCAAGCCCAGCCTCGACGCGGCGTACAAGAAGATCAACCAGCAGGTCTCGGTCCCGGGCTTCCGCAAGGGCAAGATCCCGAACCGTGTCATCGACCAGCGCTTCGGCCGTGGTGCCGTGCTGGAGGAGGCCGTCAACGACGCCCTGCCGCGCTTCTACACGCAGGCCGTCGACGAGGGCAAGATCGAGGTCCTCGGCCAGCCCGACATCACCAACATCGAGGGTGTCGAGAAGATCGCCGACGGCGGTGACCTGAAGTTCACCGCAGAGGTGGACATCCGCCCGGAGATCACCCTTCCGGACTTCTCGACCATCGAGGTCACCGTCGACCCGATCGCGGTCACCGACGAGGACATCGACAAGTCCCTGGAGCAGCTGCGCGAGCGCTTCTCCTCGGTCAAGGACGTCGAGCGCGCCGCGGCCGACGGCGACACCGTGGTCGTCGACCTGGAGGCCAAGGTCGACGGCGAGGTGCCCGATGACGGCACCGCCGCCGGCGTGAGCTACGAGATCGGCTCGGGCCGTCTGATCGACGGCATCGACGAGGCCGTCATCGGCCTGGAGGCCGGTGGCACCGCCACCTTCTCCACCGAGCTCAAGGGTGGCACCCAGGCGGGCAAGACCTCCGAGGTCACCGTCACCGTCACCGCCGTCCAGGAGAAGGAGCTGCCGGAGCTGGACGACGAGTTCGCCCAGCTGGCCAGCGAGTTCGACACCCTGGAGGACCTGCGTGGCGACTCCCGCAAGCGCCTGGAGCGCATGAAGGAGTACGACCAGGCCACCCAGGCCCAGGAGAAGGTGCTGGACGCGCTGCTCGGCCTGGTCGAGATCGAGTTCCCGGAGAAGCTCCTCAAGGACGAGATCGAGACCCGCAAGCACAACCTGGAGCACCACCAGCTGGAGCCGATGGGCCTCGACCTCAAGACCTACCTGGAGACCCAGGGCAAGTCGGAGGAGGAGTACCTCGGTGAGCTGGAGGAGCAGGCGAAGAAGGGCATCAAGACCCAGTTCGTCCTGGACCAGATCGTCGCCGACGAGGAGCTCAACGTCTCCCAGGAGGAGCTGACCGAGCACCTCATCCGCCGTGCCGCCGGTTCGGGCCTGACCCCGGACCAGTTCGCGCAGCAGGTCGTCCAGGGTGGCCAGGTGCCGCTGCTGGTCGGCGAGGTCGCCCGCGGCAAGGCGCTGGCCACGGTGGTCGAGGCCGCCAAGGTCGTCGACACCGAGGGCAACGAGATCAACTTCGACGACGACGAGACCGACGAGTCGGCTCAGACCGTCGAGGCCCCGGCCGCCGAGGCCGAGGCCGAGGAGAAGACCGAGGCCTGACCTCCCCGGTCGCCCTGAGGCGCGACAGCGGGCCCGGACGCCGTACGGCGTCCGGGCCCGCTGTGTTCCCGGCCGCGCCCGCGGCGTTCCGTGCCGCGTTCCCGGTGCCGCCGGGCCCGTCGGGCGTGAACCCTGCGCTCACAGCGAACAGTTCTGCGTGAGGGATTCAGTGGCCCGGCCTGCGCGTTAGGGTCCATGGACAGCAACAATCACGACGTGATACCCGGAAGCTGTGCGACACCGTGACGGTCGCGGAGCGACCGTCCAAATCGACTGAGCAGGTGGCTAAGTGACGTACCCGCAGATGCAGATGCCCGGCCCGATGGCGCCGCACGCCGCCTCTGGTGACGTGCTGGGCGGCCTCGGCGACCAGGTCTACAACCGGCTGCTCAACGAGCGGATCATCTTCCTCGGCCAGCAGGTCGACGACGACATCGCCAACAAGATCACCGCCCAGCTCCTGCTGCTGGCCGCGGACCCGGACAAGGACATCTTCCTCTACATCAACTCCCCGGGCGGCTCGATCTCGGCCGGCATGGCGATCTACGACACCATGCAGTACATCAAGAACGACGTCGTCACCATCGCGATGGGCATGGCCGCCTCGATGGGCCAGTTCCTGCTGACCGCGGGTGCCAAGGGCAAGCGCTTCTCGCTGCCCAACGCCAACATCCTGATGCACCAGCCCTCCGCCGGCCTCGGCGGTTCGGCCACCGACATCCGCATCCAGGCCGAGCAGCTGCTCCGCACCAAGAAGCGGATGTCCGAGCTGATCGCCTTCCACAGCGGCCAGTCCTTCGAGCAGATCACCTCGGACTCCGACCGTGACCGCTGGTTCACCCCGGAGGAGGCCCTGGAGTACGGGCTGATCGACGCGATCATGCACAGCGCCGCGGACGTCCCCGGCGGCGGCGGCACGGGCGCCTGAGCCTGGCCCACGAGACCACAGCCACAACGCTCCGGAGGACAAGAACCCCCATGAACATCCCCAGCCTCTCCAGTGCCAAGGCGCGCGTCGAGGACATGCGAGCCGAGGGTCGCTACATCGTCCCGCGGTTCGTCGAGCGCACCTCGCAGGGCATCCGCGAGTACGACCCGTACGCCAAGCTGTTCGAGGAGCGCATCATCTTCCTCGGCTCGCAGGTGGACGACGTGTCGGCCAACGACATCATGGCGCAGCTGCTCTGCCTGGAGTCGATGGACCCGGACCGCGAGATCCAGATGTACATCAACTCGCCCGGCGGCTCGTTCACGGCCCTGACGGCCATCTACGACACCATGCAGTACGTCAAGCCGGACATCACCACCGTCTGCATGGGCCAGGCGGCCTCGGCGGCGGCCGTGCTGCTGGCGGCCGGCACCCCCGGCAAGCGCATGGCGCTCCCGAACGCCCGCATCCTGATCCACCAGCCGTACACGGAGACCGGCCGCGGCCAGGTGTCCGACCTGGAGATCCAGGCCCGGGAGATCTTCCGGATGCGCGAGCAGCTGGAGGAGATGCTGTCGAAGCACTCCAACAAGTCGGTGGAGCAGGTCCGCGACGACATCGAGCGCGACAAGATCCTGACCGCCGAGGAGGCCGTCGAGTACGGTCTGATCGACCTGGTCATCTCCACCCGCAAGGCCTCGCTGACCTCCTGAGGCCGGCAAGGGTCCCGCTCACCCGGCACCGGGCGGGCGGGACCGCGAGGACGGAGCTCCTGGGCGGGGCGTGCGGCAGGTCCGCGCGCCCCGCCCCGGCACACCGGCGGCTCCCGCAACGGCATCTGTTCGGTATCAATTCGCCCAGGGCGTAGGGCAGACCCGGCGAAGAGGACGGAATCAGCGGCTCGGCAGAGTACCGTCGGATAGCGAGACCGATTCGCCGTCGGCGTCGACGGTCCACAGCACCAGGCCCCGGAACCCCCGCGGGGCCCCTGGCGAAGGGGAAGCACCTCGTGGCACGCATCGGAGACGGTGGCGACCTGCTCAAGTGCTCGTTCTGCGGCAAGTCGCAGAAGCAGGTGAAGAAGCTGATCGCCGGCCCAGGCGTGTACATCTGCGACGAGTGCATCGACTTGTGCAACGAGATCATCGAGGAGGAGCTCGCCGAGACCTCCGAGGTGCGCTTCGAGGAACTGCCGAAGCCACGCGAGATCTACGAGTTCCTGGACCAGTACGTGGTCGGCCAGGACCTCGCCAAGAAGGCGCTGTCGGTGGCCGTCTACAACCACTACAAGCGGGTCCAGGCGGGTGAGGCCGGCCGCAGCGGCGGCAACGGCCGCGAGGACGCCATCGAGCTGGCCAAGTCCAACATCCTGCTGCTCGGGCCGACCGGCTCCGGCAAGACGCTGCTGGCGCAGACCCTGGCCCGGATGCTGAACGTGCCGTTCGCGATCGCCGACGCCACCGCGCTGACCGAGGCCGGGTACGTCGGCGAGGACGTCGAGAACATCCTGCTGAAGCTGATCCAGGCGGCGGACTACGACGTCAAGAAGGCCGAGACCGGGATCATCTACATCGACGAGATCGACAAGGTCGCCCGAAAGAGCGAGAACCCGTCGATCACCCGTGACGTCTCCGGCGAGGGCGTGCAGCAGGCGCTGCTGAAGATCCTGGAGGGCACCACCGCCTCGGTGCCGCCGCAGGGGGGCCGCAAGCACCCGCACCAGGAGTTCATCCAGATCGACACCACCAACGTGCTGTTCATCGTGGGTGGCGCGTTCGCCGGCCTGGAGCGGATCATCGAGGGCCGGGCGGGTGCCAAGGGCATCGGCTTCGGCGCCACCATCCGCTCCAAGCGCGAGGTGGACTCGAGCGACCACTTCCGTCAGGTGATGCCGGAGGACCTGGTCAAGTTCGGCATGATCCCCGAGTTCATCGGCCGCCTCCCGGTGATCACCAGCGTGCACAACCTGGACCGCGAGGCGCTCCTGCAGATCCTCACCGAGCCGAAGAACGCGCTGGTCAAGCAGTACCGGAAGCTCTTCGAACTGGACGGCGTGGAGCTGGAGTTCTCCCGGGACGCGCTGGAGGCGATCGCCGACCAGGCGATCCTGCGCGGCACCGGCGCGCGCGGTCTGCGGGCCATCATGGAGGAGGTGCTGATGTCCGTGATGTACGAGGTCCCCTCGCGTCAGGACGTCGCCCGCGTGGTGGTGACCGGGGACGTCGTCTCCAAGCACGCCATCCCCACCCTGGTGCCGCGCGACATGATCAAGCGGGAGCGGCGCGACAAGAGCGCCTGACCTGCCGCACGTCGTCGGCCGGGGGCCCGGAACCGTTCACGGTTCCGGGGCCCCCGCCGTGCGGTCCGGGCCGCTCCGGGGGCCCGTCCCGGCGCCCCCGGGGGAAAGCGGTTCGTAACCCGGTTCCCGGACTACGTAAACTGTCCGTCGTGACCGACACCACGAACCAGCGCCCCGCGAGTACGCCCGCCGGGGACGAAGCAGCCACCCTCCCGACGACCTACGCTCCGGCGGACGTAGAGGGCGAGCTGTACGAGCGCTGGGTAGAGCGCGGTTACTTCACCGCCGACGCCAAGAGCGACAAGCCCCCGTACACGATCGTCATCCCCCCGCCGAACGTCACCGGTGCGCTGCACCTGGGCCACGCGTTCCAGCACACGCTGATGGACACGCTGACCCGGCGCAAGCGCATGCAGGGTTTCGAGGTCCTCTGGCTGCCCGGCATGGACCACGCCGGCATCGCCACCCAGAACAAGGTGGAGCAGCAGCTCGCCGAGTCCGGCCTCTCCCGGCACGACCTGGGCCGCGAGGCCTTCGTCGAGAAGGTCTGGGAGTGGAAGGAGAACTACGGCGGCCGGATCCTCGGCCAGATGCGCCGTCTCGGTGACGGCGTGGACTGGTCGCGCGAGCGGTTCACCATGGACGAGGGTCTGTCGCAGGCCGTCCAGACCATCTTCAAGCGGCTGTTCGACGACGGCCTGATCTACCGCGCCGAGCGCATCATCAACTGGTGCCCGCGCTGTCTCACCGCGCTCTCCGACATCGAGGTCGAGCACGAGGAGGTCCCCGGCGAGCTGGTCTCGATCCGCTACGGGGACGGCGCGGACTCGATCGTCGTCGCCACCACGCGGGCCGAGACGATGCTGGGTGACACCGCCGTCGCGGTCCACCCGGAGGACGAGCGGTACAGGCACCTGGTGGGCCGCACCATCAAGCTGCCGCTCACCGACCGGGAGATCCCGGTCGTCGCCGACGAGCACGTCGACCCGGAGTTCGGCACCGGTGCGGTCAAGGTGACCCCGGCGCACGACCCGAACGACTTCGCCATCGGCCAGCGCCACGACCTGCCGAACCTGAGCATCATGGACGAGCGCGGCGCGATCACCGTGCACGGCCCCTTCCTCGGTCTGGACCGTCTGGAGGCCCGCTCGGCGGTCGTCGGCGCGCTGCGCGAGCAGGGCCGGATCGTCGCCGAGAAGCGCCCGTACATGCACGCCGTCGGCCACTGCTCGCGCTGCCACACCGTGGTCGAGCCGCGGCTGTCGCTGCAGTGGTGGGTCAAGGTCGCCCCGCTGGCCCAGGCCGCCGGCGACGCGGTCCGTGACGGCAAGGTGGAGATCCACCCGAAGGAGCTGGAGCGCCGCTACTTCGACTGGGTCGACAACATGTACGACTGGTGCATCTCGCGCCAGCTCTGGTGGGGCCACCGGATCCCGGTCTGGTACGGCCCGGACGGCGAGGTCGTCTGCGTCGGACCGGACGAGGAGCCGCCGACCGGCGAGGGCTGGCACCAGGACCCGGACGTCCTGGACACCTGGTTCTCCTCCGGTCTCTGGCCGTTCTCGACGCTCGGCTGGCCGGAGCAGACCCCGGACCTGGAGAAGTTCTACTCCACCGACGTCCTGGTCACCGGCCACGACATCATCTTCTTCTGGGTCGCCCGGATGATGATGTTCGGCCTGTACGCGATGGACGGCCAGGCGCCGTTCAAGACGGTCGCCCTGACCGGCCTGGTCCGTGACGAGTTCGGCAAGAAGATGTCGAAGTCCTCCGGCACCGCCGTCGACCCGCTGGACTGGATGGACGCCTACGGCGCCGATGCCGTCCGCTTCACCCTCGCGCGCGGCGCCAACCCGGGCGCCGACGTGCCGATCGGCGAGGACTGGGTCAAGGGCTCGCGGAACTTCTGCAACAAGATCTGGAACGCGACCCGCTTCGCGCTGATGAACGGCGCCACCGTCGAGGGCCCGCTGCCCGCGCCGGAGGAGCTGACCTCGGTCGACCGCTGGATCCTCTCGCGGCTCAACGCGACCGTGGCCGAGGTCGACGCGCTCTACGACGACTACGAGTTCGCGAAGGCCTCGGACGCGCTCTACCACTTCGCCTGGGACGAGGTCTTCGACTGGTACGTCGAGCTCTCGAAGACCACCCTGGCCAAGGGCGGCGCGCAGGCCGACGCCTCGCGCCGGGTGCTCGGCGAGGTCCTGGACGTCACGCTGCGGCTGCTCCACCCGATCGTCCCGTTCGTCACCGAGGCGCTCTGGACGACGCTCACCGGGGCCGAGTCGCTGGTCGTCACCGAGTGGCCGAAGGACGCCGGTTTCCGTGACGCCGGGGCCGAGGCCGAGGTCGCCACGCTCCAGCAGGTGGTCACCGAGGTCCGTCGCTTCCGTTCGGACCAGGGCCTCCAGCCGGCGCAGCGGGTCCCGGCCCGGCTGGACCTGGAGGGCACCGTGCTCGCCGTCCACGAGGACGCGATCCGGGCGCTGCTGCGGCTGACCGTCCCGGAGGAGGGCTTCGCGGCCACCGCCTCGCTCCCGGTCGCCGGCGCCACCGTGGCGCTCGACCTGTCCGGCACCATCGACGTCGCGGCGGAGCGCAAGCGCCTCGCCAAGGACCTCGCGGCCGCCGAGAAGGAGAAGGCCCAGACGGGCGCCAAGCTCGGCAACGAGGCGTTCCTCGCCAAGGCGCCGGACGACGTCGTCGCCAAGATCCGGGTCCGGCAGGAGGCCGCCGGGGCCGACATCGCCCGGATCACCGCCCAGCTCGCGGCGCTGCCGCAGGGCTGATCCGGACGCGGATCCCGAGGAGCCGTGCCCCGCCGACGCGGGGTGCGGCTCCTCCGTTTTTCCGGACGTCGGGTAATCGTGCGTCCCAATAGCCCAATCCCCTTGCTCCCTTCCGGCGAATATTCATCCTGGACCGGGTGAGGTCCCTTTCCGCCCGAATTCATTCCGCTCTTGCCCGCGCGCGTTCGCGGAAGTTGGCAGGTGGGATGTGTACGGTGTGCTTCGAGTTCCGCAGAGCCGAGGAGCGACGGGAGGGTGTGGCGTGGTGGTGACCGAGGAGTTGGTCGACGAACTGCCTGCCGAGGTGGTCGAGGAGGCCAAGGCGAGGGCGGCGGTGCTGCTCCTCGCGTTCCGGCACGGGAACCAGCTCGCGTTCGACCACGCGCTGGACCGGCTGTTCGAGCAGCAGGCCGAGCGCGAGGTGACCACCCTGCTCGCCTGGATCGCCGCCGAGGCCGTCCGCAAGGCCTACGCGCCCGAGGTCGGTGACCGGGTGCTGCGCGCGATGGCCCGGCGGGCGCCGCGGGACACCGGCGCGGTGGAGGTCGACGAGGAGAGCGTGGACGCGGCCCGGCTGATCGAGGCGGTCGCGGCCGGTGAGGTGGCCGAGGTCCGCGGCCTGGTCGCGGCGACCCCGGACACCACGTTCCTGCTCGGCGGCCTGCTCCAGGGCGTCGCGATGATGCTGCCGCTGCTGCCGGAGGGCGAGCTGGCCGAGATCACCGCCGAGCTGCGGCGCCGGCACGGCGGCGCCGAGATCCCGGAGGCCCGGGCCGGGGGCTGAACCCCGGCCCGGGCCCGCCGGACGGGGCAGGTTACGGCATCGCGTGCAGGTGCGAGCCGACGGTGGAGGCGATTCCGCCGCCCGCCTTGGCGTCCCAGTTGGTCGACCAGGTCATGGCCCCGCCGATCCCGGGCCACTTGGTGTCGGGCTTGAAGGTGCCGCAGCCGGTGCCGGCGGCCAGGCAGTCCAGCGCGTTGTTGACCACGCTCGGGCTGACGTACCCGCCGCCGGCCGCGCTGGTGGACGCGGGGACGCCGAGCCCCACCTGGTCGGGCCGCAGCCCGCCCTTGAGCTGGATGCAGGCCAGTGCGGTGAGGAAGTTGACGCTCCCCTGCGAGTAGACCTGGCCGTCGCAGCCGAGCATGGCGCCGGAGTTGTAGTACTGCATGTTGACGATGGTGAGGATGTCCTTCACGTTCAGCGCCAGCTTGAAGTACTCCATCCCGGTCGACTGCATGTCGATGGTCTGCGGCGCCATGGTGAGCACGAAGCCCTTGCCGGCCTTCGCCGCCAGGCTGTGCAGGGCCTGGCCCATGTAGGTGGCGCTGACGCCGTTCTCCAGGTCGATGTCGACGCCGTCGAAGCCGTAGGTCTGCATCAGCGACCAGGCGGTGTTGGAGAAGTTGGTCGCGGACGCGGCGCTGTTGACCGAGACCGTGCCCTTCTCGCCGCCGACCGAGAGGATCACCTTCTTGCCGGCCGCCTTCTTGGCCGCGATGTCGGCCTTGAACTGGGCCTCGGTGTAGCCCCCGAGCCTGGAGGAGAGGACCGGGTCCAGGGTGAAGCTGAGCCCGCCGGGCGTGCTGGTGGCGTCGGCGAAGGAGACCGCGATGATGTCGTACGCGGCCGGGACGTCACTGATCCGCTGCACGGTGGCGTTGTTGTCGAAGTTCTGCCAGTAGCCGGTCAGCAGGTGCTTGGGCCCGGGCCGGGTGGGTGTGACGGTGGGCGTCGGCGTCTCGGTCGGTGTCGGCGAGTCGGTCGGCGTCGGGGTCGGGCTCGCGGTGGTGGGGGTGGGAGTGGGCTTGGGGTCGCCGGGGCCGAGCAGTGAGACGTCGTCGGCCAGGAACGCCGGCTGCCCGTACCAGCCGTGCAGGTAGACGGTGACGCTGGTGGTGCCGGCCCCGGTGGTGAAGGTGGTGCTGAGCTTGGACCAGCCGGTGCCGCCGGGGGTCCAGGTGCTCGGGTCGGTGCCGCCGGTGCCGCGGGCGCCCAGGTAGATGTACGAGCCCTGGACCCAGCTGCTCAGGGTGTACGTCGAGGAGGGCTTCACGGTGACGGTCTGGCTGCACTCGCCGGTGGCGCTGTTGCCCGGGGTGGAGCGCAGTGCGGCCGAGCCGGAGTGCACGGTGGCGGTCTCCGTCGCGCCGGAGGAACAGGTCCAGCCACCGAGGTGGTTGGCGTCCTCGAAGCCGCCGTTGGTGATCAGTTCGGCGGCGTCGGCGGCGGCGTGCGCACCGGTGCCGCCAGCGAGGACCAGTCCGCTCAGGCCCACCGCGATCGCGCTGGCGCCGGCGAGCAGGGAATACACGGCGCGTGGGCGCCGGTGTCGGGCAAGTGGCATGACTCCATCTCCTGTGGGGGAGGCCGTCGGCTCCTGTGGGGGAGAGCCGTCCGGGTGTCGATGGTGCGCGTGTGGGAGCTACCGACAACTCAAGTCCCTGTCGGGGAAGGAGACTTGCCTCACAAGGTGGAGTAGACCAATCCGCCTGTCAAGAGGACGGTCAGGCGGCGGCCGCGACCTGCGGCGATGCCAGCCGCGCGGTCAGCCCGGCGATCCGGGCCGAGGCGAGTCCGTCGCCGTAGGGGCTGGGAGTGGCCGCCAGCCGGGCGAGCCGCTCGGGGGTGTCGGCCAGCCAGGCGCGGGCCGCGTCGCCGAGCTCCTCGTCCGGCCGCACCAGCGCGGCGAAGCCGGCGTCGACCGCCTCCGGCCGTTCGGTGGAGCGGCGGACGACCAGCAGCGGGCGGCCGAGCACGGTGCACTCCTCCTGCACCCCGCCGGAGTCGGAGACCAGCAGCGCGGCGTGCCGGGCCAGCCCCAGGAAGTCGCCGTAGCCGACCGGTCCGGTGACGGCCAGTCGCTCCAGCAGGGCGTCCAGCCCGAACCGCTCGACGGCGGCGCGGGTGCGCGGGTGCATCGGGAACAGCACCGGGGTCCCGGCCCGGGCGATCCGGTCCAGCTCCCCGAGGACGGCGCCGAGCGCCCCGGCGGTGTCGGTGTTCTCCGGCCGGTGCACGGTGGCCAGCACGTACCCGTCCTCCTCGACCCCGTGCCTGGCGAGCAGCGCGGCCCGGGTCCCGGCGTCGGGCAGCTGACGGCGGACCACCTCGACGACGGTGTTGCCGGTGAGGGCGATTCGCTCCTCGGCCAGTGACTCGGCGCGCAGGTTGGCGGCGTTGTCGGTGGTGGCGGCGCAGAGCAGGTCGGAGACGTGGTCGACCATCACCCGGTTGTGCTCCTCGGGCATCGCCCGGTCGAAGCTGCGCAGCCCGGCCTCGACGTGGACCAGCGGGATCTCCCGGGCGTTGGCGGCGAGCGCGCCGGCCAGGGTGGCGTTGGTGTCGCCCTGGACGACGACGGCGGCCGGACGGTCCTCGGCGAAGGCGGCGTCGAGCTGGCCGAGGGACTGGGCGATCTGCCCGGCGCGCGGACGGCCGCCGACCCCGGTGAGCAGTTCGGGGCGGGGCAGGCCGAGGTCGCGCAGGAAGCGGCCGGACATCGCCTCGTCCCAGTGCTGGCCGGTGTGGACCAGCCGGGTCGCCGGCCCGAGCTCGTGGATCAGCGGGGCGAGCTTGACCAGCTCGGGGCGGGTGCCGAGGACGACGGCGACGCTGCCGGGGGCGAGCGGGCGGGCGGCGGGATTCGGCGGGAGGCACGAGGACATGACGGGAACTCCGGGGTCGGGCCGGGCGGGCGGTCGGGCCGGGCGAGCGGTCGGGTCGGCGGCCGGGGTCAGGATTCGAGGGCGGTGGGCGCGCCGAGCGCGACCTTCTCGGCGTTGCGCCTGGTCTTGGCCCAGCCGTTGCGGCCGAGCAGCACCCGGACGGCGGCCCGGGCCGCGACCGCGAACAGGTGGTAGGCGTAGAGCCAGACCAGGACGCCCCAGAGCAGACCGGTGAGCCGGCTGCGGTCGGGGTGGACGAGCCGGCGGTAGGCGAAGCCCCAGAAGAGCATCGGCAGGGTGGCCAGTACGAAGGCGAGCACCATCCAGGGGCCGAAGCGGAGCTGGAACTCGGCGGTCTCCTCGGGGAAGAGCACGAGGCCCGCCGTGGTGATCGCGATCGACACCGGGGTGAGCACGACCAGCAGCACGCAGACCACGGGCTGGAGGAAGGTGTAGAGCACCTCGGCCTTGCCGGCGGGCCGGTAGTGCGGGGAGCGCAGGACCCGGCCGGTGTAGCGCAGGCACTGCATGTTGCCCTGGGCCCAGCGGGTGCGCTGGGTGAGGAAGCGCCGGTAGGAGACCAGGGCCTCCTGGGAGACGGCGGCCTCGGTGACGTGGGTGAGCCGCCAGCCGGCCAGCCGCAGGTCCAGGCCGGACTCGTAGTCCTCCAGCAGGGCGCGCTCCGGCCACGGCCGGCCCGCGCGGCCCTCCTCGGCGGTCAGCGTGTCGAGGGCGGTGAGCCGGACGAACTGGCCGTTGCCGCCGAGGCCGACGCTTCCGGTGCGGCGGCGCAGCATCTGCATACCGGCGTTGTTGGCCTGGAACTCGACGTCCTGCATCCGGACCAGGGCGCGGGCGAACGCGTTGGCGAGCCGGCCGCGGCCGGGCAGCGGCAGCTCGTCGTCGGCGTTGCGCATCCGGACGCCGATCTGCACGGCGCCGGTGTCGGGGCGGCCGAGTGCGCGGTCGTTGCAGACCTGTTCGAGGGTGCCGTGGTCGAGCTGCCCGTCGGCGTCGACCACGCCGAGCACGACCCGGGAGCGGTCGGTGCCGGCCGGCAGGCGGTCGGAGATCTCCCGGTAGGCGGCGTTGAGGGCGGCGCCCTTGCCGATCCGGGCGTGCGGGCGGCGGCGCTGGACGAGGTGGATCCGGTCGTCGTGCGCGGCGGCGGCCAGCACCAGCTCGCGGGTGGCGTCCTCGCTGTCGTCGTCGATCACCCAGAGGTGGGCGGCCGGGGCGACGGCCCGCAGGCCGGCGAGGGTCTGGGCGATCACGGCCTCCTCGTCGCGGCACGGGACCATCAGGTGCCACTGGAAGGCGGAGGGGTCGCCGGGCTCGGCGGCGGAGTTGTGCCGGAAGGCGTGCCGGGAGCCGGCCCAGTAGAGGAGGAAGCGCCCGAAGACGAGGGCCATGTAGACCAGCAGGGCCAGCGAGATCAGTCCGGCGATCCAGACGATGCTGTCCCGGCGGAGCTCGACAAAACTGCGCAGGGTGTCGGGCAAGGCGCTGTGCTCCTCGTGATCAAAGGCGATATGTCTCCTTGACGCGCGAATCGCTGCTCCATTGCGGCCTGATGTCGCTAAATCGATAGTAAACGCGGGAAACGGCCAACCCGGGGCAAAGTGGTCGTTCTCACCCCGTCGGGAGCGCCCGGCGCAGCTCCGTAGACTGTGGACGTGAGCGACAAGGCCGACCCGAACCCGTACACCCTCCGTCCCGCCGACGGCGCCGCCGGCGACGCCCTGCACGACGTCGAGGTGGAACTCTCCGAGCGCTGGCCGGAGAACAAGCTGGAGCCATCGCTCGACCGGATCGAGGCGCTGATGGACATCCTGGGCCAGCCCCAGCGGTCCTTCCCCTCCATCCACATCACCGGCACCAACGGCAAGACCTCCACCGCCCGGATGGTCGAGCAGCTGCTCAACGCCTTCGAGCTGCGCACCGGCCGCTACACCAGCCCGCACGTGGAGAGCGTCACCGAGCGGATCACCCTGGACGGCGCCCCGATCACCCCCGAGCGGTTCGTCGAGGTCTACCGCGACATCGAGCCCTACGTGCGGATGGTCGACGAGCGCCAGCCGGTCGCGATGTCCTTCTTCGAGGTGCTGACCGGCATGGCCTACGCCGCCTTCGCCGACGCACCGGTGGACGTCGGCATCGTCGAGGTCGGCATGGGCGGCTCCTGGGACGCCACCAACGTCATCGACGCCGCCGTCGCGGTGATCACCCCGATCGGCCTGGACCACACCGACAAGCTGGGCGGGACCACCGGCGAGATCGCGGTGGAGAAGTCCGGGATCATCAAGCCCGACGCCATCGCGATCGTCGCCCACCAGCAGCTCGACGCCGCCGAGACCATCCTGCGGCGCGCCGTCGAGGTCGACGCCACGGTGGCCCGCGAGGGCATGGAGTTCGGCGTGATCCGCCGTGAGGTCGCGGTCGGCGGCCAGCTCGTCACCCTGCGCGGCCTCGGCGGCGAGGAGTACGAGGACGTCTTCCTCCCGCTGCACGGCGGCCACCAGGCGCAGAACGCGGCGCTGGCCCTGGCGACGGTCGAGGCCTTCTTCGGCGTCGGCGGTGCCCGCGGCGGGAAGCTGGACGTGGACAAGGTGCGGCAGGCGTTCTCCGGCGTCGACTCGCCGGGCCGCCTGGAGATCGTCCGCCGCAGCCCGACGATCCTCCTGGACGCCGCGCACAACCCGCACGGCGCCCAGGCGGCGGTCACCGCGATCGGCGAGTCCTTCGGATTCACCCGGCTGGTCGGCGTGATCGGCACCAGCGGCGACAAGGACGTGGCCGGTCTGCTGGAGGTCTTCGAGCCGCTCCTGGCCGAGGTCGTCATCACCCGGAACTCCACCCACCGCGCGATGGACGTGGACGCGCTGGCCGCGCTCGCGGTCGACATCTTCGGCGAGGACCGCGTCCAGGTCGAGCCCCGGCTCGACGACGCCATCGCCGCCGCCGTCACCCTCGCCGAGGAGGAGGGCGACCTCGGCGGCGCCGGGGTGCTGGTCACCGGTTCGGTCATCACGGTGGGCGAGGCCCGCCTGCTGCTCGGGAGGAAGTGACGATGAGGACGCTCTGTTCCTCGACGCTGATCGGCGAGGCACTGCTGATCATGTTCGCCGGTCTGGTGGCGATGCAGCTCTCGGACGTCCCCGCGGGCACCGTCTGGACCGTCAGCGGCATCGCGATGGCCCTCTGCGTGCTGCTCTGCGGCATGATCAACAGGCCCGGCGCGGTCGCCGTCGGCTGGGCGCTCCAGGTCGGGCTCATCGCGAGCGGCTTCGTCCTGCCGACCATGTTCGGCCTCGGCCTCGTCTTCGCCGGCCTCTGGTGGTGCTCGGTGCACTACGGCCGGAAGATCGACGAGATCAAGGCCGCCCGGACCGCCGCCGCCGAACCGGCGCCGGCGGCCTAGACCGGACCTCCGACGGGCGGCCGGGCATTCGCTCACGCAAGGTAACCTCTGCGGTAGTCGCACTCCGCACGTCGAACGGCGTGCGATCCGTACCGATTTCCCCAGGAGACGCACCGTGTCCCAGCGCACTCTCGTCCTGCTCAAGCCCGACGCCGTCAAGCGAGGCCTGACCGGCGAGATCATCAGCCGCATCGAGCGCAAGGCCGGCTGGCGCCTCGCCGCCGTCGAGCTGCGCACGTTCGACCGGGCGACGCTGGAGCAGCACTACGCGGAGCACGTCGGCCGCCCGTTCTACGAGCCGCTCCTGGAGTTCATGACCTCCGGCCCGTCCCTCGCCCTGATCGTCGAGGGCGAGGAGGTCGTCGCCGGCATCCGCATGCTGGCCGGCGCCACCAACCCGCTGGAGGCCGGGGCCGGCACCATCCGGGGCGACTACGCGACCATCACCCGCGAGAACCTGATCCACGCCTCCGACTCGTCCGAGTCCGCGGAGCGCGAGATCAAGATCTTCTTCCCGGCCCACGCCTGATCCGGACGGGCGCCAGGGACCTTCGGGTGCCCCGGTCGGGACCATTGGCCCGGCCGGGGCATTCTTATCGGGAAATAGGGAACCAGGGGGGCCGACACGGCGTCCCAATGCCCGGAGAAGCGATCACGCTCCGGACAATGGACGGTACGCCCCACGTCGACGTCCGTGCCGGCCGGCGTGACTACGATGGACGCGACTCAAGGGCCCGGTAAGGCAGCTCAGCTGGTCTCCGCCCAAGCGTGGGCGCGCGCATTCCGTCCACCTCCATGACACCGAGCCCGGGAAGGCACCCACACCCCATGGCGAGCAACCTGTCGTTCATCGGCCGCGACTTGGCGATCGACCTCGGAACTGCCAACACGCTGGTGTACGTCAGGGGCAAGGGGATCGTCCTCAACGAGCCGTCGGTGGTAGCGGTCAACACCAACACCGGGGGAATCCTGGCCGTCGGTTCCGAGGCCAAGAAGATGATCGGACGCACCCCGGGCAACATCGTGGCCATCCGCCCGCTCAAGGACGGCGTGATCGCCGACTTCGAGATCACCGAGCGGATGCTCCGCTACTTCATCCTCAAGATCCACCGCCGCCGCTTCCTCGCCCGCCCCCGCGTCGTCGTGTGCGTGCCCTCCGGCATCACCGGGGTCGAGCGCCGCGCCGTCATCGAGGCCTCCCTGCAGGCCGGCTGCCGCCAGGTGCACATCATCGAGGAACCGATGGCCGCCGCGATCGGCGCCGGTCTCCCGGTCCACGAGCCCACCGGCAACATGGTCGTCGACATCGGCGGCGGCACGACCGAGGTCGCCGTCATCTCGCTCGGCGGCATCGTCACCGCGCAGTCCATCCGGGTGGCCGGCGACGAGCTGGACAACGCCATCGTCCAGCACATCAAGAAGGAGTACTCGCTGCTCCTGGGCGAGCGCAGCGCCGAGCAGATCAAGATGAGCATCGGCTCCGCCTTCGGCCTGGAGGGCGAGAAGGACGAGCACGCCGAGATCCGCGGCCGCGACCTGGTCAGCGGCCTGCCCAAGACCGTCGTCATCTCCGCCGCCGAGGTCCGCGAGGCCATCGACGAGCCGGTCAACTCGATCATCGACGCGGTGAAGACCACCCTCGACCAGTGCCCGCCCGAGCTGGCCGGCGACGTCATGGACCGGGGCATCGTGCTCACCGGCGGCGGCGCCCTGCTCCGCGGCCTGGACGAGCGGCTGCGCCGGGAGACCGGCATGCCGATCCACATCGCCGAGAACCCGCTGGACTCCGTCGCGCTCGGATCCGGCAAGTGCGTCGAGGAGTTCGAGGCACTCCAGCAGGTGCTCGACGCCGCACCGCGCCGCTAACAGAACCGAAACGTCCGAACTGAGCGGGTCCCCGCCCGGGTCCACAGCCCGGGCGGAGGGGCCAGG
The DNA here is from genome assembly GCF_036290945.1 of Streptomyces sp. BE303. Lineage (NCBI taxonomy): Bacteria > Bacillati > Actinomycetota > Actinomycetes > Kitasatosporales > Streptomycetaceae > Streptomyces > Streptomyces sp. BE303. The sequence continues at coordinate 60,824 of NZ_JAQYWZ010000880.1, forward strand.
TACGAAGGGGCAGCACCAGCACCGTGAGGGACACACGAGAGAGCCGGCTGCTGCTCATCCTGCTGGTGGCCGTCGCCTTCGCGTTGATCACCGTCGACATCAAGGGCGGTGAGAGCTCCCCGCTCGGCGGGGCCCGGCGAGCCGCGGCCTCCGTCCTCGGACCCGTCGAACGGGGCGCCGCCACCGCCGTCGACCCGGTCGCCGACACCGTCCGGGCCTTCCGCGACGCCGCGGCCCACAGCGGCCGCACCGACCAGCTCGCCCGCGAGAACACCGAACTGCGGCAGAAGCTGGCCTCCTCCGACATGGCCGGCGGGCGCACCCAGCAGCTCGACGACCTGCTGCGCACGGCCGGCGCCGGCGGATACACCGTCAAGGCCGCCCAGACCATCGCGATCGGCCCGGCCCAGGGCTTCTCCTGGACCATCACCATCGACGCCGGCAGCGACGACGGGCTCACCCGGGACATGACCGTGGTCAACGGGCAGGGCCTGGTCGGCCGGATCACCACCGTCGCCCCGACCACCGCCACCGTGCTGCTCGCCTCCGACCCCGGCTTCTCCGCCGGCACCCGGCTGGAGGGCACCGGCGAGATCGGCTTCGCCTCCGGCGGCGGCAGCAGCGCCATGAAGGTCTCGCTGCTCAACGGCAAGGCCCAGGTGAAGGAGGGCGACCGGCTGGTCACCTTCGGCTCGCAGAGCGGCCGCCCGTTCGTGCCCGGCGTCCCGGTCGGCAAGGTGGTCCAGGTCGAGGCCAACCCCGGTCAGCTCACCAAGACCGTCCTGGTCGAGCCGTTCGTCCAGTTCACCCGGCTCGACCTGGTCGGCGTCGTCGTCGTCCCGCCGCGCACCGACCCGCGGGACGCCGTCCTGCCGCCCGCCCCCGCGGCGGCCGGTCAGGGCCAGGCCCCGGCGGCGCCCGCCGCCCCCGCGGCCCAGGCCGCCGTCCCGCCCGCCAAGCCCAATGGGGGGAACTGAGCCATGCGCCTCGCCCGCATCCCCGTCTCCGCCGCCCTGATCCTGCTCGGCCTGATCCTCCAGGTCAGCGTCTTCGGCCGGCTGCAACTCCCGGGGGCCACCCCGGACATACTGCTGCTCGTCGTGGTCGGCCTGGCCATGGTCTACGGGCCGACCGGCGGCTGCCTGGTCGGCTTCGCGGCCGGCCTGCTCGCCGACGTCGCACCGCCCTCCGACCACGCCATCGGCCGGTACGCGCTGGTGCTCTGCCTGATGGGCTACGCCGCCGGGCTGCTCCGCCCCGAGCACGGCCGCCAGCGCTCGGTCTCCAGCGCGCTGCTCGTGGTCTCCGTCGCCGCGATCGCCTCCACCCTGCTGTACGCGATGGTCGGCGCCCTGGTCGGCGACACGGCCGCCCGGCACGTCGGGCTCGGCTCGCTGGTGCTGACCGCGATGCTCTACGACCTGCTGCTGGCCCCGTTCGTGGTGCCCGTCGTGATGGTGCTCGGCCGCCGCTTCGGCAAGGACCCGGTGGCCGCCGCGGGCCCCGGCGACGACGAGGGCGGCCCGGGTCTGGGCACCCTGGCCCGCTACCGCACCACCCGCGACGCCGCGTCCCGCCCGATGTACAAGAAGAAGCGCCTGCTCGGCGCGGGCAAGCGCCCGTAGTCCGGCCCCGGCCCCCGATCCGACCAGACCGCCCTCGCGATTTCCTGGAGCGCACGAGACGTGAGCAACATCCCCGAGACCGGCCGAACCCGGCGGGTGACGATCCGTCTGGTGGTGCTGCAGATCCTGGTGCTGTCGCTGCTCGCCACCCTCGGCGGACGGCTCTGGTACCTCCAGATCCGCAACGCCAAGGAGTACACGGCCAAGGCGACCGGCAACCACATCCGCGAGGTCGTCGAACCGGCCGTCCGCGGTGAGATCCTGGACGCCTCCGGCCGCATCCTCGCGGGCAACGAGACCAAGCTGGTGGTCTCCGTCAGCCGCACCTCGCTGCTCCAGCAGAAGGACGGCGGCAAGGCGGTGCTGACCCGGCTCGCCGAGGTGCTCGGGATGCCGGCCAAGGACGTCCAGGAGAAGGCCCGGCTCTGTGACGCCAAGACCCCGCAGCCCTGCTGGAACGGATCGCCCTACCAGCCGATCCCGGTCACCAAGGAGGCGACCACCCAGCAGGCGATGCAGATAATGGAACGCCGCGAGGACTTCCCCGGGGTCACCGCGCAGCCCACCGCCGTACGCCACTACACCGGCGTCGAGGGCGCCAACATGGCCCAGGTGCTCGGGTACCTCTCGCCGGTCACCGACGAGGAGGTCTCCAAGACCGCCGACAAGGCCGGGCTGGACCGCTACCTCCCGGCCGACCAGATCGGCCGGGCCGGGCTGGAGTCGGTGTACGACCGCGACCTGCGCGGCACCGCCGGCATCACCAAGCTGGAGGTCGACAACCTCGGCCGGGTGATCGGCACCGCGGACAAGGCGCCGCCGCGCACCGGCGACAACCTGGTGACCAGCATCGACGCCAGGGTGCAGAAGGTCGTCGAGGACAACCTGGCGCAGGCGATGGCGGACGCCCGCAAGACCTGGGACAAGAACACCAAGCGCAACTACGAAGCGGACTCCGGCGCCGCGGTCGTGATGGACGTCAAGACCGGCCGGATCGTCGCGATGGCCAGTGCCCCGAGCTACGACCCGAACATCTGGCAGGGCGGCATCTCCGGCAAGGACTACCAGGGGCTGACCAACAAGGACTCCAACTACCCGCTGCTGAACCGGGCCATACAGGGTCAGTCCGCCCCCGGCTCCACCTTCAAGGTGGTCTCCACGGCCGCCGCCGCCCAGGCCGGCTACGCGCTCAACGGCAACTACGCCTGCCCGAGCAGCATGACCATCGGCGGCCGCGAGTTCAAGAACTTCGAGAGTCAGGGCCACGGCTCGATCACGCTGGCCCAGGCGCTGGAGGTCTCCTGCGACACCGTCTTCTACGGCCTCGCCTACGACCAGTGGCTGGCCGACGGCGGCATCAAGCCGAAGAAGGAGACCGGGGACTGGTTCTACAAGACCGCCCACCAGTTCGGCCTCGGCGCCAAGACCGGCATCGACCTGCCCTCCGAGGCGACCGGCCGGGTGCCGGACCGGCAGTGGAAGCAGTCCTTCTACGACAACAACAAGGACGCCTGGTGCAAGCAGGCCGAGAAGGGCGGCAAGGAGTACTCCGACCTGATCGCCAAGGAGAACTGCGCCGACGGCTACGTGCTGCGTGCCGGTGACGCCGTCAACTACGCGATCGGGCAGGGCGACACCCTCGTCACCCCGCTGCAGATGGCGCGGATCTACTCGGCGCTGGCCAACGGCGGCACGCTGTGGCGGCCGACCGTCGCCAAGGCCGTGATAAGCCCGAGCGGCGAGCTGGTCCGCGAGATCGCCCCGCACGAGGACGGCAAGCTGCCGACCGACGCGAAGACGCTGCAGTACATCGACGACGCCACCAAGGGCGTCGTCTCGACCGGTACCGCCGCGTGGAAGTTCACCGGCGCAGGCTGGCCGCAGGGGAAGATCGAGCTGCACGCCAAGACCGGCACCGCCGAGGTCGAGGGCAAGCAGACCACCTCGTACCTGACCACCTACAGTCGCGACTACGCGGTCGTGATGACGATAAGCCAGGGTGGCACCGGCTCCGGCGGTTCCGGTGACGCGGTCCGCCGCATCTACCAGGCGCTCTACGGCGTCGACGACAAGGGCGGCGTCGACAACGGCAAGGCCCTGCTGGCCACGCCGCAGGCCGAGCTGCCGAAGTTCAACGCGGACGGCACCGCGATCATCAAGCCGGCGTCGTTCGGCGGGGACCCCGCCGGCGCGTTCGGCGACCCGGGCGTCACCGGCGGCTCGCCGCGGGTCTTCCTGGACCCGGCGCAGCCCTCCGGGACGGTCGTCGTACCGGTCGCGGCGGTCGCGGCCGTCGAACCCACCCGCTCCAACGGAAGGGGCCGGGCATGAGCTCCTACGGCTCGTACCGTCAGCTGCGGCTCGCCCCGCAGCGCCGCGGGGTCCCCAGGACACTCGCCAAGGACTCCCCGATCTGGCGGATCGACTGGATACTGCTGCTGGCCGCGGTGGTCCTCTCGCTCGGCAGCTCGCTGCTGGTCTGGTCGGCCACCCGCGGGCGGGACTCGCTCACCCACGGGGACCCGCAGTACTTCCTGTACCGGCACCTGACCAACGTCATGATCGGCGCCGTGCTGTGCGCGGTGGTGATAGCGATAGGGAGCCGGCGGTTCCGGACGGTGGTGCCGTTCCTGTACGTCGGCGTCATCGTGCTGCTGCTGGCCACGCTGAGCCCGCTCGGCTCGACCATCAACGGCCAGCACTCCTGGATCCAGCTGGGCGGCGGTTTCTCGGTGCAGCCGGCCGAGTTCGCCAAACTGGCGATCGTGCTGGTGATGGCGGTCGTGCTGTCCGAGCAGGTGGACGCGGGGGAGCGGGAGTTCCCGGCGAACCGGGCGGTCTTCCGCGGGCTGGTCTGGGCGACGCTGCCGATGGCGATAGTGATGCTGATGCCGGACGCCGGCTCGGTGATGGTGATGGCCGTCATCGTGCTCGGCATCCTGCTCGCCTCGGGCGCGGCCAACCGCTGGGTGTTCGGGCTGATCCTGACCGGGGTCGGCGGCTGTGTGGCGATCTGGAAGCTCGGCGTGCTGAGCAAGTACCAGATCGACCGGTTCGCGGCCTTCGCCAACCCGGCGCTCGACCCCTCCGGCGTCGGGTACAACACGGCCCAGGCCCGGATCGCGATCGGCTCGGGCGGGCTGACCGGCAAGGGGCTGTTCCACGGGACGCAGACCACCGGGCAGTTCGTGCCGGAGCAGCAGACCGACTTCGTCTTCACGGTGGCCGGCGAGGAGCTGGGCTTCCTCGGGGCGATGGCGATCATCGTGCTGCTCGGCGTGGTGCTCTGGCGGGCCTGCCGGATCGCCCGGCACGCCACCGACCTGTACGGCACCATCGTGGCGGCCGGGGTGGTCGCCTGGTTCGCCTTCCAGGGGTTCGAGAACATAGGGATGTGCCTGGGCATCATGCCGGTGGCCGGCATCCCGCTGCCGTTCGTGTCCTACGGAGGGTCGTCGATGTTCTCGACCTGGGTGGCGATCGGACTGTTGCAGGCGGTGCAGAGCCAGCGGCCGATAGCGGCCTGACCGGCGCGTCGCCGGAGGGTGGGCGGCGTGACGACGGCGGGGCCGGTCCGGGGAGATCCCGGGCCGGCCCCGCCGTCGTCGTCGGGGGCGGTGGTCACCAGGCGTCCCAGTGCGTGATCCGGTCGGTGGGCACGCGCGGGCCGGGGCGGAAGTCGGTGCCGACGGTGTGGGCGAGCGGGACGAGCGCGACCTGCGCCACCGTCTCGTAGGGGATGCCGAGCAGGTCGGCGGCCTCGCGCTCGTAGTGCAGGTGCGGGGTGGTCCAGGCGGTGCCGAGGCCGCGGGAGCGGGCGGCCAGCATGAACTGCCAGGTGGCGGGGAGGATCGAGCCCCAGGCGTTCGCCTGGCCGACGTGGGAGTCGAACTCGTGCCGGCCCTCGATCCGGACGCAGGGCACCACCAGGACCGGCACCTCGTGCAGACGGTCGAAGAGGTGCTGGGCGCTCTCGGCGAGGCGCAGCCGCCGGGCGGTGTCCTCGGTGGTGCGGTCCAGGCCGGTGCGGACGACGGGTCGGCGGGGGTTGACCAGGCCGAGCCGGTAGAGGTCGGCGAGGGCGGCCCGCCGGGCCGGATCGGTGACGATCACGAAGTCCCAGCGCTGGCGGTTGCGGCCGGTGGGGGCCTGGGTGGCGAGCGCGAGGCACTCCTCGACCAGTTCCCGGGCGACCGGGCGGGTGAGGTCGAGCCGCTTGCGGACGGCGCGGGTGGTGGTGAGGAGCTGTTCAGCGGTCAGGTCGGGATACGGCACGGCCGTGGCCTCCGGTCGGGATGGGCCGACCGGCCGCGCGGGGCGGGGTCTCAGTCGGCCGGCGGGACGTCGAGGAGCTTGCGGGTGAGGCGGACCAGGGTCGCCCGCTCGTCCGGGGTGAGGGCGGCGAAGGCGTGGTCCAGGACGGGGGCCATGGCGCGCTCGGCGTCGGCCAGGGCGGCGGCCCCGTCGGGGGTCGGGGTGACGGCGTAGGCGCGGCGGTCCCGGGGGTGGCGCTCGCGGCGGACCAGGCCGGCGTCCTCCAGGGCGTCCACGCAGCCGACCATCACGCTGCGGTCGATCCGCAGTTGCTCGCTGAGCTCCTGCTGGGAGCAGCTGCCGACGGCGTCGAGCATCTTGAGCACCAGGTGCTGGGCCACCGTCAGCGGGTTTCCGGAGAGCTGCTCGTCGATGGTCCGGGCGACCACGGTGGTGGCGCGGCAGAGGGCGACGTCGGGGCGGTCCTGGGTGAGCGCGGCGAAGTACCGCCGGCGCTCGCCGCCGTCGTCCGCCCGGCTCGGGGACGCGAGGCGGGCGGTCCGGGGGGCGCTGGCCATCGGGACTCCTTCGGTGGTGGACGGCCAGCATAACGCTCCTGAGAGATTGTTTGACGGTAGATGATTTTCACTGCTACTTTCCGATCGTACGTGATTGAACATCAGATTGTTGTCCAACAGACTAATTTGGGGGTCGGGATGGCCGGGGGCGACGACGCGGGCACGGTGGCGGGCGGCGGCGACGGGGGAGGCGCGGCAGCCGGCCGCGACGGGGCGACGGCCCTGGTGACCGGCGCGAGGCGGAGGGAGGAGTGGCTCGACCCCGAGGACGCACGGCTCGGCTGGGACGGTGTCTGCGGCTTCGAACGGGTCGGCGGCACCGTCCTGCCGCTGCGGATCCCGCAGGAGCGGATCGCCACCGCCCTCTCGGACAACTTCGCGCGGCTCGCCCGGATCCCGGCCGGCGTCCGGTTCGCCGTCCGCACCGACGCCACCGAACTGCTGCTGGACCTCGACGCCGAGCCCGGCGCCGCGCCGGTGGACGTCCTGGCCGACGGCGTACTCCTCCACCGGCGCCACCTCGACCCCGGGCCGCGCCGCCTCGACCTGGCACTGCCGGGCGGCCCGACGGAGGTGGAGGTCTGGCTGCCGCACCTGTCCCGCACCCGGCTCGCCGCGGTCGGCCTCCGCGGCCACCGGCTGCTGGCCCCCGTCGGGCGCACCGGCCCGCGCTGGATCGCCTACGGCAGCTCCCTCACCCACGCCATGTTCCCCGAGGGGCCGTCCGCGAGCTGGACCGCGCTGCTCGCCCGCCGCCACGGCTGGCGGCTGCGCAACCTCGGGTTCGCCGGCGAGGCCTACCTGGACCCGCTGGTCGCCCGGGTGATCCGCGACACCCCCGCCGACCTGGTCACCCTGGAGATCGGCACCAACGCCTACATCCGCTCCGTCTTCACCGCCCGCAGCTGGGGCCCCGCCGTCTGCGGCTTCGTCGAGACGATCCGGGACGGGCACCCGGACACGCCGATCGCCGTGATCGCCGCGCTCCCCTCGGTGGAGCACGAGCGGGTGGTCAACGCGGCCGGGCTGACCCTGGCCGACGTCCGCGACCTGACCGCTGCGGCCGTCCGGGTGCTCCAGCGGCTGGGCGACCGCCGGCTGCACCTGGTGGACGGCCGGGACGTGCTGCCGGTCGCCGAGGCGGACGGCCTGTACGCGGACGGCCTGCACCCGACACCGCAGGGGGAGCACCGGCTGGCCGGCCTGGTCGACCCCCACCTGCGGCCGCTGGTCGGCGGGTTCCGACCGGCCCCGACCGGCCCTGGCCGACTCTGACCGGCATCGACGGGTCAGTGATCGGCCGGGCCCGCGATCGGACCGGTACGGGCCGGCCCGACGCGCGATCGGACCAGCCCGCGATCAGACCGGTTCGCGATCGGACCAGCCCGCGATCGGACCAGCCCGCGATCAGACCGGCAGCAGCAGGTCCGCGGCGGCCAGCGCCGCCCGGGCCTGGTGGGAGACCTGGGCGTCGACCGGCACCCAGCGGGTGCCCAGCCGGTGCAGGCCGTCCAGGCTCGCCGCCACGATCGCCCGGGCCCGCGCCCTGGCCGCGTCGGCCGCCGGGCCCCCGGAGTCCGCCAGCAGCCGCAGCAGCATCGAGGCGACCCGCAGCGGCAGCCGCGCCGCGACGATCCGGGCGGTCGTCACCCGGGACACCGACAGCGGCGCCACCGACCACTCGGTGCGCCACTCCTCCAGCAGCAGCGGGCAGACCTCCAGGTTGAACTCGATCGAGCGCAGCAGCGGCCCGTACGCCACCCCGGCGTGCGGCGGCACCTGCGGCAGCATCCCGACCAGCTCCTCGACCCGGTCGCCCAGCGTCCGGGCGGCGGCCCCCACGGCGGCACGCGCGTCCGGGTACGGACGGGAGTCGCCGACCGCGTCGATCGCCCACATCGGCACCTCCAGCACGGCCGTCACCCCGCCGTACCGGCCCGCGTACGACCAGGTCGACAGCTCCGGACGGTCCGGCAGCGCCTGCGAACCGCCGCCCGGCGCCGGCATCACGTACGCCCCCGGGGCCGGGCTGTCCCAGCCGACCGCGTCGTAGGAGTCGACGTCCAGCGGGATGCCGGCCCGCGCCACCGACCGTGCGAACCCCTCCGCCAGGCCCGGCAGCGGCCGGGTGAGCTGCACGAACGCGCCACCGAAGTCCACACCGTGCAGCGAACACTGCAGCACCGGGCGCAGCTCGTCGATCAGGCCGGTCAGCGCCCGGCTCTCCGGCATCGGCGGCCGGTCGCCGTCCGGGGCCGGCGGCAGCTCGGGCTGCTCGTCGAACGCCGGCCGGAAGAAGTGCTCGTAGTGCCGGGCCGGGGTGAGCGGGCCGTGCAGCCAGCCCTCGTTGAGCGCGGCGCCGTCCGGGTCCAGGCAGAGCAGCACGTGCCAGCCGACCCCCGGGCGGGGCGGCAGCTCCAGCACCCGCTCGGCCAGCCGGACCGCGGCGGCCATGCCCACCGGCTCGTTCGGGTGCGGGCCGCCGACCGCCAGGACGGTGTGCTCCCCGTCGTCGACGGAGAGCAGCACCAGCGGCCGGCCGGCCCGGGAGCGGCCCACCTCGCGGACGCGACAGCGGTCGGGGTGGCGGCGGGCCAGCCGCTGGGCGGCCGCGACCGCGCGGGCGACCGTCGGGTAACTCTCGATGTCCTGGCGCGGCGGTCCGATCCGGCGTACCCGTGGGCCCGTGTCGGTCATGGCTCTCCTGTCCTCGGGCACGCCCGTGTGCGGGCGGCGCTGTGGCCTGTCCTCGGGGGCTGTCCTCGGGGTCGTCTCGACGGGGGAATGCGGTGGGGAATGCGGTGGGAAATGCGGTGGGGGCCTGTGGTGGGGGAATACGAGGGGGCACTGCGGGGGCCGACCGGTGAAGGCCGATCCGTGGGGGCTGTTCGGCGGAGGCTGTACGACGGAGACCGGTCGGTGAGGGCCGGTCGGTGAGACCCGTCTGCGGGACATACCCCGGTGGGGCGTCCGGATACCGCGCGTGGACGGGGCACCTGCGCCGGGGCCTGCACCGGGCCGCCCGCGGGGTCAGCCGCCCGCGGCTCCGGGCGGGAGGACCACGGTCCCGGGCAGGAGGCCGGGGCCGGTTGCCTTGTGCATGGTCAACTCCCTTGCCTCGACGGCGTGCAGGACCCTCCGACAGAGCCTTGCCAGTAGCGCACGCGCCCTTCGAACGTGTCAACCACCGTCGACGCCGCGCCGTAGGGCGCCGTTCACCCGCCGGAGCGGCCCCGGCCGCCCGCGAGCGCGGCACGGGCCGGCCGGAATGAGCCTGCCGCGATTCGGCTACCCTTGAGGGTCACCCCTCCCAGCCGTCGCCCATCGGTGAGCACGGCGGCCATCAAACGTCGTAAGGGTTCCTAGTACATGACTGTCGAATCGGTCTTCCCACGCCTGGAGGCCCTCCTCCCGCACGTCCAGAAGCCGATCCAGTACGTCGGCGGCGAGCTCAACTCGACCGTCAAGGACTGGGACGCCTGCGACGTCCACTGGGCGCTGATGTACCCCGACGCCTACGAGGTCGGCCTGCCCAACCAGGGCGTCATGATCCTCTACGAGGTGCTCAACGAGCAGGAGGGTGTGCTGGCCGAGCGCACCTACAGCGTCTGGCCGGACCTGGAGGCGTTGATGCGCGAGCACCGCGTCCCCCAGTTCACCGTCGACGCCCACCGGCCGGTGCGCGCCTTCGACGTGTTCGGGCTCTCCTTCTCCACCGAGCTCGGCTACACCAACATGCTCACGGCCCTCGACCTGGCCGGCATCCCGCTGAACGCCCGGGACCGGACCGACGAGGACCCGATCGTGCTGGCCGGCGGCCACGCCGCGTTCAACCCCGAGCCGATCGCGGACTTCATCGACTGCGCCGTGATCGGCGACGGCGAGCAGGCCGTGCTCGACATCACCCGGATCGTCCGGGCCTGGAAGGAGGAGGGCCGCCCCGGCGGTCGCGAGGAGCTGCTGCTGCGCCTCGCGCGCACCGGCGGGGTGTACGTGCCCGCCTTCTACGACGTCGAGTACCTGCCCGACGGCCGGATCGGCCGCGTCGTGCCGAACGCCCCCGGCGTTCCGTGGCGGGTCTCCAAGCACACCGTCATGGACCTCGACGAGTGGCCCTACCCCAAGCAGCCGCTCGTCCCGCTCGCCGAGACCGTGCACGAGCGGATGTCCGTCGAGATCTTCCGCGGCTGTACCCGCGGCTGCCGTTTCTGTCAGGCCGGCATGATCACGCGCCCCGTGCGGGAGCGAAGCATCACCGGCATCGGCGAGATGGTGGAACGCGGGCTCAAGGCCACCGGCTTCGAGGAGGTCGGCCTCCTGTCGCTCTCCTCCGCCGACCACACCGAGATCGGCGACATCGCCAGGGGCCTCGCGGACCGCTACACCGAGGACAAGATCGGCCTGTCGCTGCCGTCCACCCGCGTCGACGCCTTCAACATCGACCTCGCCAACGAGCTGAGCCGCAACGGCCGCCGCTCCGGGCTCACCTTCGCCCCCGAGGGCGGCAGTGAGCGCATGCGCAAGGTGATCAACAAGATGGTGTCGGAGGAGGACCTCATCCGCACCGTCGCCACCGCCTACGGCAACGGCTGGCGCCAGGTGAAGCTGTACTTCATGTGCGGCCTGCCCACCGAGACCGACGACGACGTGCTCCAGATCGGTGAGATGGCGAAGAACGTCATCCAGAAGGGCCGCGAGGTCACCGGCCAGAACGACATCCGCTGCACCGTCTCCATCGGCGGGTTCGTGCCCAAGCCGCACACCCCGTTCCAGTGGGCCCCGCAGCTCTCCGCCGAGGCCACCGACGCCCGCCTGGCCAAGCTGCGCGACTCCATCCGCGGCGACCGCAAGTACGGCAAGAACATCGGCTACCGCTACCACGACGGCAAGCCCGGCATCGTCGAGGGCCTGCTCTCGCGCGGCGACCGCCGGATCGGCGCCGTCATCCGGGCGGTCTACGAGGACGGCGGCCGTTTCGACGGCTGGCGCGAGCACTTCTCGTACGACCGCTGGATGGCCTCCGCCGAGAAGGGCCTGGCCGGCACGGGCGTGGACGTCGACTGGTACACCACCCGTGAGCGCACCTACGAGGAGGTGCTGCCCTGGGACCACCTGGACAGCGGTCTCGACAAGGACTGGCTCTGGGAGGACTGGCAGGACGCCCTGGAGGAGGTCGAGGTGGACGACTGCCGCTGGACCCCCTGCTTCGACTGCGGCGTCTGCCCGCAGCTCGACCTCGACATCCAGATCGGCCCCACCGGCAAGAAGCTGCTGCCGCTGAGCGTGGTCAACAAGTAACGCCGGCCGGTGCCGTCGGCCCCGTCCCGGTACGGGGCCGACGGCATCAGTGGGATCCGCCCGCGAACACGTCCCGCTTGATGATCAGGCGGTCCTCCACATCGGGTGGGACGGCCAGGTCCAGGCCCACCTCAGGCGCCCGCTGCCCGGGAACCTTCGCCCGGCGGACCGGCAGGTGACCCGCGCCCGTCGCAGGTCGTCCGCCATCGTCCTGGTCCCCTCGCGCTGCCAGCGGTCGCCGAAGGTGTCGCCGGTCGAGGACAGCGTCCAGCACGCTTCCGCCGGTGCGTCCTCGTCGGCCGTGGCCGCCTGGTACTCCCGTACCCGCACGGGAAGCGCCCCGAGTCCGGTCATGACCTCGGCGGAGAGCCGTCCGTACACGGCATCCGGTTGCGGCGCTCCCAGACCCCCGCTCGGACAGGTCCGGCAGCGCAGGTAGGCGTAAGTGCGTTGATTCGTCCTGGTTCGCTGGACCGTCATGTTGGTGTCGCAATCCGCGCACACCAGAACTCCCAGGAATTCGGTGGCGCCACCGGGGCTTCGGCGGGGCTGGGCGATGGCCCTACGACCGAGGGCCGACTGCAGTGACTGCCATTCCTGCTCGGTGAAGATCGGCTCAGCCACCCGGATGGGGGCGCCCTTCCGGTCGAGCACGACCCTCGACCGGCGGGTGCCCACGTCCTCGTCCATCTCGACCCGCCACCCGCACAGCGCCGGGTTCCGCAATCGTCGAAGAAGGGTTGCGGCGGTCCACCGGCCCCCACCACCGGTGGGGACCCGGGCCCGGAGGAGTACGGCGGCCATCCGGCGAGCCGACACCCCGCGCAGTGCCGCGCCGTGGCACCAGCGCAGAACGCGGCGGGCCCCGGGCTCGATGACCAGTCTGCCGCCTGCGTCCGTGGTGTAGCCGTAGGGGGGTCTGCCCACGAGCCAGTCCGACTGGGTCTTCGTGTATGCCCAGAGACTGGCGACGCGTGTGCTGGTGCCGCCTGCCTCGAGTTCGGCCACGCCCCCGATCACCGTCGCGAGCTCCTTCCCCGCTGCTGTGGACAGGTCGATGGCCTCGTGCCTTGAGACCAGGTTCTTCCCGTGAGCCGTACACCACTCGATCATGACGCTGAGGTCGGTCAGGCGGCGGACGAAGCGATCCAGCTTCCAGAAGAGCAGGACATCGAAGTCGGGCGTGCGATCGATCAGCCAATGCCCCAATTGCCGCCGCTTCCACGGCGGGACCCGGGTTGCCGAGACATTCAGGTCGCTGGCCACGCCGACGACGCGGAAGTGGCGTTCCCGCGCCAGTCGCCGTAGGTCGAGCTCCTGACGTACCGGCGATGTGGTGTCGGCGGTGAAGATCGAGAGTCTCACCGACAGCAGAGCGCGCGGGGCGTTCCGTGGAAGGCGCCGCTCATCCGCCAGCAGTTCATCGAGGAGTGCGAGGTCGTTCTCGCGCCAGTGCACGCGTGGTGCGATTCGCGCCGGTTCCGTGTTCACGGCCTGACCGACGAGGCAGCTGTTCCTCGGATGTGGTCATGTCGCTTTCTGTCCGCAGATGGACACGAGCATCCAGAGGCCCCACCGGGAAGAAGCTCCTCCCGCTGAGCGTGGTCGGCAAGTAGCGGCACCCGGGACGCCCCCGCCGGACCTGTCCGGCGGGGGCGTCCCGTCGTCTCCGGACGCCGGACCGGACGGCCCTGAGCAGGAACGGAGCGAGGGGGTGGCGGGGACGCGTACCCTTTGGGGTGACAGAGTCCGGACAGTGGCGGGAAACCGCCGCCGCGACGGACGGGGACAACTGACTAAGGACTGAGCGACCTGGCACGCCGCACGCCCGACGGTCCGCCGCCCGCACCGACCGTGCAGCGGATCCGTCTCCGCTACACCAAGCGCGGCCGGCTCCGCTTCACCAGCCACCGCGACTTCCAACGCGCCTTCGAGCGCGCCCTGCGCCGGTCGGCCGTGCCGATGGCCTACTCGGCCGGCTTCACTCCGCACCCGAAGGTGTCGTACGCCAACGCGGCACCGACCGGTGTGGCCAGCGAGGCGGAGTACCTGGAGATCGGCCTCGCCGCACTGCGCGACCCCGAGGAGCTGCGCGCCCAACTGGACGAATCGCTCCCCGCGGGTCTGGACGTCATCGACGCCGTCGAGGTGCGGACGCCGAACTTCGTGGAGCGCCTGGAAGCCTCCGAGTGGCTGGTCCGTCTGGACGGTGTCACCCCGGAGGAGGCGGCCCGCGCGATCGCGGCGTTCCTGGCCGAGGAGCGGGTCGAGGTCGAACGCCTCACCAAGAACGGCGTGCGTGTCTTCGACGCGCGCGGCGCGGTGGCGGCGCTCGAAATCGCCTCGCCGCAGGTCGACGACGGTGCGGACACGGACGGCGAAGGGGGCCGCGATGTTCGGACCGGCCGTCCCTGTGCGATACTGCGCCTGGTAGTACGACAGGCCACACCCGCCGTACGACCCGACGACGTGTTGTCCGGTCTCCGTGTGACGGCCGACCTGGCGCCGCCGGTCCCCGCAGAGGTGACCAGGCTGGCGCAGGGGCCGCTAGACGAGGAGACCGGCACGGTGACCGACCCGTTGGCGCTCGACCGCGCCGCGGCCACGGCCGGCCCTCTGACGGCCGGCGAGCCGCGCGCAACCGCGTCCGCCTAGCGGGCGGAGGCCGGGTCCAGTTCACACTGGGCCCGCTGGTCCTCCAGGCCCCCGCTGCTCCCCAGGGGAGCGAGCGTCGTCGAAGCACAGGCCGGCCTCTTGTGGCCCTCCGACCCCGATGGTCGGTGGGCCCGAGGACCCCGTCCGGGAGCCACCCGGGGTTGGGGAACGGCGCAGCTTGGGAAAACCTCAGAAGACTGGTCAGACCAGAAGACTTTCGACACCCCGCGAGTGCGGGGCGCCGAGCGAGACTACGAGCCCCTGTGCGGCCTCGCGTCCGCGCGGCGGCACCGTGAAAGGGTCCGGCCCGAGCATCGTCATGATGCCGGCCGGCGCCACCGGTGCCCCGCCGTGCCAGGATGCGGAGCCCGGGGGCCTGACGGGAGATCCACCCGCATGCTCGATAACACCGATCCGCAGCAGTCCGCGGCGACGGAACAGAACGACACCACCGTGACCGGTGGCGACGGCGCGTCCGCCGCGCCGCCGCGTCGGCGCCGCCGCGCGGTGTCCCGCCCGGCCGGAACGCCGCAGGGCGCGGCCTCGGCGGTCGCCGAGACGGTCATCCCGGCCGATGCCGAGGTGAAGCCGGTCGAGACGCCGGCCGCCGCCGAGACGCCCGCCGCCGAACCGGCGGCCGAGAAGCCCGTGCGCGCCCGTCGGACCCGCAAGCGGGCCGAGGCGCCCGCCGGTGCGCCCGAGGCCACCTCGATCGTCGTCACCGCGCCGGACGCCGGTGCGACCGCCGTCCCGGCCGACACCGAGGCCCCGGCGGCCGAGAAGCCCGCCGGAAGGGCCGCGAAGGCCGACAACGCGAAGGCCGAGAAGGCCGCCGACCAGGCGCCCGCGGCCGAGAAGCCCGTGCGGGCCCGAAGGACCCGCAAGAAGGCCGAGGCCGCTCCGGTCGAGGCACCGGCGGTCGAGGAGCAGCCCGCCGCCGAGCAGCCGGCCGTCGCCGAGGTGGCGCCGGTCGAGGCCGCTCCGGTGGAGGAGGCGCCCGCCGCGCCGGCCCGCCGTCCCCGCCGCCGCCGTGTGGTCGAGGCGGCCCCGGTCGTCGAGACCCCGGTCGAGCCGGCCGTCGAGGAGCCGGTGGCCGAGGAGGAGCCGGCCGAGGAGCCGGCCGCCGAGGTGAAGCCCGCCGTCGCGGAGCCCGTCGCCGCGGCGCCCGCACCGGTCGCCGAGCCCGAGCCGGTCACCGGCCGGGTGCGCCGCCGCGCGGTCCGCCCGTCCACCGCGATCTTCCAGGCCCCGGTCTTCCAGGAGCCGGCCCCCTACGTCGCCCCGCCCGCGGCACCCGCGGCGCAGCCCGCCGCGGCGGCTGCCCCGGTCGAGGCCCCGGCCGTGCCGGAGGAGCGTGGCGAGGAGGACGAGTTCGAGTACAGCGGCGTCGGCCGCCGTCGTCGCACCCGCACCCAGGTCCGCGTGCAGTCCTCGGGCCGGCAGCGCAGGGCCGCCGCGGAGAAGCCGCCCGTCGAGCGTCCGGCCGCCGTCGAGCGGCCCGCGCCCGTCGTCGAGCGTCCGGCCGCCGTCGAGCGTCCCGCGCCCGTCGTCGTCGCCGAGCCGGTCGAGACGCCCGTGGTCGAGGCCCCCGCCACCGGCCCCGAGGCCGAGGCCGAGGACGAGTGGGAGGACGGTCGCCCGTCGCGCCGCCGCCGCCGGGGTGGCCGTCGCCGCCGCCGCGGTGAGGCCGAGGAGACCGAGGCCGAGGCCCCGGAGACCGTGCACCCCGCCGACGCTGCGCTCGCCGCCGCCGAGGACGAGGAGGACGACGAGGACGACCTGGCCTCCGGCCTGTCCTCCTCCCGGCGTCGCCGTCGCCGTCGCCGCCGCAGCGGTGAGTCCGGCGCCGTCGAGGCCGCCGAGACCACCGAGGACGGCGTCCGCACGGTGGTGAAGGTGCGCGAGCCGCGCCGCCGCTCCACCGAGCCGTCGTTCGACCCGGACGAGGTGCAGTCCATCAAGGGCTCCACCCGTCTGGAGGCCAAGAAGCAGCGCCGCCGCGAGGGCCGCGAGCTGGGCCGCCGTCGGGTGCCGATCATCACCGAGGCCGAGTTCCTGGCCCGCCGCGAGTCGGTCGAGCGCGTCATGGTGGTGCGCCAGAACGGCCAGCGGACCCAGATCGGCGTCCTTGAGGACGGCGTGCTGGTCGAGCACTACGTCAACAAGGAGCAGGCCACCTCGTACGTCGGCAACGTCTACCTGGGCAAGGTCCAGAACGTGCTGCCGTCGATGGAGGCCGCCTTCGTCGACATCGGCAAGGGCCGCAACGCGGTCCTGTACGCCGGTGAGGTCAACTTCGGCGCGCTGGGCGGCCACGGCGGCCCGCGCCGGATCGAGTCGGTGCTGAAGTCCGGCCAGTCCGTGCTGGTCCAGGTCTCCAAGGACCCGATCGGCCACAAGGGCGCCCGCCTGACCAGCCAGATCTCGCTCCCCGGCCGCTACCTGGTGTACGTGCCCGAGGGCTCGATGACCGGCATCTCCCGCAAGCTGCCGGAGAACGAGCGCGCCCGTCTGAAGCAGATCCTCAAGAAGATCGTCCCGGACGACGCGGGCGTCATCGTGCGCACCGCCGCCGAGGGCGCCTCCGAGGAGGAGCTGACCCGCGACGTCCAGCGGCTGCAGCAGCAGTGGGAGGACATCCAGAAGCGGGCCACCAGCGGGAACGCCCCGGCGCTGCTGTACGGCGAGCCGGACATGACCGTCCGGGTCGTCCGCGACATCTTCAACGAGGACTTCACCAAGGTCATCGTCTCCGGCACCGAGGCGTGGAACACCATCCACGACTACGTCTCCAACGTGGCGCCGGACCTCGCCGGGCGGCTCCAGCGGTGGACCTCCGAGGTGGACGTCTTCGCCACCTACCGGATCGACGAGCAGCTGATGAAGGCGCTGGACCGCAAGGTCTGGCTGCCCAGCGGCGGTTCGCTGGTGATCGACCGCACCGAAGCGATGATCGTCATCGACGTCAACACGGGGAAGTTCGTCGGCCAGGGCGGCAACCTGGAGGAGACGGTCACCCGGAACAACATCGAGGCGGCCGAGGAGATCGTGCGCCAGCTGCGGCTGCGCGACCTCGGCGGCATCATCGTGATCGACTTCATCGACATGGTCCTGGAGTCCAACCGGGACCTCGTGCTGCGCCGTCTGCTGGAGTGCCTGGGCCGGGACCGGACCAAGCACCAGGTGGCCGAGGTCACCTCGCTGGGCCTGGTGCAGATGACCCGCAAGCGGGTCGGCCAGGGCCTGCTGGAGTCCTTCTCCGAGCCGTGCGTCCACTGCAACGGCCGCGGCGTGATCGTCCACATGGAGCAGCCGAGCTCCCACGTCCACGGCAACGGCGGCGGCGCGCTCGCCGTCGAGGCCGGCGCGGGTGGCGGCAAGCGCCGTCGCCGGGGCAAGGGCGGTGCGGCCCACGAGGAGCCGCAGGCCGTCGAGGCCCTGGAGATCGAGGAGACCGAGGAGACCCTGGAGGCGGCCGAGGACTTCGACGCGCCGGTGCACGAGGAGATCGAGGGACAGCTGGCGATCGAGGTGCCGGGGGCCGAGGTCCCCGCCGCCGAGCCGGTGGCCGTCGAGACCGTCGAGACCGTCGTCGAGGCCCCGCAGGCCGTCGAGACGGCTCCCGCCGCTGCGCCGGCCGGTCGTACCCGCCGCCGTGCCGTGCGCAAGGCCACGGCCCCCGCCGGGGCCCCGGGCGGTGCGGAGATCGTCGTCCTGCAGGCCAAGGCCGAGGCGGCGCTGCAGTCGGCCTTCGCGGCCGCCGAGAAGCCCGCCGAGGAGGCCCCGGCCGAGCCGGTCGCCGAGCCGGCCGAGCCTGTCGCCGTCGAGCCGGCCGCCACGGAGGAGGCCGCCGAGGCGGTCGCCGACGGGACGGACGCGGACACGGAGGCCGTGACCGAGGAGCCCGCCGAGGAGGCGCCGGCACCGAAGAAGCGGGCCGCCCGCAAGACCGCCGCCAAGAAGACCGCCGTCGCCAAGAAGACGACGACGGCGGCCAAGAAGACCACCGCCCGCAAGACCGCCACCAAGCGGACCAGCGCGGCGGCCAAGAAGGCGGCGGCCGCCGAGGGTGATACGGCGGCCGAGTAGTGCCCGGCCCGGGGCGGACCCAGTCCGCCCCGGGCCCGTACGTGCCGGTTTGCTCCCGAGGCGGCCGGTCCGTATTCTTGACCATCGGCGTGTCTACGCCTTGCTCCCGAGCACATCACCTTCCGGGCCCTCGTCAGAGGTGTCGGGGAGAGGCCCCTGTGTCCGTACCCAGGCGGCTGGCATCAGGAGCTCCGACCGAGTTAGGAAAGTAGGTACCGCATGTACGCGATCGTTCGCGCAGGCGGCCGCCAGCACAAGGTCGCCGTCGGCGACGTGCTGGAGATCGACCGTATCGAGGCCAAGTCGGGTGACTCGGTGGAGCTCTCCACCATCCTGATCGTCGACGGTGACGCTGTCACCTCCGACCCGTGGGTGCTGGCCGGTGTGAAGGCTCACGCCGAGGTGGTCGACCAGACCAAGGGCGACAAGATCGTCATCCTGCGCTACAAGAACAAGACCGGTTACCGTCGCCGCCAGGGTCACCGCCAGCAGCACACCGCTGTGCGGATCACGAGCATCGACTCCGTCAGCAAGTAAGGGGATAGCGAGATGGCACACAAGAAGGGCGCAAGCTCTACCCGTAACGGCCGTGACTCGAACGCCCAGCGCCTCGGCGTCAAGCGCTTCGGCGGCCAGGTCGTCTCGGCCGGCGAGATCCTCGTCCGCCAGCGCGGCACCCACTTCCACCCGGGTGCCGGTGTCGGCCGCGGTGGCGACGACACCCTGTTCGCGCTGACCGCCGGTGCTGTGCAGTTCGGCACCCGCCGCGGCCGCAAGGTCGTCAACATCGTGGCCACCGAGGCCTGAGTCACACCAGACTCACAATGAGGGGTGGGCCGGAATGATCCGGTCCACCCTTCGTGCTTTACCGCAGGTAGCGACATCGCACCGCACACTCTTCGTACTGGAGGCACACCCCATGACCACCTTCGTGGACCGCGTCGAGCTCCACGTCGCCGCGGGTAACGGGGGCCACGGCTGCGCCTCCGTACACCGGGAGAAGTTCAAGCCGCTCGGCGGCCCGGACGGCGGAAACGGCGGCGAGGGCGGCAGCGTCATCCTCACCGTCGACGCGCAGGTGACCACCCTGCTGGAGTACCACCACTCGCCCAAGCGCAAGGCGACCAACGGCAAGCCCGGCGCCGGCGGCCACCGCACCGGCGCCGACGGCCACGACCTCGTGCTGTCGGTCCCGGACGGCACCGTCGTGCTCGACCGGCAGGGCAACGTGCTCGCCGACCTGGTCGGCCACGGCACCAGCTTCGTCGCCGCCCAGGGCGGCCGCGGCGGCCTCGGCAACGCGGCGCTCGCGTCGTCCCGCCGCAAGGCGCCCGGCTTCGCGCTGCTCGGCGAGCCCGGTGACGCCCGTGACATCGTCATGGAGCTCAAGTCCGTCGCCGACGTGGCCCTGGTCGGCTACCCGAGCGCCGGCAAGTCCTCGCTGATCTCGGTACTCTCCGCCGCCAAGCCGAAGATCGCGGACTACCCGTTCACCACCCTGATCCCCAACCTCGGCGTGGTCACCGCCGGCGACACGGTCTACACCATCGCCGACGTGCCCGGCCTGATCCCCGGCGCCAGCCAGGGCAGGGGCCTCGGCCTGGAGTTCCTGCGGCACGTCGAGCGCTGTTCGGTGCTCGTGCACGTGCTCGACTGCGCCACCCTGGAGCCCGGCCGCGACCCGGTGAGCGACCTGGAGACCATCGAGGCCGAGCTCGCCGAGTACGGCGGGCTGGAGGACCGGCCGCGCCTGGTCGCGCTCAACAAGATCGACGTGCCGGACGGCCAGGACATCGCCGACCTCACCCGCACCTCGCTGGAGGAGCTCGGCTACCGCGTCTTCGAGGTCTCCGCGGCCTCCCGCAAGGGCCTGCGCGAGCTGAGCTTCGCCGTGGCGCAGATCGTCACCGAGGCCCGCGCCGCCAAGCCGCTGGAGGAGTCCACCCGGATCGTGCTCCGGCCGACCGCCGTCGACGACGCCGGCTTCACGATCACCGAGGAGGACGGCGCCTTCCGCATCCGCGGCGTCAAGCCGGAGCGCTGGGTCCGCCAGACGGACTTCTCCAACGACGAGGCCGTCGGCTACCTGGCCGACCGGCTGGCCCGCCTCGGCGTCGAGGAGAAGCTCTGGAAGGTCGGCGCCCACGAGGGCGACACCGTCATCATCGGCGCGGAGGACAACGCCGTCGTCTTCGACTGGGAGCCGACCATGGCCGCCGGCGCCGAGATGCTCGGCCGCCGCGGTGAGGACCACCGCATGGACAGCCCGCGTCCCGCGGTCGACCGCCGTCGTGACAAGCAGAAGAACCGGGACGCCGCCGAGGCGGAGTTCCTGGCCTTCGAGGCGCTCTCCAGCGGCCGTCCGGCCGCCCTGGAAGGCGACGACGAGGAAGAGTAGCCGGTACCGGCCTGTACGGCCCCTGTCTCCCGAACGGGAGGCGGGGGCCTGCTCGTTGACGGGGGGTCGGCGGAAGGCGCGGTCTCCGGGCCGCCGTCCGGCCGCCTCCGGGCCGCCGTCCGGGTCGCTGTCCGGCGGCTGGAACGCGCGGCGGACGGTCCGTACCGATCGCGTAGATTGCGGGGGTGGCGGCCGGGCCCGGCCCCGCCGTAGCGCACCACACCGGAAGGGCGAACAGCGAGATGAGCGAGGACTCCCTGCGGACGGAGGTGCTGACCGCACGCCGGATCGTCGTCAAGGTCGGCTCCTCCTCACTCACCACGGCGGCCGGGGGCCTGGACGCCGACCGCGTCGACGCCCTCGTCGACGCCCTCGCCAAGGTGCGCGCCCGCGCCGACGCCCCCGAGGTGGTCCTCGTCTCCTCCGGCGCGATCGCCGCCGGCCTCGCCCCGCTCGGACTGGAGCGGCGCCCCAAGGACCTCGCCCGCCAGCAGGCCGCCGCCAGCGTCGGCCAGGGCCTGCTGGTCGCCCGCTACACCGCCTCCTTCGCCCGCTACGGCCTCCGGGTCGGCCAGGTGCTGCTCACCGCCGAGGACGCGAGCCGCCGCGTCCACTACCGCAACGCCTACCGGACCCTCGACCAGCTGTTGGCGATGGGCGCGATGCCGATCGTCAACGAGAACGACACCGTCGCCACCGCCGAAATCAAGTTCGGTGACAACGACCGGCTGGCCGCGCTGGTCGCCCACCTGGTCCGGGCCGACCTGCTCGTCCTCCTCTCCGACGTGGACGGCCTCTACGACGGCGATCCCAGCCGCCCCGGCACCAGCCGGATCGCCGAGGTGTCCGGCCCGCACGATCTGGACGGCATCGAGATCGGCAGCGCGGGCAAGGCGGGCGTCGGCACCGGCGGCATGGTCACCAAGGTCGAGGCGGCCCGGATCGCCACCGGCGCCGGCATCCCCGTGGTGCTCACCGCGGCCAGCCACGCCGCCGACGCCCTGTCCGGCCGGCCCACCGGCACCCTCTTCCGGCGCACCGGCAGCCGCTCCTCCGACCGGATGCTCTGGCTGGCCCACGCCAGCAGCCCGCGCGGCGCCCTGCACCTCGACGCCGGAGCCGTCCGCGCCGTCGTCTCCGGCGGCGCCTCGCTGCTGCCCGCCGGGGTGGTCGGGGTGGACGGCGAGTTCGCCGCGGGCGATCCGGTGGACCTTCTTGCCGAAAACGGCCACATCGTGGCGCGCGGACTGGTCAACTTTGATGCGAGGGAGTTGCCCCGCCTGCTCGGCCGGTCCACCCGAGACCTGGCCCAGGAGTTCGGCGCCGCCTACGAGCGGGAGGTCGTCCACCGCGACGACCTGGTCGTCCTGCGCGGCTGACCGGCCGTGGGCCGGCCGGCGGAAGGCGGGCGGCTCCGCACGGGGAGCACGTCCGGCCGCGGGCGAGGAGGGGCGCAGCCGTACGCGTCGGGCCGGGGCCGGCGGGCACGACGACACGACATCGCCGAACAGGAGGCCGCCGGTGGAAAGCAGGCGCGAGGCAGCGCTGACCGGAGGGACGGCAGGCCGGCGGCTGACCAGCATCGACGGCGGCGGGGGCGACGCTCCCGCGGGTTCGTCCGGTCCGCCGTCCCAGGGGCCGGGCACGGTGCGCCCGCTCCGGCCGGACCGGCGTGACGAGACCGAGCCGCCCGTCGTGCCCGAGCAGGCCCGGCTCTGGCACGTGGTGCTGAGCGTCGCCGGGCAGGTCACCCCGCTCACCGCGCTGCGGGCCGGGCTGGAGCGGCTGGCGCACGACCACTCGTTCTTCCTGACCGCCCGCTACGCCGCCGACCACGCGGAGATCCGGTACTGGGAGCAGGCCCGGGACCTGCACGACGCGGCCGCGATCGCGCTGCGGCTCTGGGGCGAGCACAAGGTGACCGCCGGCCTGCCGCCGTGGGAGATCGTCGGCCTGGAGGTGGTGGACCGGGCGACCTACCACAAGCGGGTCGCCGAGGGGTTCGGCGGCGCGCAGCCGCACCTGGGCGGAGTCCACCCCTACTGACCGCCCCCGGCGGGACACCCCCGGGGGCCGGGTCGGGCCGGGGGTGTCTCACCGGGCGAAATACCCGGCGGGCGGGGTCGGGGCAGTCGCTACCCTTGGCGCATGACCAGCGATCTCGCCACCGCCGACAGCCCCGTCCTCGCCGTAGCGCGCCGTGCCCGGGAGGCGGCCGCCGCGCTCGCCCCGCTGCCGCGCGGGGCGAAGGACTCCGCGCTGCAGGCCGTCGCGGACGCCCTGGTGGCCCGCGCGGCCGAGATCACCGCCGCCAACGCCGAGGACGTCGCCCGCGCCCGCGCGGCCGGCACCCCCGAGTCGGTGATCGACCGGCTGACCCTCACCGAGGAGCGGATCGCCGCGATCGCCTCCGACGTCCGCGACGTGGCCGGTCTGCCCGACCCGGTCGGCGAGGTGATCCGCGGCTACACCCTGCCCAACGGTCTGGACGTGCGCCAGGTCCGGGTGCCGCTCGGCGTGGTCGGCATCATCTACGAGGCCCGGCCGAACGTCACCGCGGACGCCGCCGCGCTCTGCCTGAAGTCCGGCAACGCGGTGCTGCTGCGCGGCTCGGCCTCCGCCTACCGTTCCAACAGCGCACTGGTCGCCGTCCTGCGCGACGCCGTCGCCGGGGCGGGGCTGCCCGCCGACGCCGTCCAGCTGGTGCCGGGCGAGAGCCGGGACTCCGTCCAGGAGCTGATGCGGGCCCGCGGCCTGGTCGACGTGCTGATCCCGCGCGGCGGTGCCTCGCTGATCCGCGCCGTCGTCGAGGGTTCGACCGTTCCGGTGATCGAGACCGGGACCGGCAACTGCCACGTCTACGTGGACGCGCAGACGGACCTCGCCATGGCCGTCGGCATCCTGCTCAACTCCAAGGCACAGCGCGTCAGCGTCTGCAACTCGGCGGAGACCCTGCTGGTCCACCAGGACGTCGCCGACGCCTTCCTGCCGCTCGCCCTCGCCGCGCTCGCCGAGGCCGGGGTCACCGTGCACGGTGACGACGCGGTCCTCAAGGCCGCCGAGGGCACGGCCGCCACGGTGCTGCCCGCCACCGACGAGGACTGGGAGACCGAGTACCTCTCCTACGACCTGGCCGCGGCCGTGGTGCCCTCGCTGGACGCCGCCGTCGCGCACATCCGCCGCTGGTCCTCCGGCCACACCGAGGCGATCGTCACCACCTCGCAGGCCGCCGCCCGCCGTTTCACCCAGCTGGTCGACTCGACCACGGTGGCCGTCAACGCCTCCACCCGGTTCACCGACGGCGGCGAGTTCGGCTTCGGGGCCGAGATCGGGATCTCCACCCAGAAGCTGCACGCCCGCGGCCCGATGGGGCTTCCCGAGCTGACCAGCACCAAGTACATCGTCACTGGTGACGGGCATGTGCGGGGCGAGGCGACGCAGACCGTGGGGGGCACGGCCGACGCCGTCTGACCGGCGTCCGGAGCGGTCTCCGGCCCGGGGCCCGGGCCGGAGACAGGCAGCGCCCGGGGGCCGGTCCGGGCAGGCCCGCGTCACACGGGTGATGGACCAACTGCGAGGAGCCACAGACAAATCGCCCTCCCGGTAATACGCTGAATCCGTGGCTGAGGATGTGGGGGGCTTGCCGTACCCCGACGGCGCCGACCACGGTGGTGCGGACGACGAGTTCGCCACCGTGGTCTTCGATGAGGCCTTCGTGCGGTCCGCCGCCGTGCACGAGCCGACGGCCAAGGAGCGGCAGCTCGCCGCTGCCGAGGCCCGGTTCGAGCCGGACGCGGCCGGTCCGGCCTGGGGCTACGAAGCCCCGGTCGGTGACGGGGTGCCGCTGGAGCTCCGCCCGTACCCGGGCGGACTCGACGACGATCACCGCTATCCCGATCCGTGGACCGGCCCGGGCCGGTCCACCCAGCGGCGTGCGCGCCGCTGGGGCCGGGTCGGCTTCGACCCGCTCGGCGCTCGGCGCGGCCGTTACGTCGCCCAGCAGCGCTGGCACCGGCCGGTGGCCTGGGTGCTCGCCGTGATCATGGGCGTGGGCCTGATCGCCATGGCGGTCGCCGCCGTCTACCAGGGTGTGGGCGGCCCCGGGGGCGCGCCCAGGCGGCCCGAGTCCGGGAACAGCAGCCCGGGGAACGACCCGGCGCCGCCCCCGGCTGAGCCGTCGCTGGTGGTCACGGCCCCGGCGGGCTGAGCCGCCGACCGGCGGGACGGCGGCCCGTTGCGCCCCGGGGCGGCTGCCACCGGTCACGGAGAGCTTCCGGTGTTCTGTGTCAGAGGCCTCGTGGCGGGGCGAGGGTGCGCCTTACCCTGGTGTCATGGGTGACCCGCGTGAGCCTCCGGAGGGTGCGCCCGACGGTGGTTCCGGAAACGACGACGAATACCGGTCCGTGGTCTTCGACGAGTCGTTCGTCCGCGCTGCCCGGATCCAGGAGCTGTCGGCGCGGGAACGGCTGGCCGGCGCGTACGGCAGGGCCACCCGGCCCAAGGTCCGCCTCGGGCCGCTGGGCACCGTGCCCCGCCAGGCGCTCGCCCTGCTGCTGGTGATCCTGCTGGCCTTCGGCGCCGCCGTCTACTTCGGAGTGAGCTCGCCGACGCGCCCCGCGGCCCGGCCCGAGGGAAGTCAACTGACCGTCAGCCTGGTGGCGTTGAGTCCGGCCTCGGCGGTCCGGGCGGTCGCCGACCCGGCCGACCCGTTCGCCGGACTGCCGCCAGGCTACGGCGACGGCGCGGTCGGGCTCGGGACGCCGGCCGGGGCCGCGACCGGGCACTTCTCCCGGATCGAGGTGACCAAGGCGCTCGACACCGTCCAGCGCTACCTGGTCGCCTCCTCGCTCGCGCCCGCCACGCTGGTGCAGGGCGCGACCGCCGACGTCCGGGCCTTCGTGACGCCGGGCGAGCAGGCGCAGTTCGACGCCAGCGTGGTCCAGCCGACCGACGACCGGCACCACGCGCTGACCGGCTGGCTGGTCCGGTTCGACCCGGCGCAGGTCGCGCTGGCCGCCGACACGGTGAAGGTCGCGGGCGCGATGCGGATCGACGAGGCGGACAACGGGACCCTGGAGATCGCCACCGACCACACCTTCGTCTACGCGCTGAAGGCGGCCGGTGCGCCGAGCGGCGCGCCGGTCACCCTGGAGACCGTGCGGCGACAGCTGAGCTTCGAGTTCGACCGGACCGACCTGGCGTCGGCGCGGCTGCGGCTGGTGGACTCGGTGCTGCAGGCCGGGCCCGCGCCGTGCGACGGCTCGCTGGCCGGCGCCGTCCAGCCGGTGCTGGCGACCGCGGACGCCGCCGCGCCGCCCACGCCGCCACCGGCCTCGCCGTCCACGGTGCCGCCGCCCGTCGACCCGGGCAACCACGCCCGGCCGGCGTGGCAGATGTGCGGGGTGCTCGCCGGGAGCTGAGGCGGGAGCCGTCGGGCCGGGGCAGCGGGACGGCCCCCGGCGGGTGCCGAGGGCCGTCCTGGTGTGCGGGGGAGCGGGTCAGCTGCCGTCGCGGGAACCGTCGCCGTTGCTGCCGTTCCCGTTCCCGTTGGCGCCGTTTCCGTTGCCGTTGCGGGTGGCGCCGGTGAAGGTGTCGCGCAGCTTGCCGCCGACGGTGGCCGCACCGCCCGCCACGTCGCGGATCAGGCCCATCAGCGGGTCCTTGCTCTCCTTCACCGTGGTCGTGTAGTGGTCGGCGGCGGCCTTCCACTGGTCGCCGACCGAGGTCTCGGAGTCGTCGGTGCGGCGCGGGTAGGCGCCGGCCAGGATCGAGCGGTACTCGTCGCCCTCCGCCCACTTCTTCAGCTGCGCGACCCGGACCACCGCGAACGGGTGGCTCTGCGGCAGCACCTGGAGCAGCTTGAGCACGCCGTCGCGCAGGTCCCCGGCCTTCTCGTACTCCTCGGCCTGCTCCAGGAAGGCGTCGACGTTCATCTCGGCCAGGTTGTGGCCGCCGGCCAGCTTCATCAGGGCCCGCATGGACGCCTGGAGGTCCTGTCCGGCCAGCAGGCCGGCCCGGTCGCTGGAGAGCTCGGCCTTGCGGAACCACTCCTTGAGCGCGGTGATGATCGCCATGATCGCCAGGTTGCCCAGCGGCACCCAGGCGATCCGGGCGGCGATGTTGGTGAGGATCAGCAGCATCGTCCTGTACACCGCGTGGCCGGACATCGCGTGACCGACCTCGTGGCCGATCACCGAGCGCAGCTCCTCCTCGTCCAGCAGCTCCACCAGGCCGCTGGTGACCACGATGATCGGCGTGTCGATGCCGATGCAGAACGCGTTGACCGCCGGGTCCTGGGTGACGTACAGGTCCGGGACCTTGTCCAGGTCGAGCACGTAGGCGGCGTCGCGGACCATGGCGTGCAGCTCGGGGAACTGGCGCTCCGAGGTCTTCACGGCGGTGGCCAGGAACATCAGGCGGATCGAGCGCTCGGAGACCAGACCGGCGAGCTTCCTCAGCACGTCGTCGAAGCCGGTCAGCTTGCGCAGCGCGACCAGCGCCGAGCGGTCCGCCGGATGCTCCCAGGCCCGGGTGGAGATCTCCGGGAACCGCTGGCGGCGACGGCTCGGGGTCTTCGCGGTCGTGTCGGTCATGTGTGAGTACCTCCTGGTCGACGGCGGCCCCGGCCGCTGGCCGGCCCCCGCTGCTCTTCGCCTACAACGACTGTCTCTGCAACGTCCGCGGTTGCGTACTCGTCCCCGCCGTCACCCTACGTGCGCCCGGGCGGGCGCCCGTGGCGGGCCCTGGGCGTGGCCCGGGTGCGTGCCCGGCGACGCGTTTCCGGGGCCGAGGGGGCGGTGGGCGGCGCCGGTGTGAGGCCGGTTTACCCTGAATGCCCGGGAGAGCCGAGCCAGACCTGGCCGCGGCACCGAGCAGTCCGAGGAGCCCGCAGATGTCCACCGAAGCCCTTGTCAGCCTGGCCGCCCCGATCTCCTCGGAGAACGGTCCCGGGATCTTCCTGCGGATCATCGTGGTGGCCTCGTTCGTCGGGGTCGGCCTGCTCGCCTGGCTCCTGCTCCGGGCCGGCCGCAACAACTGACCTGCCGCGGACCGGCGGTCGGCCGTGCATCGGCGCGGGGACGTCCGCGGGCGCGGGCTCACGGCGGTTCAGACGCGGTGGGCCGCCGAGCGGTTGCCGTGTAACCCCCCGTACGATGACGGACGGGCCCTCACCGGCCCGACGACACCTCCTGCCCGTCACCGAGCCGAGAAGGTCCGCCGACCATGAGCACTGCCGCCGCACTCCCCGTCCTGAACCTTCTCGCGAACGAGGGCGAGGGGGGCAACCACGACAGCCTCAACCCGTACCTGACGGGTGGCGCCGCCCTGTTCGTCCTCCTGCTGCTGCTCTTCGTGACCACCCGCTTCAACAAGGACCGCTAGGCCCGCAGGCAGGACCGCCGGGCGCTCGACCCGGCGGCCGACGGCCCGGGGGAGCGTCCGGCGGAGTAGCCGGCCGCTCCCGTACGTGTGCCCGGAGGGCCCGGCCCCCAGGCGTTCCCGCACCGTAACGGGCGTCGCGTAAGGTGTGGCGCCATGGGAGAGCAGACCGGGAATTCCGGCGGATCGGCGCCGGTGAAGAGGCGCCTCGGTGTGATGGGCGGCACCTTCGACCCGATCCACCACGGACACCTCGTCGCCGCCAGTGAGGTCGCCAGCGCGTTCCACCTGGACGAGGTGATCTTCGTCCCGACCGGACAGCCCTGGCAGAAGAGCGACCGCCACGTCACGCCCGCCGAGGACCGCTACCTGATGACGGTCATCGCCACCGCGGAGAACCCGCAGTTCTCGGTCAGCCGGATCGACATCGACCGCAAGGGACCGACCTACACCGTCGACACCCTGCGCGACCTGCGGGCGCTGCACCCCGACGCCGACCTGTTCTTCATCACCGGCGCCGACGCGCTCGCCCAGATCCTCTCCTGGCGGGACTCCGACGAGCTCTTCTCGCTCGCCCACTTCATCGGTTGCACCCGGCCGGGGCACACTCTGACGGACGCCGGGCTGCCGGTGGGCGGGGTCTCCCTGGTGGAGGTCCCGGCGCTGGCCATCTCTTCCACGGACTGCCGCAACCGGGTCGCCAAGGGCGAACCGGTCTGGTACCTCGTCCCGGACGGCGTGGTCCGCTACATCGACAAGCGTGCGCTCTACGCGCCGCACCGGACCTGATCCCGGAGGGGCCGACGGATGAGCGATCGCAGGGGACCGCAGGGGCAGCCGGGGCAGCCGGACGACTGGCCCGCCGGGCAGTACCAGCAGCAGTACCAGCAGGCCTACCAGCAGCAGGAGCCGCTGTACGAGCAGTCCGAGCAGCAGTACGACCAGTACGGCCGGCCGGTGCAGCCCGCGCAGCAGGCGTACCCGCAGCAGGACGACTGGTCCACCGGGCAGTACCCGCAGCAGTACCAGCAGGGCTACCCGCAGCAGGGCGGCTACGGCGGGCAGCAGCAGGAGCCGGCGTACGAGCCGTACGAGCAGCGTGAGCAGCAGCAGTACGACCAGTACGGGCAGCCGGTGCAGCCCGCGCCGCAGGCGTACCCGCAGCAGGGCGGCTACGGCTACCAGGACCCGTACCAGCAGCAGCAGGTCTACGACCCGTACCAGCAGCAGGCCCAGCAGCCGTACGCGACCGCGCAGATGCCGGTGGTGGCCGAGCCGGAGCAGACCGCGCCCGAGGCGCCCGCCGCCGTGCCCGCGCCCGCCCCGGTGACGCCGCGCCCCCGGCTGCCCCGGCCGACCGCCGCCGAGCCGGCCCCCGCCCGGCCCGAACCGCCGTCCGAGCAGGTCGGCGGCAGCCGCGCCGCCAAGGGCAAGGCCCCCAAGGGCGACTACCCGACGGGCGAGTTCACCTTCGTCGACGACGAGGAGGGGGAGGACTCCGAGGACGTCATCGACTGGCTGAAGTTCGCCGAGTCCCGCAGCGAGGTTCGCGCGGAACGCCGCCGCAAGCTGCGCAACCGGCTGGTCGGCGCCGGCGCGGCGCTGGCGCTCGTCGGCGCGGGCGTCGGCGGCTACCTCTGGTTCACCGGTGACAAGGAGAGCGCGGCCGTCGCCGCCGGACCGCGCCAGGTCAACGTGGTCCACCTGCGCGACCTGCAGGGCAAGGTGTCGAGCGCGCTGCTCGTCAACGACGCCGCGGGCAAGAAGGGCACCGTCCTGCTGCTCCCGGACACCCTGCGGCTGCCCGGCCCGGGCGACCCGCCGATCACCACCGTCGGCCAGGCCATGGACAGCCTCGGCGCCTCCGGAACCCGCGACGGCCTGGCCACCGTGCTCGGCGCCCCCGTCGCCGGCACCTGGCGGCTGGACACCCCGTACCTGGAACTGCTGGTCGCCCAGCTCGGCGGTGTCCGGGTGGACACCGACGCGGAGACCCGCGAGGGCGGCAGGCCGGACGGCAAGGTGCTTTCCGCCGCCGGGAAGAACACCCTGCTGAACGGGAAGGCGGCCGTCGCCTACGCCACCCTGCAGAACCAGGGCGAGAGCCGTGACGCCCAGCTGGCCCGGTTCGGCCAGGTGATGGACGCGGTGGTGCGCACCATGCCCGTCGAGTTCAAGGACGCCAAGGACGACGTCCACCGGATGAACGCGGTGCTCGACCCCTCGCTGCCCGAGGACGCCCTGGCCGGTGTGCTCACGCAGCTCGCCCAGCTGGCCAGGAACGGTCAGTTCGGCGCCACCGCACTGACCGTGAAGCCGGACGGCACGCTGGACGAGGCCACCGCCGGCAAGCAGGTCAAGGACGTGCTGGGCGGCACCGTCAAGGCGGCCACCTCCGCCGACGCGCCGGCCCGCGTCTCCGTCCAGGACGCCACCGGGAACGACCAGGCGGCCGCCGCCGCACAGGTCCAGGTGGTCAACGCCGGCCTCACCTTCGTCCCCGGCGGGGCCAGGACCGCGCCGCAGCCGGCCAGTGAGATCCGCTACACCGACGACGCCCGGCAGGCCGCCGCGAAGTCGCTGGCGACCAGCCTCGGCCTGCCGGAGACGGCCGTGAAGAAGGTCGCCGAGGCGCAGAACGCGGACCTGCTGGTCGTTCTCGGCAAGGACTACGCCCCGCCGAAGACGCAGTAGGCACCCGGCTCGCGTCGGGCGGCTCCGGAAAACGGTTCCGGGGCCGCCGGGGCGGCGTGAGATCCTGGAAGGCGATCCCGGCGCCCCGCGCTCCGGGGCGCCCCAAGCCTCCGAGCCGGAAGAACACCGTGACCGTCACTGACCACAGCCAGGAACTCATCAACGTCGCCGCCCAGGCGGCGGCCGACAAGCTGGCCCACAACATCATCGCGTTCGACGTCAGCGAGGTGCTGTCGATCACCGACGCCTTCCTGATCGCCTCGGCCAACAACGACCGCCAGGTCCGTTCCATCGCCGAGGAGATCGAGGACCAGCTGCGCGAGAAGCTGGACATCAAGCCGGTCCGCCGGGAGGGCGAGCGCGACGGCCGCTGGATCCTGCTCGACTACCTGGACATCGTGGTGCACGTCCAGCACTCCGAGGAGCGTTCCTTCTACTCGCTCGACCGGCTCTGGAAGGACTGCCCCGAGCTGCCCCTGCCGGAGGACGCCCTGGCCTCCCGCAACCGTCCCGACGCCCACACCGACGCGGTCGGCAACGCCGTCACCCCGGCCGAGCAGGCGCCCGCGGACGACTTCGGCGCCGAGGACTACAGCTGAGCCGGGACGCGCGGGGCCCGCGCATCGTCTTCTGGCGGCACGGCCAGACGTCCTGGAACCTCGAGTCGAGGTTCCAGGGCACCACGGACATCGAGCTGACCGGGCAGGGCGTGCTGCAGGCGCAGCGGGCCGCCCGGCTGCTCGCCGGCCTCCGCCCCGACCTGCTGATCTCCTCCGACCTCAAGCGGGCCCGGCGCACCGCCGAGGAGCTGGCCAAGGTCACCGGCCTCGACGTGCAGCACCACGAGGGGCTGCAGGAGACCTACGCGGGCTCCTGGCAGGGCCTCACCAACGCCGAGATCCGCGCCCGGTTCCCGGAGGAGTACGCGGCCTGGGCGCAGGGCGAGCCGGTCCGGCGCGGCGGCGGTGAACTCTCCACGGAGGTCGCCGACCGCTCGGTGCCGGTGGTGCTCGACGCGGCCGACAAGCTGCCCGAGAACGGCACCCTGGTCGTCGTCAGCCACGGCGGCACCATCCGCACCATGCTGGGGCGGATGCTCGGCCTGGAGCCGGAACTCTGGGAGTGCTTCGGCGGGCTGTCCAACTGCTGCTGGTCCGTGCTGGGCCGGGGCGCGCGCGGATGGCGACTGCTGGAGCACAACGCCGGCACGCTGCCGGAGCCGGTGATCGGCGACGACACCTGAGCGGTGCGCGGAGGGGGCGTGGAGTGGTCTACGGGGAGCGGATTTCGCAGTTCCGGGCCTGACCGGTTAGAGTCTTCCTCGTTCGCACGGAGGAAACGCAACCCGGTGAGGGAAGCGGGAAATCCGGTGAGTGCGGGGCTGTAGCTCAGTTGGTAGAGCGCTTGCATGGCATGCAAGAGGTCCGGGGTTCAATTCCCCGTAGCTCCACTCCGCACCTGCGGTCCGCGAGGGCCGTGCGTGTCGCGGGGCTGTAGCTCAGTTGGTAGAGCGCTTGCATGGCATGCAAGAGGTCCGGGGTTCAATTCCCCGTAGCTCCACAGACGACGAGAAGGCCGCCACCCACCGGGTGGCGGCCTTCTCGCCGTGCGCTGCGGCCGGGGGCGCTCGCCGCGTGTGCCCTGTCCGGTCGCCGGTCGCCGGTCGCCGGCCGCCGGTCGCCGGTCGCCGGTCGTGGCGGTCGTGGCGGTCGGGTGGGTCGGGTCGGTCGCTCGGCTCGCTCAGCTCGTTCCGCCGGAGCGGTCGGGACAGGTGTCGGAGTGGTCGCACGGGTTGGCCCAGCCGCCGGGCGGCAGGGTGGCCAGCCGCTCGATCCGTTCGCGGTCCGCCGGCCCGTCCGGCGTGTAGACCACCACGAACGTCTCGGGCACCCCCGGGATCGTCAGGTAGGTCGCGTTCAGCCGCAGCACCCCCACGTCCGGGTGCCGGAAGACCTTCAACGACGTCCGCTGCGGCGCCACCTCCTGCCGGGCCCACAGCTCCCGGAAGTCCTCGCTCACCGCGGCCAGCGCCCGCACGTGGTTCTCCCAGACCGGCTCGCCGACATGCTTGCCGTACGCGTTGCGCAGCACCGCGACCATCTGCGGCAGCGCCTCCTCCCGGTTCAGGAAGGGGTTGCAGCACGTGGGGCTGGTCACCGTGCACCAGAGGCTGTTGAACCAGCCCTCGTCCGTCCGTGCCCGGCTCGCCGCGAACAGCGCCTCGTACGGTCCGTTCCAGGCCAGCACGTCGAACCGGGTGTTGGAGACGGCGGCGGGGAGCGGCACCAGCGGGTCCAGGATCACCTGGGTCGACGGGTCCAGGACGGGCGGCTCCGGTTGCGCCGGCGGACGCACCGCTACCTCGGCCAGCCGGAGCAGGTGCTCGCGCTCGGTCGCGTCCAGCCGCAGTGCCCGCGCCACCGCGGTCACCACCTGCTCGCTGGCGTTGATCGGACGCCCCTGCTCCAGCCACGTGTACCAGGTCACCCCGACGCCGGCGAGCTGTGCGACCTCCTCCCGGCGCAGCCCCGGCGTGCGGCGGCGCAGCCCAGGCGGCAGGCCGACCTCCTCGGGGGCCACCCGGGCCCGGCAGGCCCGCAGGTACCGGGCGAGCTCGGACCGGCGGCGGCCCCGGCGGCCGGGCGCGGCGCCGCCGGCGGTGGAGGCGGGAGGAGTGGTGGGGCGTTCGGTCGTGAGCCCGGCGGCGCCGCGGTCGTCCAGGACGGTCATACCCGCCATCGTGCCGCAGCCCGCCCGGGCCGGACAGGGTGCTGCCAGTACCAGGATCAGCAGGCTCTAACCACCGGTACCGGCGCTCGGTGACGCTCGGTCCATGACGGATCTCCAGACCCGGCGCGGCCCGTCCGGCGCCGCCCCACCCGCCGACCCGCTCGGCGCCCCACCCGCCGCAGCGCCGGGCACCCGGCCCGGGCTGCTCCTCGCGCTCGTGCTCTGCGGCCAGTTCACGGCCGTCCTCGACACCGCCGTCGTCAACGTCGCGGTGCCGACCATCCGCACCGACCTGGGCGCCTCCGGCGCCGCCCTCCAGTTCGTCGTGGCCGGTTACACCGTCGCCTACGCGGTCCTCCTGATCACCGGCGCCCGGCTGGGCGCCCGGTACGGCTACAGCCGGCTCTTCCAGCACGGCCTGGCCCTCTTCACCGCCGCCTCGCTGGCCTGCGGGCTCGCCCCCTCCACCGGCTGGCTGATCGCGTTCCGGCTGCTCCAGGGCGCCGGCGCGGCCCTGATGGTGCCCCAGGTGATGAGCCTGGTGCAGCGGACCTTCACCGGACCGGCCCGGACCAGGGCGCTCGGGCTCTACGCGGCCGTGCTGGCCGGGGGCGTGGCGGCCGGTCAGGTGCTCGGCGGGATCCTCGTCAACGCCGATCTGTTCGGTTCGGGCTGGCGCCCCGTGTTCCTGGTCAACGTGCCGATCGGGCTGCTGCTCCTCGCGGCCGGTGCCCGGCTGCTGCCCGACCTGCCCGGGGACCGCGACCGCGGCTTCGACGTCCCCGGCCTGGTCGTGCTGGCCGCAGCCCTCGGCCTGCTGGTGGTGCCGCTGGTGCTCGGCCACGAACTGGGCTGGCCCGCCTGGGGCTGGGCGATGCTCGGCGCCGGCACCGCCCTGGTCGTCGTGTTCGTGGTGGTCGAACGGCGGATCGCGCGGCGCGGCGGGCAGCCGCTCATCTCCGGCCGGGTCCTCGGAGCGGCCGGTCTGCTTCCGGCGGCCGGCGCCCTGTTCATGATCATGGCGGCCTTTGCGGGCTTCATGTTCGCCTTCGCCCTGCACCAGCAGACCGGACTCCACTACAGCGCGCTGCACGCCGGACTCTGCTCGGCGCCGATCGCGGTCGGCTTCGGCGTCGCGAGCCTGCACTGGCAGCGGCTGCCCCGTCGGCTGCACGGCGCCCTGCCGGTCCTCGGCACCGCGCTCCTCGCCCCCGGCTACGTGCTGCTCGGTCTGATGCTGGGCGGTGGTACCGGGGTCGGTGCGGGCGCGCTGCTGCTGACCGCCGTGCTGGGGCTGGTCGCGGGCTGTTCCTACGCGCCGCTGTTCGCCCGGGCGCTCGGCCGGGTCGCCTCGGCGGACGCGGCGGATGCCAGCGGGGTGATGGTCACGACCATCCAGCTCGGCCAGGTCGCCGGGGTGGCGCTGCTCGGCTCGGTGTTCCTCGGCTCGGTCGACGTGCCGGCACCCGCCCGGGACTCCGGGTACGCCCTACTCGTCACCACGGTCGTGGCCGGCGTGGGAGCGGCGCTCGCGGCCTTCTTCGCGGTGCGGGTCCGGCGGGCGTCGGCCGAGTAGCGCGCCCGGTCGCGCGCCCACCGCGCGCTCACCGCACGGGCCGGCCGCGCGGTGGGCCGGCGCGGTTGCCCTGCGCCGTGGACCCGTGCGGCGGGCCTGCGCGGTGAGCCCGGAGAACGGATTCGTGGAGCACCCCTCCGACCGTGTAAAGTAGGCGATGTCGCCGAGGGAAACGGAACGAAACCCCCGGTGACACTGCAAGTCAAGGGGCTGTAGCTCAGTTGGTAGAGCGCTTGCATGGCATGCAAGAGGTCCGGGGTTCAATTCCCCGTAGCTCCACAGAAGTCGAAGGCCGCCTCCCGGATCGGGAGGCGGCCTTCGGCGTTCTCCGGGGTCGGGGTCGCCGGATGGGGCCGGCGCGGGGCGACCGCGGCTTTTCGCAACGCCGGGGCGTGCGGCCCCGGCGGACCGCTACCGTCGGAGCCATGGCGGATCTGGAGCGCAGGCGCAACGAGGAACTCGCCCGGATACTGCACCAGCTCGGCTGGAACCCGGAGCGGCTGGCCCGCGAGGTCAACCTCGCGCTGCCGGCGCGGCTGGCGATCAGCTCCACCGCCCCCTACAAGTGGCGCGACCGCGGCATGGTCCCGCGCAGTCCGCACGACCAGGCCGTCTGTGAGGTACTCAGCCGCACCCTCGGTATCGCCGTCACCTACGAGCAGCTCTGGGGCCGGATGGGCGGCCACCGGGGCGCCAAGATCCTCTCCCCGCGGCTGCTCACCGACCCGTGGACGGCCGACACCGCGCAGACCGCGCTGCGCGAGGCGGCCACCGATGCCGGACCGGTCCGCCTGGCCGACCTCTTCCGCGACTCGGACCTCGCCGAGGCGGCCCGCCGGCTGACCACCCCGCCGCCGCCCGTCGCCGGCGGTGACGGCGTGCTGCGCATCGCTCCCGGCCTGGTCGGTGAACTCGACCTCGGGTACCGCAGCAAGCTCCGGTTGGAACGCTCCTGCGGCGGCGGACTCGTCCTCGGACCGGCGCGTGCCGAACTGGCCATGGTCGCCAAGCTGTTGGAGCTCGGCGCCTACGACGAACCGCTCGGCCGGGCCCTGTACGGCGCGGCCAGCCGACTGGCCGGGCTGGCCGGCTGGGCGGCCTACGACCTCGGCCACGAGGCCGCCGCCCAGCGGGCGTTCGCGGCCGCGCTGCGGGCTGCGCACGTGAGCGGCGAGCACGGACAGGGGGTGGCGGTGGTGGGCGGCCTGGTGGTGCTGGCCACCCAGGGGGCGGGCGGACGCGGGCCGGACGTGGTCACCGTGCTGGCGGAGGCGGTGGCGGCGGCCGGGGACGCGCTCGGTCCGGCCGACCGGGCGCTCCAGTTCGGACGGATCGCGCGCGCGTACGGACGGCGGGGCCACGGGGACGCCCTGGCCGAGGCCGCGGAGCGGGCCTTCACGGAGCTGGGCGCGGTCGGGGTGGGCACCGCCGCCGGTGCGGGACGGGCGGTCGCCGGGGGCGCCGAGGCGGACGGGCACGGCGGAGGTGACGGGGCCGGCCCGGATGAGGTGCGGGCCGATCTGGCGGGCATGGTGGGGGAGGGGTACCTCTTCCTGGGCGACCACCGGCGTGCCCAGGCCCTGCTGGCCGAGGCGGTGGCGGGCCTCGGGCCCGACCGGGCGCGGGCCCGGGCCCTCCTCATGGTCAGGCTGGCCGACTCCCGGCGCCGCACGGGTGACACGGCTTCGGCGATCGCCACGGCGGACGAGGCCCGGGCGCTGGCCGCAGGGATGCAGTCGGAGCGGGTCGCGCGGGCGCTGCGCGACATCGACGCGGCGTTCCGGGCGGCGGCGGTGACGGTGCCGTCCTCGGCGGCGACCGCCGATCCGGCGGAGACGGCGACGGAGGCGGCTGCGGCTGCGGCCTCGGCAGGTGTTCCGGGGGTGGCGGAGGTGCCAGGGCCGCGTGACGGTGGTGCGGTCGGCGGTACTGCCGCGGGCGCCCGTACCGGAACCACCCGTGGGGGTGCGGAGGAGACCGCCGGCACCGCCGTCGCGGTCTGAAGCGCAGTCCCGAACCGCAGTCCTGAAGCGCTGTCCCGATCGGCGTCCGACCGCCGGCCGGGCCGCCGCCCGAAACGTGGGCCCGATCGGCGTCCGGACGGACCGCCCGGAACACCGCCCGGGCCGTCCGTCCGGAATACCCGCCCGGGCCGCTGCCGCGGGCGCTGCGGATCCACCGGCGGGAACGGCCGGGAGGGGGCTGACCCCCTTGCGGTACCCTGAGCCCATGCGAACCGTGCGCCTGCTCCTTAGCCGGCCGCGCTGACCAGGACCGGCCGCGCCCTCGGGCGGAGCCGGAGTCGGCGTGGCGTCCCCTCCTGCGAGGGGCTTTTTTGTTTTCCGCCCGGGTGTTCGCCCGGTCTCCGCCCGGGTTTCCCGGCCCGGGCGCCGTTCGCCGCAGCCGGCCCGGCGCGCCGGTTCGCCAACTGACATCGATGGAGCTTGAAGGACCATGAGCGAGACGACCCCTGCGTCCGGCGCGGCCGAGACCGCGACCGAGCCGTTCCGGTACAGCGCCGCCCTGGCGGCGGAGATCGAGTCCCGCTGGCAGGACATCTGGGAGAAGGAGGGGACGTTCCACGCCCCCAACCCGGCCGGTGACCTGGCCGACCCGGCAGCCGGTGACGTCGCCGCGAAGCCGCACAGCTTCATCATGGACATGTTCCCCTACCCGTCGGGCGCGGGCCTGCACGTCGGCCACCCGCTGGGCTACATCGCCACCGACGTCTTCGCCCGCTACCAGCGGATGACCGGCCACAACGTGCTGCACACCCTGGGCTACGACGCGTTCGGCCTGCCCGCCGAGCAGTACGCGGTGCAGACCGGCACCCACCCGCGGATCTCCACCGAAGCCAACATCGCCAACATGCGCCAGCAGCTGCGCCGGCTGGGCCTGGGCCACGACCCGCGCCGCTCGATCTCCACGATCGACCCGGAGTACTACCGCTGGACGCAGTGGATCTTCCTGCAGATCTTCAACTCCTGGTACGACGCGCAGGCCGGCAAGGCCCGCCCGATCACCGAGCTGATCGCCCGCTTCGAGGACGGCTCGCGCGAGGTACCGGGCGGCCGGGCCTGGGCGTCGCTGAGCGCCGCCGAGCGCGACGAGGTGCTGGGCGAGTACCGGCTGGCCTACGCCAAGGAGGTGCCGGTCAACTGGTGCCCCGGCCTGGGCACCGTGCTGGCCAACGAGGAGGTCACCGCGGACGGCCGCTCCGAGCGCGGCAACTTCCCGGTGTTCAAGTCCAACCTGCGCCAGTGGATGATGCGGATCACCGCCTACTCGGACCGGCTGATCTCGGACCTGGACCTGCTGGACTGGCCCGAGGCCATCAAGCTGCAGCAGCGCAACTGGATCGGACGCTCCGAGGGCGCCCGGGTCGACTTCGCCGTCGACACGCCGACCGGTGACGCCGAGAAGATCACCGTCTTCACCACCCGTCCCGACACCCTGTTCGGCGCCACCTACATGGTGCTGGCCCCCGAGCACGACCTGGTCGACGCGATCGTGCCGGCGTCCTGGCCGGAGGGCACCCGGGAGGAGTGGACCGGCGCCGCCGCCACCCCCGCCGAGGCCGTCGCCGCCTACCGCGCCGCGGCAGCCGCCAAGTCCGACGTCGAGCGCCAGGTCGAGGCCAAGGTCAAGACCGGCGTCTTCACGGGCTCCTACGCCGTCAACCCGGTCAGCGGCGAGCCCGTACCGGTGTTCATCGCCGACTACGTGCTGATGGGCTACGGCACGGGCGCCATCATGGCCGTCCCCGCCCACGACCACCGCGACTTCGCCTTCGCGCAGGCCTTCGAACTGCCGATGCGCTGCGTCGTCGAGCCGACCGACGGCCGCAGCGAGGACCCGCACGACTGGGACGACGCGTTCGACACCTACGACTCCGTCATCGTCAACTCGGCGCACGCGGACGGGACCGAGGACGGCATCTCGCTGAACGGCCTGGGCGTCGTCGACGCCAAGGCCGCCGTCACCGCCTGGCTGGCCGGGCGCGGCATCGGCGAGGGCACCGTCAACTACCGCCTGCGCGACTGGCTGTTCAGCCGCCAGCGGTACTGGGGCGAGCCCTTCCCGATCGTCTACGACGAGGACGGCGTCATGCACGCGCTGCCCGAGTCGATGCTGCCCGTCGAGGTCCCCGAGGTCGACGACTACTCGCCGCACACCTACGACCCCTTCGACGCCACCTCCTCGCCGAAGACCCCGCTGTCCCGCAACGAGGACTGGGTCAACGTCGAGCTGGACCTGGGCGACGGCGTCAGGAAGTACCGCCGCGAGACCAACACCATGCCCAACTGGGCCGGTTCCTGCTGGTACGAGCTGCGCTACGTCGACCCGACGAACGGCGCCGACGTCGTCGACCCGGCCAACGAGCGGTACTGGCTGGGCCCCACCGAGCAGAAGCCGGGCGGCGGCGCCGACCTGTACGTCGGCGGTGCCGAGCACGCCGTGCTGCACCTGCTGTACGCCCGCTTCTGGCACAAGGTGCTGCACGACCTGGGCCACGTCTCGTCCGTCGAGCCGTTCCACAAGCTGTTCAACCAGGGCATGATCACCGCAGACGTCTACCGTGACGAGCGCGGCTTCCCGGTGCCCGCCACCGAGGTGGAGGAGCGCGACGGCGCTTACTCCTGGCAGGGCGAGCCGGTCAAGCGCGAGGCCGGCAAGATGGGCAAGTCCCTGAAGAACGCCGTCGCCCCGGACGAGATCGCCGACGAGTACGGCGCGGACACGCTGCGCCTGTACGAGATGTCGATGGGCCCGCTGGACGTCTCCCGTCCCTGGGACACCCGCGCGGTCGTCGGCTCGTACCGCTTCCTGCAGCGGCTGTGGCGCAACGTCGTCTCCGAGACGACCGGTGAGCTGGTCGTCGTGGACGAGCCGGCCGACGAGCCGACCCTGCGCGCGCTGCACAAGGCCATCGACGGCATCCGCGGCGACATGGCCGGGCTGCGGTTCAACACGGCCGTCGCCAAGGCGATCGAGCTGAACAACTTCCTGGTGAAGCGCGGTTCGACGCCGCGCGAGGTGGCCGACCAGCTGGTGCTGATGGTCGCCCCGCTGGCCCCGCACATCGCCGAGGAGCTGTGGCGCCGGCTGGGCCACGTCGAGTCGCTGGCCCACACCGACTACCCGGTCGCGGACCCGGCGTTCGTGGTCGACGAGTCGGTGACCTGCGTCGTGCAGGTCAAGGGCAAGGTCAAGGCCCGGCTGGAGGTCGCGCCCTCGATCTCGGACGCCGAGCTGGAGGCGCTGGCGTTGGCCGACCCGGCGGTCGTCGCGGCGATCGGCGGGGCCCAGGTGCGCAAGGTGATCGCACGGGCGCCGAAGCTGGTCAACATCGTCACCGGCTGACGTCGGTCGGCCACGCCCGGTCGGCCTCGGCCGGCGGACCTCGCCGACCGGGTGACGCCGATCGGGTGACGTCGACCGGCGTGAGGACGTTCGGACGGCGAGCTGTGGGCGGGTGTCCCTTCGGGGGCGCCCGCCCCGCGGCGTTCCGGGGCCGGCCCCGCCGGGCGCGCGCAGGCAGAGCGGGTGTGGGCAGAGCGGGTGTGGGCAGAGCGGGTATGGGCAGAGCGGGTATGGGCAGAACGGCGGCCGGAGCGGCCGGGTGCTCTCGGGGTGATCCCGGATCTGTCCCTGATCTCGGGCCCGCCGGGCCCGATCGGTCTCCTCCCCGGCGACTACGGGGGCTACGGTGGAACCCTCGGTGGTCCGGCCCGCGTTGGGACCGGTGGGGGCCGGTTCGGCTGGCGGAAGGTGGCTCGTGATGGACGTGCTCGGCGTGATGGTCGGACTGGCCCTGCTGTTCGGGCTCGTGGTGGCTGCGCTCGTCGTGGTCGGCGTGGTGAAGGCGGCCCGCGCGGTCGGCGAGAAGATGGAACGCCAGGAGGCCAAAGCCCGGCGTGCGGTGGAGAACGTCACGCTCAAGGCCAAGACCTACACCCAGACCGGCCCGCAGGGCCAGATCTCCGCGGTCCGGCTGGGCTTGCGGACCTCCCTGAGCGGCACCCGGCAGGTCCTGGAGGGCGGCCTCACCCAGGACGGCCAGCTCACCGAGTCGCTCGCGCTGCTGGCCCGGCTGGACACCCACGCGGCCGAGCTGGACGGCGAGCTGCGGACGCTGGAGCGCGAGCCCGACGTCGGCCGGATCGCGGCGAAGCTGCCCGAGCTGCGGGAGCGGGCCGAGCGGATCACCCACTCCGCGGAGACGATGCGCTGGGCCGCCCAGGACCGGATGCACCGGTTCGCGGACGACGAGCTGGGCCGGTTGAGCCAAGAGTGCGAGAACGAGGCGGGGGCGCTGCGCCACTGGGACGCTGCTGCGGGTGCTGCGGGTGCTGCGGGTGCGGGTGCTGCGGGCGCTGCCAGCGGGGCGCGTTCGGGCGCGGCGAGCGGCGGGGCGGCCGGTTCGGGCGCCGCGCGTGAGGCCGCGCGGGACGGGGCGGCCCGGAACGCGCTGCCGGACGGAACGAGCGGTCGGCCGAGCGCGGAGGAGCTGCTGGGTCTCTCCGACCCGCTGGCCAAGCTGGCGCACCGGCTGCGGAAGCCTACGGCCGGTCCCTCGGCGGGCTGAGCACGGCGTCCGGGCGCTGTCGCCCGGGCCATGCGGGGGGTAACCTCCGCCTCATGCCCGCCGACCTCGCGCTTGTCACCGATTCCACGGCCTACCTGCCCCAGGAAGCGGTCGACAGGCACAGCATCACGGTGGTCCCGCTGAGCGTCGCGGTCGGTGACGACGTGTTCGCGGAGGGGGTCGAGATCTCTCCCAAGGACGTCGCCGAGGCGTTGCGGGGCCGACACCGGGTGACCACCTCACGGCCCAGCCCGGAGTCGTTCGCGGCCGCCTACCGGTCGGCCGCCGAGAACGGCGCGCAGGGGATCGTCTCGGTGCACATCTCCGGCGAACTCTCGGGGACGGCGGAGGCGGCCCGGCTGGCCGCCGCGGAGTCGCCCGTCCCGGTCCGGGTGGTGGACAGCCGACTGGTCGGCATGGCGCTCGGGTACGGGGTGCTCGCGGCTGCCGAGGCGATCGCGGCCGGGCGTGGCCTGGACGAGGCCGCGGAGGCCGCCACCCGGCGGACGGCCGTGAGCAGCGGTTTCTTCTACGTCGACACGCTGGAGTACCTGCGCCGGGGCGGCCGGATCGGCGCCGCTCGGGCGCTGCTCGGTTCGGCGCTGGCGGTCAAGCCGCTGCTGCACCTGGACGGGGGGCGGATCGAACCCCTGGAGAAGGTCCGGACGGCGTCCCGCGCGATCGCCCGGCTGGAGGAGATCGCGGTCGATCGGGCGGGGGAGCAGGAGGTCGACATCGCGGTCCACCACCTGGCCTCGGAGGACCGGGCCGAGCCGCTCGCGGAGCGGCTGCGCGGGCGGGTACCGGGGCTGCGCGACCTGTACGTGGGTGAGGTCGGTGCGGTGATCGGTGCGCACGTCGGACCGGGGCTGCTGGCGGTGGTGGTCTCACCCCGGTGAGTCGTGGTGGGCTCCGGTGAACCTTGGTGGGCCCGGTGGGCCCGGCGCGGGTGGCTCCGTCCGGCTCCCGTGAGTCGCGGCCAGGGGGTTGCTGCGAACGGGCCGGTGGCGGAACGCTTCGTAGGCTCGGGGGCCCGTGGAGCCGGCGTACCGTC
The DNA here is from genome assembly GCF_036290945.1 of Streptomyces sp. BE303. Lineage (NCBI taxonomy): Bacteria > Bacillati > Actinomycetota > Actinomycetes > Kitasatosporales > Streptomycetaceae > Streptomyces > Streptomyces sp. BE303. Next base: position 103,744 of record NZ_JAQYWZ010000880.1, read on the forward strand.
AATGCGCACATGGTCAACTACCCCCTGTGGGTGACATCTTCTCTCCACAGCCCCCCGGTTTTCCACAGGGCTTCGGCAATTTCCGCGCGACTCCGCAGCGACTCCTACCGTGCTCCGCATGACGAGCATGCGCATCGGCGCGACAAGGCGCCGCCGGATTCAGCACATCACCGAGACCGCAGGGTTGCGGATGGCGGCACTGCTGCCGGCCGCCGAGGAGCCGCCCGAAGAGCTGTCGGTGTACGAGAAGCCCGCGGCGCGGGCGCGGGCGGCGGAGCGCGCCGGAGCCTCCCCGGCCGGTGGGCCGCCGAGCGGCGGGCCCCTGCACGCCGGCCTCTTCGCCGGCGACCTTCCCATCGGTGACTTTCCTGCGGGTGGCTCCCTGGCCGGTGGTGAACCGGCCGGGACCGGGCCGCCCCGCGGGCGACCGGACGCGGCACCCGCTTCACCGCCCGGTGTGCCGCCCGTCGGGCCGGGCGAACCCCCGTCCGACAGCCTGCCGACCGGGCCGCCCGGCGGGAGCCCGGCCGTCGTACCGGCGGGCGCGTACCCGTGGGCGGGCGCGGCCCACGCCCTCGACCGGCGGGCGGTGGCGGGACTGCTCGTCCTGCTGCTGCTCGCCGTGGGCTACGGAGTCCAGCACTTCTGGCTGGCCAGGCCGCAATCCGTCGACGTGCCGACGGTGGCGGTCGCCTCGGTGGGGCCCGGCACCCCGCTGTCGGGCCTGGCCGGTCCCGAGGCCGGTGGCGGCCCCGGGGCGGGCGCTGCGGACAGCGGCACCGCCGCGGGCGCGGGCGCGTCCGCCCCGGTGGTGGTCGACATCGGCGGCCGGGTCCACTCGCCGGGGCTGCACACCCTGCCCGGCGGTTCCCGGGTCGCGGACGCCCTGCGCGCGGCCGGCGGCCCGCTGCCGGGGACGGACACCAGGAACCTCAACCTGGCTCGCGTACTGACGGACGGTGAGCAGATCCTCGTCGGCGAACCCGGCCTCCAGCCGGCCGCCGGTGCGGCGACCGGGCCACCGCCGGCCAGTGCGCCGAAGCAGCCCGTCAGTTTGAACCGTGCCACCCTCGAACAGCTCGACACCCTCCCGGGCGTCGGTCCGACCCTGGCCCAGCGGATCATCGCCTTCCGCACTTCGCACGGCGGCGCGTTCCGTTCGATCGACCAGCTCCTGCAGGTGAGTGGCATCGGGGAGCGGACCTATACGGAGATCAAACCGCTGCTCACCCTCTGACGACCGGCCGGACCGCTCCCACCGGCGGCTCCCGTACCCACCCCTGCCCGGAAGGAGGTGCCGTCATCGCCACCACCGCCCTCACCCCCGTCACGAGGAAGAGCCCGACACCGACCACGACGCGGCCGAGCGACTTCCGCCTGCTCCTGCCCGCCGTCTCCGCCTGGGCGGTCTCGGCTGCGGCCCTCGGGATGGGGCCCGGTCACGGGGCGGTTCTTCTCCCGGCCGCAGGGGCGGCCGGACTCCTCGGGCTCGTCCTGCTCGTCCGCCCCCCGGGCACCGGCAGCCGCCGTTCCGCCGCCGTGACACTGGCAGCCCTGCTGCTCACCGGGGCCGCCGCCGCGGGCGCCACCTTCCTCCACACCGCCGACCTGCACCGGGGCCCGCTGCCCGAGCTGGCCCGCGCCGCCCTTCCCGCCACGGACGTCGACGTCGAACTGACCGTCACCGGCGATCCCCACGTACACACCTCACGGACCGGGGGATCCGGCACCGGACAACGTCTGCTCACCGTGGACGCGGTCGTGGACCGGGTCGCCGTCCCGGACGGCCTCCTCCCCGGCCCGGGCCCGCACACGGTCCGTACCCGCACACCGGTCACGGTGATGGTCCGAGGGGACGGGGCGGACACCTGGGAGCGCCTGCTGCCCTCGACCGAACTGGCCGTCGCGGCGACGGTCCGCCCGGCGGGGGAGCAGGACGACGCGTCGGCGGCACTCCTGATCGTGCACGGCGAGCCGCGACAGCTCGCGCCGCCGAACGTCGCGCAACGCATCGCCGGCCGCCTGCGGTCCGGGTTGCGCGCGGCGACCGACCACCTCCCGCCGGACGCGCGAGGGCTCCTGCCCGGTCTGGTGGTGGGGGACACCTCGCGCCTGCCCGACGAGCTCCGGGAGGCGTTCCGGAGCACCGACCTGGCCCACCTGGTCGCCGTCAGCGGAGCGAACCTCGCGATCGTGCTCGGCGTACTGCTGGGCGCGCCGGGCCGGGCCGGAACCGCCGAACGGCGCGGCCTGGCCGCCCTGTTCGGGATCCCGCTACGCACCAGCGCGCTGCTCGGAGCCGTTGTCACGCTGGCCTTCGTCACGATCTGCCGTCCGGAACCCAGCGTGCTCAGGGCGGCGGGGACAGGACTGCTCGGACTGCTGGCGCTGGCCACCGGCCGCCCCCGCCAGGCGGTGCCGGCCCTGGCGGGCACCGCCCTGCTCCTGGTCCTCCTCGACCCGTACCTGGCTCGCTCCTTCGGCTTCCTGCTGTCGGTGCTCGCCACCACCGGACTGCTGGTTCTCGGCCCGCACTGGGCGGACGCCCTGCGGGCCCGTGGCTGGCCGGACCGCCTCGCGGGTGCCGTCGGGGCGACGGCTGCGGCCCAGGCGCTCTGCGGGCCGGTGACGGTGCTGCTCTCCGGGCACGTCAGTCTGGTCGGTGTCCCGTGCAACCTGCTGGCCGAGCTGGCGGTGGCCCCGGCGACCCTGCTCGGGTTCACTGTCCTCGCGGTCGATCCGCTCTCCCCGGCGCTGGCCAGGCTGCTGGCCGAACCGGCCGCGGTGCCGGCCGGCTGGCTGGCTGCGGTGGCCAGGCACGGTGCCGAGCTTCCGGGGGCCCGGTTGTCCTGGTCGGGCGGCCTCGTCGGCACGGCCACGCTCGCCGTGGGGACGGTCGCGTTCTGCTGGACGGTTCCGCTGCTGCTGCCCCGCCGTGCCGGCCCGGGGGGACGGCGAGCGCCGCGCGGCAGGCTCCGGCCGGTGGTGACGGGCGTGCTCCTGCTGGCCCTGCTCGCCGTGCTGTTCCGGCCACCCCTGCTCGCCAGGGTCGCGACCGGCTGGCCGCCCCCGGGCTGGCGGCTGGTCATGTGCGACGTCGGGCAGGGGGACATGCTGGTGCTGCCCGTCGTCGGGGAGGGCCACGACCCGCCGGACAGTGCCGTGGTGGTGGACGCCGGGCCGGATCCCCGGACGGCCGACCGGTGCCTGCGCGACCTCGGGATCACCCGGGTGCCGCTGATCCTGGCGACCCACTTCCATGCCGATCACGTCGAGGGGTTGCCCGGCGTGCTGCGGGGCCGACGGGTCGGGGCGTTGGAGGGGACGGTGCTGGACGACCCGCCGGGCGAGGCCGCCAGGGTGGCGGCGTGGGCGGCGGCGGCCGGGGTGCCGCTGATGCGGGCGGGGCGCGGGGAGCGACGCTCGGCGGGGTCGGAGGTGTCGTGGGAGGTGCTGTGGCCGGACGGAGCGGAGCCGCTGGTGGCCTCAGGCGCGAACAACGCGAGCGTCGCGGTGCTGGTGACGTTGGCGGGCGGGTTGCGGCTGGCCCTGCTGGGCGATCTGGAGCCGCCGGCGCAGGAGGCGCTGCTGAGCCGGCTCAGTGCGGCCGGTGGCCGTGCGCGGGTGGACGTGCTGAAGGTGGCCCACCACGGCTCGGCCCATCAGGACTGGTCCCTGACTGCGGCGTTGAGCCCTCGGCTGGCGTTGATCTCCTGTGGTGCGGGCAATCCGTACGGCCACCCGTCGCCTCGGACGGTGGACCGGTTGCGCGCGTTGGGGGCCACGGTGCTGCGGACGGACCGCGTCGGTGACATCGCGGTGACGGGGGACTCCCCGGCCCGCCTCGGAGTCGTCGTCCACGCGCAGGGTCCGCACGCGGCCCCGGGGCGGCGTGCCCCGCCGGGGTGATCCCCCGGAGCTCCGCCCTCCTCCCAACCCCGAGCGGGGCTGCGGGCCAGGGGAGCGGGCCAGGGGCCAGGGAGGAGGTGGGGAGGGGGTGGGGGGGAAGCCCGGGGAGCACGTTGTTGTTCGCGATCGCCTCGCACAGGAAGTCGGACCCGCCGACTTCCTGTGCGAGGCCACCGGTGGAGGCCGTCCGCGAGGGGCAGCGGCGGTCAGCCCTGCTCCCGCCAGCCCTCGTGAGTGGCGGCGAGGGCGTCGAGGGCGCGGAGGCGGTCCGGGGTCCAGCCGGAGTCCGGAGGCTCCAGGACCACCAGCCACTGGGCGTCCTCGGCGTCGTCCTCGCCGGCGAGAGCGTCGCGGACGATTTCGAGTTCGCCGAGGTCGGGGTGGTCGAAGCCGAGCTCCTCCGCGGCCTCCTCGGCGGCATCGCGGTCGGGCAGGACGAGCAGTTGCCGGGCGCCGGGGTCGAAGCCGCCGGGCTGGTCGGTGGTGGGATCTTCGGTCACCGGGCCATTGTCCCGTGAGCGGCGGACGGGTGGGCCAGCGGTGTCCGTACCCCGTGGGATGCTGGTAGGCGATGGCCAGGAAGAGTGCACCCGACGACCTGCTCGCCCCGCTGACCCTCGCGGTCGGCCAGGAGGAGCTGCTGCTGGATCGCGCGGTCGCCCAGGTGGTGGCCGCGGCGAAGGCGGCGGACCCGGACACCGACGTGCGGGATCTCGCGCCAGGGAGCCTCCAGCCCGGCAGCCTGGCCGAGCTCACCACGCCCTCGTTGTTCGCCGAGCGCAAGGTGATCGTGGTCAGGGCCGCGCAGGACCTCTCCGCCGACTCCGTGAAGGAGGTCAAGGCGTACATCGAGGCCCCCGCCGAAGAAGTGATCATCGTCTTGGTCCACGCGGGTGGCGCCAAGGGCAAGGGTCTGTTGGACGCGGGGCGGAAGGCAGGAGGCCGGGAGGTCGCCTGTGCCAAGCTGGCCAAGGCGAACGAGCGGCTGGCGTTCGTCAAAGGCGAGTTCCGGACGCTCGGACGCTCGGCGACGCCGGAGGCCTGCCAGGCCCTGCTGGACGCGCTCGGCAGTGATCTGCGTGAACTGGCGGCCGCGTGCAGCCAGCTGACCTCGGACGTCGAGGGCACGATCGACGAGACCGTGGTGGCCCGCTACTACAGCGGCCGGGCCGAGGCGACCGGCTTCGAGGTGGCGGACCTCGCGGTCACCGGTCGGGCCGCCGAGGCGCTGGAGCGGCTGCGCTGGGCGCTCGCCGTGGGGCAGCCGCCGACCGGTATCACCTACGCGCTGGCGTCAGGTGTGCGGAGTATCGGGCGGCTGGCGACGACCGGACGGAACATGCGTCCGGCGGACCTCGCACGCGAGCTGGGAATGCCGCCCTGGAAGGTCGACCGGGTGCGGCAGCAGATGCGCGGCTGGACCGGTGACGCCGTGGCCGTGGCGCTGACCGCGATCGCGCAGGCGGACGCCGCCGTCAAGGGCGGCTCCGACGACCCGGCCTTCGCACTGGAGCGGGCGGTGGTCGCCGTGGCCAGGGCCGCCCGGGCAGGCTCCCGCCCGTCGTACTGACTACGTCCACCGGGGGATGCTCGTAGGGCTCGTAGGGCTCGTAGGGCCCGGGGGGCCCGGGGGCCAGGACGGCCGGAGAGGGACGGCCGGGCCGCTCGGCCAACGCGGGCGCCCCGGCCTCCGGGACGGACACACCGGCCGCCGCCCCGGCGCCCCTCCCGGTTACTTGCCGCCGATGGCCTTGAGCATGTCGCGGGTGTCGTCGAGGATGGTCCGCCGGACGGTCTCGCGGTCCAGCGTGTGGTTCTTGCCGACCTGGTAGTTGTCGGTCCAGTAGAACGAGTACGTCATACCGCCGTCGCGGACCTGTAGGTAGTAGTTGATGTCGTGCAGACTCTTGTCGGAGCTGGTCGGCTCGTCCCCGTAGGCGAAGTAGGCCTCTTCGCCGAGGTTCGGCACGTCGGTGATCTCGTACTTCTGCTGCTCGAAGTAGTGCCGGGTGGCGGCGAACTCGGGTGAGGAGTCGACGGCCTTGTGCAGCTCGACACGGATGTCGAGGGTGGCGTAGTCCGGGGTGTCGCTGTCGCTGACCGTCCGCTTCACCAGGGCGTAGCACCGCATGATGTCCATGGACTCGCTGCGCCCGGTGTGCTCCAGCGGATAGTTGTCCACCATCTTGTACTTCTGTCGGAACCCGGTGAGCTTGCCCGCCTCGCAGATCTTGTCGACGGGGTGGTAGCCGCGGAGGCTCTGCGCCGAGGAGCCGCCGTCCACGAGGCTGGGCACGACGGCGACGGCGCCGGCCCAGGCGGCCGAGGCGATGATCGCACCGACGAACGCCCAGACCGCGTTCCGGCGCAGGTTCCCGCCCTTCCGGTCGCCCGCGGCACCGGCTGCGCCGCCGGGCACGGTGGGGGTCCCGGGCGGGGTGGGTGCGCCGGGCGAGCTCGGCAGCCCGGGCGGCGGACCGAAGCCGGGAGGGCCGCCCGGTGCGGGGACCGTCGGCGGTGACGAGGGCGGTGGCTGCTGCGGGAAGCCGGCGAAGCCCGACCCGCTCTGTGGCGGCGGCGGTGGCGGCGGCGGTGGTGTCCCCAATGTGAGCCCCCCTTGGGCCTGCGACGAAGGTGCCGGAACCAGACCTTATCGGTCGGGCCGCAGGACGCGACAGGAGTCGCAGCGGCCCCGCCCGACCGCTGTCACCGGGCTCCGGAAACGACTACTGCCCGCCCGGGTGTGTACCGGGCGGGCAGCAGTGGAAGGGCCTAGGAACCGGCACTTCTGGTGGCGCTCTGTGCACCGCACCCGCGTGGCGAACGCAGGCCGCGTGCGGTGCGAGTCGTTCTGTGCTCCTCGGGCGTCCGGGTAGAGGGCCGGTGCGTCCCGAGGGGAGGGGCCGTCGATGCGGCCCCGAGGGCGTCAGGCCTGGACGGCGGTGTTGACGCGCTTGGTGATGGCCGACTTCTTGTTGGCGGCCTGGTTGGCGTGGATGACGCCCTTGCTCACGGCCTTGTCGAGCGCCTTGGAGGCGGCGCGGGCCAGCTCGGCGGCCTTCTCGGTCTCGCCGGCGGCAGCGGCCTCACGGGCCTTGCGCAGAGCGGTCTTCAGCGAGGACTTGACGGCCTTGTTGCGCAGGCGCGCCTTCTCGTTGGTCTTGTTGCGCTTGATCTGGGACTTGATGTTCGCCACGAAGGAGCCTCAGTCTTGTCTGGAATGAAACGGTTGGAACGGGCTGCACCGCGCGGCCGCCGGACCAGCTGAGAGGGCATGCCGGGGCCAGGTGCAGCGGCCAACGCTACCAGGGGCGCACCGTCCGCCCCAAACCGGGCGGCGGTCCGTACGGCGGTCCGGTCCGGTTCCGGGCGTGGTCTAGGCACGCAGGACCGGTTCGCCGTAGTGCTCCACCTCGGGGAACGGCCGGTAGTGGTGGTGCAGCGACTCGCGCCACCGCTGGTACTCGGCGGAGCGGCGGAACCCCTCGGTGTGGTCCTCCAGTCTCTCCCACTCCACCTGCAGCAGGAACCGTGAGCCCCGCCCCTCGTCCAGGCAGCGGCGCAGTTCCAGTGAGCGGAAGCCGGGTTGGACGGAGATCAGCGGTCGGGCCTCGGCGAAGGCGGAGAGGAAGGCCTCCTCCTGGCCGGGCAGGACGTCGAGCAGTGCGCTTTCCAGGATCATGCGACGTCATCCTGCCCGGGCCCGGTCGCCCGGGGGAGAGTCGACGGCCGAGGTCCGCAGGAGAGGCCCGTGGAACGCGCCCGGCGGAGGCGTGGACCGTCCCCGGAGGCGCCCCGGAGGCGCCCCGGCAGGGGCGAACCGGACGGCGGCGCGCGTCCTGCTCGCGGGAAGTGGGAGGATGGGAGGAACTATCTCGATCGGACGACCGTCCGGTCGCCCGGGAAGCCGGTCAGCGATGACCCGGACACCCCCGGCCCCCGGACCAACGGAGAATCGGACCAAGGTGCCCGCGACCCCCAGCAATGTGCCAGAGCCCAGCCGTACCGACCCGGCGCTGATCCGCAACTTCTGCATCATCGCCCACATCGACCACGGCAAGTCGACGCTCGCAGACCGGATGCTGCAGATCACCGGTGTGGTCGACCCGCGGCAGATGCGCGCCCAGTACCTCGACCGCATGGACATCGAGCGCGAGCGCGGCATCACGATCAAGTCGCAGGCCGTCCGTCTCCCGTGGGCGCCGAAGACCGGCGTCAACACCGGCAGCACGCACATCCTCAACATGATCGACACCCCGGGCCACGTGGACTTCACGTACGAGGTGTCCCGCTCCCTGGCGGCCTGTGAGGGCACCGTCCTGGTGGTGGACGCGGCCCAGGGCATCGAGGCGCAGACCCTCGCCAACCTGTACCTGGCGCTGGAGAACGACCTCACGATCATCCCGGTGCTCAACAAGATCGACCTGCCGGCCGCGCAGCCCGAGAAGTACGCGGCGGAGATCGCGCACATCATCGGGTGCGACCCGGGCGACGTGCTCAAGGTCAGCGCCAAGACCGGCCTCGGCGTCGAGGAGCTGCTGGACCACATCGTCGACAACATCCCGGCCCCGGTCGGCGTGAAGAACGCCCCCGCCCGCGCGATGATCTTCGACTCGGTCTACGACTCCTACCGCGGCGTGGTCACCTACGTCCGTGTCGTCGACGGCCAGCTCACCAAGCGTGAGCGGATCGCGATGATGTCGACCGGCGCGACGCACGAGCTGTTGGAGATCGGCGTCATCTCGCCGGAGCCGAAGGTCGCGGACGGCCTCGGCGTCGGTGAGGTGGGCTACATCATCACCGGCGTGAAGGACGTCCGGCAGTCCAAGGTCGGTGACACGATCACCTCGATGCACAAGGGTGCGACCGAGGCGCTGGGCGGCTACAAGGACCCGCGCCCGATGGTGTTCTCCGGCCTCTACCCGCTGGACGGCTCGGACTACCCGCTGCTCCGCGACGCCCTGGACAAGCTGCGGCTGAACGACGCCGCGCTGGTCTACGAGCCGGAGACCTCGGTCGCGCTCGGCTTCGGCTACCGCTGCGGCTTCCTGGGCCTGCTGCACCTGGAGATCATCCGGGAGCGCCTGGAGCGCGAGTTCAACCTCGACCTGATCTCCACCGCCCCGAACGTGATCTACCGCGTGGTGATGGAGGACGGCACGGAGCACACCGTCACCAACCCGAGCGAGTTCCCGACCGGCAAGATCGCCGAGGTGTACGAGCCGGTCGTGCGCGGGACCATCCTGGCGCCGAACGAGTTCGTCGGCGCGATCATGGAGCTGTGCCAGTCCCGCCGCGGCAACCTGCAGGGCATGGACTACCTCTCCGAGGACCGTGTCGAGCTGCGCTACACGCTGCCGCTCGCGGAGATCGTCTTCGACTTCTTCGACTACCTGAAGTCCAAGACCCGCGGTTACGGCTCCTTCGACTACGAGCCGATCGGCGAGCAGTCGGCCGACCTGGTGAAGGTCGACATCCTGCTGCACGGTGACGCGGTGGACGCGTTCTCCGCGATCGTGCACAAGGACAAGGCCTACAACTACGGCGTGATGATGGCCGGCAAGCTGCAGAAGCTGATCCCGCGCCAGCAGTTCGAGGTGCCGATCCAGGCCGCCATCGGCTCGCGCGTGATCGCCCGCGAGACGGTCCGGGCGATCCGCAAGGACGTCCTCGCGAAGTGCTACGGCGGCGACATCTCGCGTAAGCGCAAGCTGCTGGAGAAGCAGAAGGAAGGCAAGAAGCGGATGAAGATGGTCGGCCGGGTGGAGGTCCCGCAGGAGGCCTTCATCGCCGCGCTGTCAACGGACGCAGAGGCGCCGAAGGAGAAGAAGTAACGACGGTGCCGTCGAGGGGCCCGGGACGTGACGTCCCGGGCCCCTCGGGCGTTCCGGGGCGCTTCAGGTGCGGTTCGGTTCAGCGCAGCGACATGACCACGCCGTTGACGATGGCCGCCTTGATCAGCCGTCCGGTGAGGCCGGTGAGGACGGAGGTCCGCATCGAGTCGTCGCCGTGGATCAGCTGGACCATGCCCTCGCGCCGTCCGAGGCTCAGGCACTGCACGGCGTACCGGAACGCGAACGGCTTGTCGGTGCGTCCGGCGAGGACGTTGCCGAGGTAGCGGCCCATCGGCTGGGCGGTGGCGCAGCCCATCCGCAGGGTGCCGGTGCCGGGGACGGTGACCTCGGCGGCGTCGCCGATCACGTACACGTCGGGGTGCGAGACCGACCGCAGGTGGCCGTCGACGACGGCCCGGCCGGTCGGGCCGACGGTGAGGCCGGCCTCGGCGGCGAGCGGGTGCGGTTCCATGGCGGCGGCCCAGACGACGAGGTCGGCGGGGATCCGGCCGGCCGTGGTGGTGAGGCCCTCGGGGTCGACGGCGGTGACGGTGTGGTGCTCGTGGATCTCGGCGCCGAGTCCGCGGAGCACGGTGTGGACGTGGCGGCGGCCCTTGGCCGAGAACCAGCCGCCGACCTGGCCGGCGGCGACGATCCGGACCTTCCACCCGGGGTGGGCCTCGGCGAGTTCGGCGGCCAGTTCGATGCCGGTGGCGCCACCGCCGACCACGGCGAGGGTGCCGGGCCGTTCGGCGGTGCGCAGCCGTTCGGCCACCTCGCCGGCCCGCTCGACGCCGTAGGCGTGGTCGGCGGCGCCGGGGACGCCGTGCCAGGCGGTCCGGCTGCCGAGCGCGTAGACGAGGGTGTCGTAGGCGACGGCGTCGCCGTTGTCGAGGAAGACCTTGCGGGCGGTGAGGTCGAGCCGGGTGGCGCGGGCCGGGAGGTGCCGCACGCGGCGGCCGCGCAGGACCTCGGCGACGGCGGGCCGGTGTTCGGGGTGGCCGGCGGCGGTCTCGTGCTGGCGCACGCGGTGCAGGAAGCGGCTCTCGGGGGCGATCAGGGTCACGCGGTCGCGCTTGCCGGCCCGGGTCGCTGCGGTGAGACCCGCGTAGCCGGCGCCCAGTACGACGATCTGCTTCTCGGTCATGTCGTCCCGCTCCTTCGCGGCGCCCGGGGGCGCCCTCTCGCGGCGTCCCCGGGGTTGCCGGGAGCGCTTCTGCGCGTGTTCGAGAAGGGGACGACGCGGCCGGACGGACTGTGACCGTGATCTGCGTCACGGGAAGGTCAGGAGGCTGCCACGTTCAGGTGGGCGAGCTTCTCCGGGTTGACGACGGTGTACGCCTCGGTGATCCGGCCGTCGGTGACGGTGAACGCGATCACGCCGCCGACCAGCCCGGGCTGCGGGTACCAGATCACCCCGGGCTCGCCGTTGACCAGCGCGAAGCCGAAGCTCCAGCCGGGTGCGAGGAACTTGGCGGCCAGGCCGCGGACGAGCCGGGAGACCTTGTCGGCGCCGAACACCGGGCGGGCGCCGGCGGTGACGATGCCGCCGCCGTCGGAGTGCCAGACCACGTCGGGGTCGAGGACGGCCAGCAGGCCCTCGATGTCGCCGCGGGCGGTGGCGGCGGCGAACGCCTCGACGGCCTGCCGGTGCTCGGCCGGGTCGGCGGTGGACCGGCGGCTGCCGGCCTTGACCCGGCGGCGGGCCCGGGAGGCCAGCTGGCGGGCGGCGTCGGGGGTGCGGTCCAGCGAGGCGGCGATCTCGTCGAAGCCGACGGCGAAGACGTCGTGCAGCACGAACGCGGCGCGCTCGGCCGGGGTGAGCTGTTCCATGACGGCGAGCAGCGCCATCGAGACGGACTCGCCGAGTTCGGCGACCTCGGCGGGGGAGGCGGGGGCGTCCTGGTACGAGACGGCCGGTTCGGGCAGCCACTCGCCGAAGTAGGCCTCCCGGCGGGCGCGGGCGGAGCCGAGCTGGTCGTAGCAGAGGCGGGTGACGACCGTGGTGAGGAAGGCGCGGGGGTCGGCGACGGCGGAGCGGTCGACCGAGCGCCAGCGGAGCCAGGCTTCCTGGAGGACGTCCTCGGCGTCGGTGAACGAGCCCAGCAGCCGGTAGGCGACCGACCCGAGGTAGCGCCGGTTCACCTCGAAGGGGTCGGACAGCGGTTGGTCGGGCCCGGTGGCCGGGGCGTGCACGGTCGCGGTCGACGGGTCGTCACTCACGGGCCCTACCGTAGCGCCGGTCGTCGCGATCATGAAGACCCGACCGGGGCGGGAAACGTCGGCCCGGCCGTCCGGACGCGCGGCCACCGGGTCAGCCCGGACACCCGGACACCCGGACACCCGGACGCGCAGACGCGTGGGAGCCCGGGGCGGTACGGCCGTCGGGCCGTCCTCCCCGGGCTCCCGCCCGGCGTCCGCCGGGGTCATTCCCGCTCGGCGACCGCTTCGGCGAACTGCGCCTTGTAGAGGCGTCCGTACGCCGCGTCGGCGGCGATCAGCTCGTCGTGCGTGCCCTGCTCGACGATCGAGCCGTTCTCCATCACCAGGATCACGTCGGCGTCCCGGATGGTGGAGAGCCGGTGGGCGATCACGAAGCTGGTGCGGCCGCTGCGCAGCCGGGCCATGGCGCGCTGGATGAGCACCTCGGTCCGGGTGTCGACCGAGCTGGTCGCCTCGTCGAGGACGAGGATCGACGGCTGGGCGAGGAAGGCCCGGGCGATGGTGATCAGCTGCTTCTCGCCGGTGCTGACGCCGGCGCCGTCGTCGTCGATGACGGTCTCGTAGCCGTCCGGCAGGGTGCGGACGAAGCGGTCCACGTGTGCGGCCCGGGCGGCCTCGACGACCTGTTCGCGGGTGGCGCCGTCGGCGCCGTAGGCGATGTTGTCGGCGATGGTGCCACCGAACAGCCAGGTGTCCTGGAGGACCATGCCGATGCCGGAGCGCAGGTCCTCGCGGGACATGGCGGCGATGTCCACCCCGTCGAGGGTGATCCGGCCGGAGCTCACCTCGTAGAACCGCATCAGCAGGTTGACCAGGGTGGTCTTGCCGGCGCCGGTCGGGCCGACGATGGCGACGGTCTGACCGGGTTCGACCTTGAGCGAGAGGTCCTCGATGAGCGGCTTGCCCGGGTCGTAGCGGAACGCGACGTCCTGGAAGACGACCCGGCCGCGCAGGGCGTCGGGGCGTTCCGGCATGGCCGGCTCGGGGGTCTGCTCGGGCGAGTCGAGGAGTTCGAAGATGCGCTCGGCGGAGGCGACGCCGGACTGCACCAGGTTGGCCATGCTGGCGACCTGGGTGAGCGGCTGGCTGAACTGCCGGGAGTACTGGATGAACGCCTGGACGTCGCCGATGGACAGCGCGCCGGTGGCCACCCGCAGACCGCCGACCACGGCGATCAGCACGTACTGCAGGTTGCCGATGAGCATCATCGCGGGCTGGATGATGCCGGAGATGAACTGGGCCTTGAAGCTGGCGGCGTACAGGGCCTCGTTGTGCTCGCGGAAGGTGGCCGCGGACTCCTTCTGCCGGCCGAAGACCCTGACCAGGGTGTGGCCGGTGTACATCTCCTCGATGTGGGCGTTGAGCTGCCCGGTGGACCTCCACTGCTGGACGAACTGCGGCTGGGCGCGCTTGCCGACCCGGGTGGCGACGACGACGGAGAGCGGTACGGCGATCAGTGCGATCAGCGCGAGCAGCCAGGAGATCCAGAACATCATGGCGAGCACGCCGACGACGGTGAGCAGCGAGTTGATCACCTGGCCGGTGGTCTGCTGCATGGTCTGGCTGATGTTGTCGATGTCGTTGGTGACCCGGCTGAGCACCTCGCCGCGCGGCTGCTTGTCGAAGTAGCTGAGCGGCAGCCGGGCGAGCTTGGCCTCGGCGCTCTGGCGCAGCCGGTAGCCGGCCCTCTGGATGGCACGCGCGGCGAGCCGGCCCTGGACGACGCCGAAGACGGAGGACGCGACGTAGATCGCCAGGACCCAGAGCAGGATGCTGCCGATGGCGTCGAAGTCCATGCCCTGGCCGGGGGTGAAGTCGACCGAGGAGAGCAGGTCGGAGATGTCGGTGTCGCCGCGTCCGCGCATGGCGTCGACGACCTCCTGCTTGGAGGCCCCGGCGGGGAAGCGGCCGCTGACGACGCCGGCGAAGATCAGGTCGGTGGCGTGGCCGAGGATCTTGGGGCCGATGACGGCGCAGCCGATGCTGAGCACGCCGAGGGCGAGGACGCCGGCGATCAGGGCGCGCTCCGGGCGGAGCAGTTTGAGCAGGCGTTTGCCGGAGCCCTTGAAGTCCATGGACTTCTCGGCGCCCTGGCCGCCCATGAAGCGTCCGGGGCCGGCCGGGCCGCGGCGGGCGGCGGCGGCCTGGGAGTCGCCGGCGGCCTTCGGGGGCCCGCCGGGGCCGCCCCTGCCGGGGCCACCAGCGCCACCAGGACCGCCGGGACCGCCGAAGCCCCCGGGACCACCAGGGCCTCCGGGACCTCCCGGGCCGCCGGCGGGCGACTTCTTCGGGTCCGGCGCGGGCTTGTCGGGCGTGGTCACGCCGCCTCCTGCTCGGTGAGCTGGGAGAGCACGATCTCCCGGTACGTCGGGTTGCCGGCCATGAGTTCGCCGTGGGTGCCGCTGCCGACCACGGCGCCTTCGTCGAGGACGATGATCCGGTCGGCGTCGCGGATGGTGGAGACGCGCTGGGCGACGATCACCACGGTGGCGTCGGCGGTCTCGCGTGCGAGGGCCTTGCGCAGCCGGGCGTCGGTGGCGTAGTCGAGCGCGGAGAAGGAGTCGTCGAAGAGGTAGATGTCGGGCCGCCGGACCAGGGTGCGGGCGATGGCCAGGCGCTGGCGCTGGCCGCCGGAGACGTTGCCGCCGCCCTGGGCGATCGGCGCGTCCAGACCTTCGGCGAGCTGTTCGACGAACTCCTTGGCCTGGGCGATCTCCAGGGCCTTCCAGAGTTCCTCGTCGGTGGCGTCCGGCCGGCCGTAGCGGAGGTTGCTGGCCACGGTGCCGGAGAACAGGTAGGGCTTCTGCGGGACCAGTCCGACACTGTCGGCGATGGTCTCGGGGGCGAGTTCGCGGACGTCGACGCCGTTGAGCAGGACCTGGCCCGTGGTGGCGTCGAAGAGCCGGGGGACGAGGCCGAGCAGGGTGGACTTCCCGCTGCCGGTGGAACCGATGACGGCCGTGGTCTCGCCCGGGCGGGCGGCGATGTCGATGCCCCGCAGGACGGAGGCCTCGGCACCGGGGTAGCGGAACTCGACGTCGCGCAGTTCGAGGTGGCCGCGGCGGAGCACCTCGGTGACGGGCTCGGACGGCGGGACGACGCTGGAGCTGGTGGTGAGCACCTCCTGGATCCGTTCGGCGCACACCTCGGCGCGCGGCACCATCATGAACATGAAGGTGGCCATCATGACGCTCATCAGGATCTGCAGCAGGTAGGAGAGGAAGGCCGTGAGAGCGCCGATCTCCATGTCGCCGCTGTCGATCCGGTGGGCGCCGAACCAGAGCACGGCGACGCTGGAGACGTTCACGACCAGCATCACGCTGGGGAACAGGTAGGCCATCAGCTTGCCGACCTGGAGCGAGACCCCGGTGAGGTCCTCGTTGGCGCCGGCGAACCGGGCCTGCTCGTGGTCGTCCTTGACGAAGGCCCGGATGACCCGGATACCGGTGATCTGCTCGCGCAGCACCCGGTTCACGGTGTCGATCTTCTCCTGCATGCTGCGGAAGCGCGGGCGGAGTGCCCGCACCAGCACGATGACGACCGCGCCGAGGGTGGGCACGACGGCGAGCAGCAGGCCGGAGAGCGGTACGTCCTGGTTGAGAGCCATGATGATGCCGCCGATGCACATGATCGGCGCGGCCACCATCATGGTGAAGGACATCAGGACCAGCATCTGGACCTGCTGGACGTCGTTGGTGGTCCGGGTGATCAGCGAGGGGGCGCCGAACTGGCCCATCTCGCGGGAGGAGAAGCTCTGCACGCGGTCGAAGATGTCGGCCCGGACGTCCCGGCCGACTGCCATCGCGGTGCGTGCGCCGTAGTAGACGGCGCTGATGGCGCAGAGGGTCTGGAGCACGGTGATGCCGATCATCACCGCGCCCACGCGCAGGATGTATCCGGTGTCACCCTTCACCACGCCGTCGTCGATGATGTCGGCGTTGAGCGTCGGCAGGTAGAGCAGGCCGAGGGTGGAAATCAGCTGGAGCAGCACCAGCAGGGTGATCGGTCGGGTGTACGGGCGAAGGTACGCCCTGAGCAGTCTGATCAGCACTGGCTCACTCTTGTCGTCGGCGGCGGCTTTGGCATCCCAATTCTCGTTCTTCGGCGGGCTCGTTCAGGCCATTCCCGCCAAGCGAGCCGGATCTTTGTCCAGCCCTTTGCCGAACGTTCCGGTGGGCGGGGTGGTGCCGTGCACCGGGGGATCGGGAGGGTGCCAGCTGGCCGCTCCCTCTTACGGAATGACCGGTTTCCCCCTAGGCTGCTGATTGCCCCCTTGTTACTCACCGGTACCGGCCTGGTTGCCGAAGGGGGTCGGTGACCGCCCCCACGGACGCCGCGACAATCCCTCAGAGCCTTCCCTCAGACGGCCACCCGCTCCCGGAGGTCCTCGTTGAGTTCCGCGCACTCCCTGATCGACTCCGGCCGCGCCGACATCGTCGCCGGGCGTCCTGCCTCCGTCGCCCACCTGTTCCTGGAGCGGGTCGCCGCCACCCCGGGCGCCGAGGCCTACCGTTACCCGGCCCCGGTGGACGAGCAGGCGGCGGACAGTGCCCCGGGCGCCGAGCAGTGGCGTTCGGTGACCTGGGCGCAGGCCGCGGCCCGGGTGTACGCGGTGGCGGCCGGCCTGCTGTCGCTGGGCATCCGTTCGGAGGACCGGGTCGCCCTGTCCTCCTCCACCCGGCTGGAATGGATCCTCGCCGACCTCGGCAACATGTGCGCGGGTGCGGCGACCACCGCCGTCTACCCGAGCACCAACGCCGACGAGACCGCGTTCATCCTCTCCGACTCGGGCTCCCGGGCGATGTTCGCGGAGAACGCCGTGCAGCTGGCCAAGGTGGTCGCCGAGCGTGAGCGGCTGCCCGAGCTGCAGACCGTGATCCTGTTCGACGCGCCGGCCGAGACCCCCGACGCCGTCGGGCTCAAGATCGTCACCCTCGCCGAGCTGGAGCAGCTCGGGGCCGACTACCTGGCCGAGCACCCGGGCGTCGTCGAGCGGACCGTCGCCGCGCTCGACAAGGAGCAGCTGGCCACCCTCATCTACACCTCCGGCACCACCGGCCGTCCGAAGGGCGTGCGCCTGGTGCACGACTGCTGGGCGTACGAGGGGAGAGCGCAGGAGGCGAGCGGGCTGCTGGCCGCCGACGACGTGCAGTTCATGTGGCTGCCGCTGTCGCACGTCTTCGGCAAGACGCTGATCTCGGGGCAGATCGCCACCGGCCACGTGATGGCCGTGGACGGCCGGGTCGAGCGGATCATCCACAACCTGCCGGTCATCCGGCCGACCATCATGGCCTCGGCGCCGCGCATCTTCGAGAAGGTCTACAACGGCATCGCCGGCAAGGCCCGGGCCGCGGGCGGCGCCAAGTACAGGATCTTCCTGTGGGCCGCCCGGACCGCCCGCGAGTACGCCCGGACCGCCCAGGCCAACCGGATCGCCACCGGCAGCGACCGCGTCCCGTTCGCCCTCGGCCTGAAGCACTCGCTGGCCGACCGGCTGGTGTACGCGAAGATCCGGGCGGCGTTCGGCGGGCGGCTGCGCGGTGCGGTCTCCGGCAGCGCCGCGCTCGCACCCGAGATCGGGTACTTCTTCGTCGGCGCCGGGGTGCCGATCCTGGAGGGCTACGGCCTGAGCGAGACCAGCGCCGGTTCGAGCGTCAACCGGGCGGAGGACATCCGGGTCGGCACGGTCGGCCGCCCGCTGCCCGGCACCGAGGTCAGGATCGCCGAGGACGGCGAGATCCTGCTGCGCGGCCCCGGCATCATGCGCGGCTACCACAACCTGCCGGAGAAGACCGCCGAGGTGCTGGAGGCCGACGGCTGGTTCCACACCGAGGACATCGGAGAGCTGTCGGCGGACGGCTTCCTGCGGATCACCGACCGCAAGAAGGACATGTTCAAGACCTCCGGCGGCAAGTACGTCGCGCCCAGCGAGGTGGAGGGCAAGTTCAAGGCGGTCTGTCCGTTCGTCAGCAACATCCTGGTCATCGGCAACGGCCGCAACTACTGCACCGCGCTGATCGGCCTGGACGAGTCGGCGATCATGCCGTGGGCCGCCGAGCGCGGCCTGGCCGGCAGGTCCTACACCGAGGTGGTCGCCGACCCGCAGGTCCACCAGCTGATCGACGGGTTCGTGCAGCGGCTCAACGCCGACCTCCAGCGCTGGCAGACGGTGAAGAAGTTCCACCTTCTGCCGCGCGACCTGGACGTCGAGCACGGTGAGCTCACCCCGAGCCTGAAGATCAAGCGGCCCGTGGTCGAGCGCGAGTACGCGGACGCCGTCACCGCGATGTACGCGGGCAGCAACGAGGCCTGACCGCCGCCGTCCCGTACGGACCGGAGGACCACCCGGGCCGTACGGGACAATGGGGTCATGCCCTCCGCACTCCCCGACGGCGAACCGGTGCCGTCCGACGGTTCCCTGCCCGCATCCGCGCTCGACGGACTCGGCTCCCGGCCGTTCGGCTTCTACCTGCACGTGCCCTACTGCGCGAGCCGCTGCGGCTACTGCGACTTCAACACCTACACCGCCACCGAGCTGCGCGCCTCGGGCACCGTCGCCTCCCAGGAGACGTACGCCGACAACGTGGTGGCCGAGATCCGCCACGCCCGGAAGGTGCTGGGCGGTGCCGACCTGCCGGTGCGCACCGTCTTCCTCGGCGGCGGCACCCCCACGCTCCTGCCCGCCGGCGACCTGGTGCGGATGCTCGCCGCGATCCGGGAGGAGTTCGGGCTCGCCGACGGCGCCGAGGTGACCACCGAGGCCAACCCGGAGTCGGTCGACCCGGCCTACCTCGCCGAACTGCGCGCGGGCGGCTATAACCGGGTCTCCTTCGGCATGCAGAGCGCGCGGCCGCACGTCCTCCAGCTGCTCGACCGCCACCACACCCCCGGCCGCCCCGAGGCGTGCGTCGCCGAGGCCCGCGCCGCCGGCTTCGAGCACGTGAACCTCGACCTGATCTACGGCACCCCCGGCGAGTCCGACGACGACTGGCGGGCCTCCCTGGACGCCGCGATCGGCGCCGGGCCGGACCACGTCTCCGCGTACTCGCTGATCGTCGAGGACGGCACGAAGCTCGCCGCCCGGGTCAAGCGCGGCGAGCTGCCGATGATCGACGACGACGTGCACGCCGACCGCTACCTGATCGCCGAGGAAGCGCTCACCGCCGCTGGCTACTCCTGGTACGAGGTCTCCAACTGGTCCACCACCCCGGAGGGCCGCTGCCGTCACAACGAGCTCTACTGGACCGGCGGCGACTGGTGGGGCGCCGGCCCCGGCGCCCACAGCCACGTCGGCGGCGTCCGCTGGTGGAACGCCAAGCACCCCGCCGCCTACGCGCAGGCCCTCACCGGGCACCGCAGCCCCGCCCAGGGCCGCGAGCGGCTCACCGCCGAGGACCGCCGGGTCGAGCGGATCCTCCTGGAGCTGCGCCTCGCCGAGGGCATCCCGCTGGACCTGCTGACGGACACCGGCCTGAAGGCCGCCCGGCAGCACCTCGCCGACGGCCTCCTCGACGCCGGATCCCACTCCGCGGGCCGCGCCACCCTGACCCTCCGGGGCCGCCTGCTGGCCGACGCGGTCGTGCGTGACCTGGTGGACTGATCTTCGCTGGCGCCGGACACCGCCGACTTCCGGACGTACGCCTGACGCGCCTCAGTCCGGCAGGGTGACGAAGTCGATCAGCTCCTCGACCCGGCCGAGCAGCTCCGGCTCCAGGTCCCTGTAGGAGTCCACCGAGGCGAGGATCCGCTTCCAGGCGGCGGGGGTGTCCACCGGCCAGCCGAGACGGCGGCAGACGCCCTCCTTCCACTCCTCGCCGCGCGGGACGGCGGGCCAGCCGGGGATGCCGACACTGGACGGCTTCACGGCCTGCCAGACGTCCACGTAGGGGTGTCCCACCACGAGCACGGCCTCGCCGGTGACCCGGGCGGCGATCCGGTGCTCCTTGGTGCCGGGCAGCAGGTGGTCCACCAGGACGCCGAGACGCCGGCCGGGGCCGGGGGCGAAGTCGGCGACGATCGCGGGCAGGTCGTCGATGCCCTCCAGGTACTCGACCACCACGCCCTCGACCCGCAGGTCGTCGCCCCAGACCCGTTCGACCAGCTCGGCGTCGTGCCGGCCCTCGACGTAGATCCGGGACCCGCGGGCCACCCGGGCGCGGGCGCCGGGCACCGCGACCGAGCCGGAGGCGGTCCGGCCGGGCGTGCGCGCGGGGGCCGGCCCGGTGGGCCGGACCAGGGTGACCACACGCCCCTCCAGCAGGAAGCCGCGCGGGACCAGCGGGAAGACCCGGTGCTTGCCGAACCGGTCCTCCAGGGTGACGGTGAACCCCTCGGCGGTCTTCTCGCAGCGCACCACCGCCCCGCAGAAGCCGGTTTCCGCCTCCTCGACCACGAGGTCCCGCTCGGCGGGCACCTCGGGGGCGGGCTGCTGCCGCTTCCACGGCGGGGTCAGGTCGGGTCCGTACCCGCGGCTGTGCATGCAGCGACTATAGGGAAGACGGACGGAGGGTCAGAGCCCTGGCGCGCCCCAGACCGGGAACCAGCGGGTGAGGTCCTTCTCCAGCCGCAGGTCGTTCCCGAGCAGGGCGTTGACCTGCAGTTCCAGCGGGCTGTCGCGCTTCTCCCCGCCGCCCGCCGCCGGCGCGAAGGGGTAGAAGGTGCCGCGCTTGTACAGGTAGACCAGCGCCAGCGGCCGGCCCCCCTCGTCGCGGAAGGCGACGAGCGAGCAGAGCAGCTGCGGCCCGAAGCCGTTCGCCTCCAGCTCGCTGTTGACCGCGTGCAGGTCGTTGACCAGCTCCGGCAGTTCCCCGGGAGCGTGCCGGGCCAGCAGCCAGGAGTAGCCGTACGCGTCCTTGGACGCCTCGACGGGGACGCCGCCGCGCTCGGTGTCGGCGTCCAGGAGGGCCCGGACCTGCCGTTCGACCTCGCCGAAGGCCCCGCCCTCCACGGAGGCGAAGCAGACCGACCCGACCCCGGTGGGCCGGAAACCGGCCGCGGCCTCCAGGGTGATCGCGGCGGACGGCACGCCGAACAGCTGGTCGAGGTCGGGCCGCACGGGCTTGGTGCGGCCGAACAGGGCGTCCAGGATTCCCACGGTGGTCCCTTTCCCGGAGGAGGAGGCGGTTCAGTGGCCGAGCCGGGTGGAGATCTCGGCCAGCTGCTCCAGCCGCTGCTCCAGCGTCGGGTGGGTGGAGAGCAGCCGGCCGGCGGTCTCCCGGGCGCTCAGCGCGGGGGCGAAGTAGAAGGCGTTGTAGGCCTGCGCCTGGCGCAGGTCCCTGGTCGGGATGGCGGCGATCTGGCCGGTCACCTTGGTGAGCGCCGAGGCCAGCGCGCTGGGACGGCCGGTGAGCTGGGCGGCGGCCCGGTCGGCCGCCAGCTCCCGGTAGCGGGAGAGCAGCCGGGTCAGCAGGAAGCTGATCGCGTACACGACCACCGACACCAGCGGGACGATCAGGGCGGCGATCGCGGCGTTGGAGTCGTTGCTGTTGCGGCCGCCGCCCATGAACCCGCCGTACATGGCGATCCGGGTCATGGCTCCGGCGAGGACACCGAGGAACCCGGCGACGGTCATCACCGCGACGTCCCGGTGGGCGACGTGGGACAGCTCGTGGGCGAGCACGCCCTCCAGTTCCTCCGGCTCCAGCCGGCGCAGCAGCCCGGTGGTGACGCAGACCACCGCGTTCTTCGGGTTGCGGCCGGTGGCGAAGGCGTTCGGCATGTCGTTGTCGGCGACCGCCACCCGGGGTTTGGGCATGTCGGCCAGCGCGCAGAGCCGGTCGACGGTGCCGTGCAGCTGCGGGTACTGCTCGGGGGTGACCCGGTGCGCCCCCATGGCCCGTTCGGTGATCTTGTCGCTGAACCAGAACTGGGCGACGAACAGGCCGCCCGAGATCAGGACGACGATCGGCCAGGCGCCGCGCAGCAGCACGATCAACAGCCCGGTGAATCCGACGTACAGCAGCCCGATCACGAACATCGTGCCGACCATCCGGCCGGTCAGGCCGCGGTCCGGCGCGAAACGGGAGTGCTGGCCCGAGGTCGACATCGCTGGTCCTCCGTTCGCCGTCCGCTTCCGATGCTGCCACCAGGCCGGGCCCGCGGCATCACCCGCGCGCCGCGAACTGCGGGCAGGATCACTCCGGCCGGGCCGTTCCTGCCGTCGGACCCGGGCCTTACACTGGCAGGTAGGGTCCTGGCACTCGTATGTTCCGAGTGCCAAGCCCGGTTCCTCCCGGAACGGGCGAAGCGGCTCGAAACGGACACATGTCATATCGGACAACGCGTGAAGACGGAGGTGCGTGCCCATGGCCGGTGAGGTCCGCCAGCTGGACGACCGCAAACTCGCGGTGCTTCGCGCCATCGTCCAGGACTACGTGGGGACGGAGGAGCCGGTCGGCTCCAAGGCCCTCGTGGAGCGGCACAACCTCGGGGTCTCCCCGGCGACCGTCCGCAACGACATGGCCGCGCTGGAGGAGGACGGTTACATCCACCAGCCGCACACCAGCGCCGGGCGCATCCCCACCGACAAGGGGTACCGCCTGTTCGTGGACCGGCTGGCCGAGGTCAAGCCGATGAGCGCGCCCGAGCGGCGGGCGATCCGGCACTTCCTGGACGGGGCGGTCGACCTCGACGACGTGGTCGCCCGTACGGTGCGGCTGCTCGCCCAGCTGACCCGCCAGGTCGCGGTGGTGCAGTACCCCTCGCTCTCCCGGTCCACCGTGCGGCACATCGAGCTGGTCGCGCTGGCCCCGGCCAAGGTGATGCTGGTGCTGATCACCAACACCGGCCGGGTCGAGCAGCGGATGGTGGACTGCCCCGGGGCGGTGGGCGAGACCGTCCTGGCCGACCTCCGGGCCCGGATCAACGTGCGGGCCGCCGGACAGCGGCTCCCCGAGGTCCCGGGACTGCTGGAGGACCTTCCCGCGCAGTTCGAGGCGGGGGACCGGCCGACCGTCGCGACGGTCCTGGCGACGCTCTTCGAGGCGCTCGCCGAGCAGAACGAGGAACGGATCATGCTGGCCGGCACGGCCAACCTGACCCGTTTCGGCCACGACTTCCCGTTGACCATCCAGCCGGTGCTGGAGGCACTGGAGGAACAGGTCATCCTGCTCCGCCTCCTGGGTGAGACCGCGGACGCCGGGATGACGGTCCGGATCGGGCGTGAGAACGCCTACGAGGGCCTCAATTCCACCTCCGTCGTCTCGGTCGGTTACGGTTCGGGCGACGAGAGCGTGGCCAAACTGGGTGTGATCGGTCCGACCCGGATGGACTATCCGGGCACAATGGGGGCGGTGCGAGCGGTGGCACGGTACGTGGGCCAGATCCTGGCCGAGTCGTAGGAACGGCCACCGTCAGGACCCTGACGGTGTCGCAAGCACTTCTACAGGCGGAACAAGCGGAGCATTTGGTGGCCACGGACTACTACGCGGTACTCGGCGTCCGACGGGATGCGGGGCAGGACGAGATCAAGAAGGCGTTCCGGCGCCTGGCACGCGAACTGCACCCGGACGTCAACCCGGACCCGAAGACGCAGGAGCGGTTCAAGGAGATCAACGCCGCCTACGAGGTGCTCTCCGACCCGCAGAAGCGCCAGGTCTACGACCTCGGCGGTGACCCGCTGTCGCCGAACGGCGGCGCGGGCGGCTTCGGCGCGGGCGCGGCGGGCTTCGGCTTCTCCGACATCATGGACGCCTTCTTCGGCGCCGCCTCGGGCCAGCGCGGCCCGCGGTCGCGGACCCGCCGGGGCCAGGACGCCATGATCCGGCTGGAGATCACCCTGGAGGAGGCCGCCTTCGGCACCACCAAGGAACTCCAGGTCGACACGGCCGTCACCTGCACCACCTGCAGCGGCGAGGGCGCGGCCCCCGGCACCTCCGCGCAGACCTGCGACATGTGCCGCGGCAAGGGCGAGGTCTCCCAGGTCACCAGGTCCTTCCTGGGCCAGGTCATGACCTCCCGCCCCTGCCCGCAGTGCCAGGGCTTCGGCACCGTCGTGCCCACCCCGTGCCCGGAGTGCGCCGGCGACGGCCGGGTCCGCGCCCGCCGCACCCTCACCGTCAAGATCCCCGCCGGTGTCGACAACGGCACCCGGATCCAGCTGGCCGGCGAGGGCGAGGTCGGCCCCGGCGGCGGCCCGGCCGGCGACCTCTACGTCGAGATCGCCGAGACCGCCCACACGGTGTTCCAGCGGCGCGGCGACGACCTGCACTGCACCGTCACCATCCCGATGACGGCCGCCTCGCTCGGCACCCAGGTGCCGTTGCAGACCCTGGACGGGCTGGAGGAGGTCGACATCCGGCCCGGCACCCAGTCCGGACAGTCGATCCCGCTGCACGGTCGCGGCATCACCCATCTGCGCGGCGGCGGCCGGGGCGACCTGATAGTGCACGTCGAGGTGCAGACGCCCTCCAAGCTCGACCCCGAGCAGGAGGACCTGCTGCGCCGCCTCGCGGTGCTGCGCGGTGAGGAGCGGCCGTCCGGCCAGTTCGCGCCCGGGCAGCAGGGCCTGTTCTCCCGCCTGAAGGACGCCTTCAACGGCCGCTGACGGCTCCGGCGCCCGGCACTCCGCGACCTCCGTCGTCGGGTGCCGGGCGCCGTCGTTCCACCGCCCGACCCATTCCGGAGGAAGACCCCATGACCGCGCCCGTGTTCGTCGTCGAGACCGAGCGGATCGCCACCGCCGCCCCCGGCGTGCTGGTCCGGCTGGACGGGCCCGAGGGGCGGCACGCGGCGGCGGTGAAGCGGCTGGAGGCGGGCGAGGCCGTGACCCTGGCCGACGGGCTCGGCCTCGGGGTGGACGGCACCGTCGCGGCGGTGCACGGCAAGGACGCGATCGAGGTGACGGTGACGGCCGTCCGCCGCGAGGCCGAGCCGGCGCCCCGGATCGTCGTGGTCCAGGCGCTGCCCAAGGGCGACCGCGGCGAGCTGGCGGTGGAGACCATGACCGAGGTCGGGGTGGACGTGGTGATCCCCTGGTCGGCCTCCCGCTGCATCACCCAGTGGAAGGGCGACCGCGGCGCCAAGGCGCTCGCCAAGTGGCGCGCCACCGCGCGGGAGGCCGGCAAGCAGTCCCGCCGGCTGCGGTTCCCCGAGGTCCGCGAGCCGCTGACCACCCGGCAACTGGTCCCGGTGCTGGCCGGCGCGGCGTTCGCCGCCGTGCTGCACGAGGAGGGCGCCGAGCCGCTGGCCGGGGCCGTGCTCCCGGACTCCGGGGACCTCGTGCTGGTGGTCGGCCCCGAGGGCGGCGTCTCCCCGGAGGAGCTGGCGGCCTTCGCCGAGGCCGGGGCGAAGCCGTTCCGGCTCGGCCCGTCGGTGCTGCGCACCTCCACGGCAGGGGTGGCGGCCGGGGCCCTGCTGCTGGGCCGCACCGGCCGCTGGAGCTGAGCCGACCGCACCGGGCCGTTCGAGCGGGGCGGCGGGCCGGGTGGGCCGGGCGGCCCCGGATCCCCGGTCCCCCGACAGGGGGTCCTGGTCGGCGAAAACCGGGCGTGGGCCGGCCACGGGTGCCTAGGGTGGCGGTGTGAGCGAACCCGAAAGCACCCCCGCCGGCGCCTACCTGCGCCACCCGCACCTCCACGGCGACCTCCTCACCTTCGTCGCCGAGAACGACGTGTGGCTCGCCCCGCTGGACGGCGGCCGGGCCTGGAGACTGACGGCCGATCACCTCCCGGTGCGCCGCCCGAGATTCTCCCCGGACGGGCGGCACGTCGCCTTCACCTCCGCCCGCGACGGCGCACCCGAGGTGCACGTCGTCCCGGTGGACGGCGGCCCGTCCCGACGGCTGACCCACTGGGGCGACGCCCAGACCCAGCTGCGCGGCTGGACCCCGGACGGCCGGCCGATCGCCACCACCGCCGCCGGACAGGGCTCGCTGCGCCGCACCTGGGCCCACGCGGTGCCGCTGGACGGCGGTGAGCCGGAACGGCTGCCGTACGGGCCGGTCGGCGGGCTGTCCTTCGAGGCGGGCGGCTCGGGGGCGCCCCCGGCCGAAGGCGGGGGGAGGGTGCTGCTGGTCTCCGCGTTCGGCGTGGAGCCGGCCTGGTGGAAGCGGTACCGGGGCGGGCGGACCGGCAAGCTGTGGATCGGTACGGAGCGGTTCGACCGGATCCACGAGGAGCTGACCGGGAACATCGACTCGCCGCTCTGGGTGGGGGAGGCGGACCGGGCGAGGATCGCCTTCCTCTCCGACCACGAGGGCGTCGGCGACCTCTGGTCCAGCCTCCCGGACGGCACCGACCTGCGCCGCCACTCCTCCTCCCCGGACGGCTTCTACGCCCGCAACGCCGCCACCGACGGCACCCGCGTCGTCTGGCACACCGCGGGCGACCTCTGGCTGCTGGACGACCTGGCCGACGCGGCGCCGCGGCGCCTCGACGTCCGGCTGGCGGGTCCGCGCACCGGCCGCCGCCCGCGTCCGGTCCCGGCCGCGCACTGGCTGGAGACCGCCGCGCCCGACCGCACCGGCCGGGCCGGCGCCGTCGTGGTGCGCGGGACCGTGCACTGGCTGACCCACCGGGAGGGCCCGGCCCGCGTCCTGGACGAGTCGCCGGGCGTGCGCGGCCGACTCGCCCGCGTGGTGCCCGGTTCGGGCGAGGACGGCGGGCAGGGCGTGGTCTGGGTGACCGACGCCGAGGGCGAGGACGCGATCGAGTACGCCCCCGCGGTGCTCGGCACCGAGCGCCGCCGGCTGGCCGCCGGGCAGCTCGGCCGGGTCCGGTCGCTGCTCGTCTCGCCGGACGGCAAGCAGGTGGCGGTCGGCGCGCACGACGGCCGGGTCCTGCTGGTCGCCCTGACCGACGGCGTCGTGCACGAGCTGGCGCACAGCACCGACGGCGAGGTCAGCGGCCTGGCGTTCAGCCCGGACTCGGCCTGGCTGGCCTGGTCCCAGCCCGCCCTCGGGCCGTGGTCGCTGCGCCAGATCGTGCTGGCCAACCTGACCACCCGGACGGTGTCCGAGGCCACCCCGCAGCGGTTCATCGACACCTCGCCGGCCTTCACCACGGACGGCCGGCACCTGGCGTTCCTCTCGGTGCGCAACTTCGACCCGGTCTACGACTCGCACGTCTTCGACCTGTCCTTCCCGAACGGCTGCCGCCCGTACCTGATCACGCTGGCCGCCGACACGCCGTCCCCGTTCGGGCCGCGGCGGGCCGGTCGGCCGGTCGGCGGCGAGGACGACGAGCCCAAGGGCAAGAAGACGGAGGGCGAGGAGGGCACGGCCGACGCGCCGCCGGTCACCCGGGTCGACCTCGACGGCATCGCCGACCGGATCGTGCCGTTCCCGGTCGAGGGCGGCCGGTTCGGCTCGCTGCGGGCTGCCAAGGACGGCGTGCTCTGGACGCGCGTCCCGCTGGTCGGCGAGCTCGGCGACGAGGCGGCCTCGCTGGAGGACGAGCGGCCGCGCCCCACGCTGGAGCGGTTCGACCTCCGCAAGCGCCGGGCCGAGCAACTGGTGGACGGGCTGGACTCGTTCGCGGTGAGCGGCGACGGCACCCGGCTCGCGGTGCTGGACGAGGGCGAGCTGCGGATCGTGCCCGCCGACCACAAGGCGGTCGGCGAGGACGACGAGATCGAGGTCGACCTCGCCCGGCTCCGGGTGACCGTCGACCCGGCCGCCGAGTGGCGGCAGATGTTCGACGAGAACGGCCGCCTGATGCGCGACAACTTCTGGCGCCCGGACCTCGACGGTGTGGACTGGGCGGGCGTGCTGGCCCGGTACCGGCCGCTGGTGGACCGGATCGGCTCCCACGACGACCTGGTCGACCTGCTCTGGGAGGTGCACGGCGAGCTGGGCACCTCGCACGCCTACGTGCTGCCGCACGGCCTGCACACCGAGCCGGCCCGCCGACAGGGCCTGCTCGGCGCCGACCTCGTCAAGGACGGCGACGCCTGGCGGATCTCCCGGATCCTGCCCGGCGAGTCCTCCGACCCCCGGGCCCGCTCGCCGCTGGCGGCGCCCGGTGCCGCGATCCGCCCCGGGGACGCCGTCCTAGCGGTCAACGGGCGCCCGGTCGATCCGGTGACCGGCCCGGCGCCGCTGCTGGCGGGCACCGCCGGGCAGCCGGTCGAGCTGACCGTGGCCGGCAAGGACGGCACCGACCGGCGCCACCCCGTCGTCGTCCCGCTCGCCGACGAGGAGCCGCTGCGCTACCACGACTGGGTCACCGGCCGGCGGGCCGCCGTCCGTGAGCTGTCCGACGGGCGGCTCGGCTACCTGCACATCCCCGACATGCAGACCACCGGCTGGGCGCAGATCCACCGGGACCTGCGGTCGGAGATGGCCAGGGAGGGCGTGATCGTCGACATCCGGGGCAACCGGGGCGGGCACACCTCCCAGCTGGTGATCGAGAAGCTGGCCCGGCGGATCGTCGGATGGGGCATCGCCCGGGACATCGCCAGCCCGGCGCCGTACCCGGAGGACGCGCCGCGCGGGCCGGTCGTCGCGCTGGCCGACGAGTACTCGGGTTCCGACGGCGACATCGTCAACGCCGCCATCCAGGCACTCGGTATCGGCCCCGTGGTCGGCACCCGCACCTGGGGCGGGGTGATCGGCATCGACAGCCGGTACTCGCTGGTGGACGGCACCCTGGTGACCCAGCCCAAGTACGCGTTCTGGTCCGAGCGGTACGGCTGGGGCGTGGAGAACCACGGGGTCGACCCGGACGTCGAGGTGCTGTTCCCCCCGCACGCGTGGGCGGCGGGGGAGGACCCGCAGCTCGCCGAGGGCGTCCGGATCGCCCTGGCGGCGCTGGACCGGGCTCCGGCCAAGGCGGCGCCGGCGCTGCCCTGGGTGTAGGAACCGCCCGGCGGGGCGGGAGGCCGGCGGCGGGTCCGGCCTCCCGTACCCGTCCTCCCGCCCCCGGGTACCCGCCCCCGCGCACCCGCCCCTGGGGGCCCGTCCCGCCGAAGGTCGGCCTGCTCACCGAGGAGCCCGGAGTCGGAGGGCACCGCCGCCGGGGTCCGCGTGGTCCGCCGGAGGCGCCTGCGCGAGTACCAGCAGGCCGGGGCACGGCTCGGCTAGCATGCCGCCGTACGCCCCGACCGGCAGCGGGCCCGACGCCGGGCCCGGTTCCGGACCCGGGTCCCAGCCCCCCCCCGACCGACAGCGCGAGGAGACCCCGATGGCCGGCGAGCCGCAGCCCGACTGCCTGTTCTGCAAGATCGTGGCCGGCGAGATCCCGGCCACCGTGGTGCGCAAGACCGACCGCGTCCTGGCCTTCCGCGACATCGCCCCGAAGGCGCCGGTGCACGTGCTGGTCATCCCGCACGTCCACTACCCGAACGCCGCCGCGCTGGCCGACGCCGAGCCGGAGATCGCCGGTGAGCTGCTCGCCGAGGCCGGCCGGGTCGCGGCGGACGAGGGCATCGCGGACTACCGCCTGATCTTCAACACCGGGGCCGGCGCCGGGCAGACCGTCTTCCACGCCCACGTCCACGTGCTCGGCGGTACGTCGATGACCGAGCGCATGGTCTAGCCGCGTGTCGCAGCGCGAACTCGTCGTCCTCGGCACCGCCAGCCAGGTCCCGACCCGGCACCGGAACCACAACGGCTACCTGCTGCGCTGGGACGGCGAGGGGCTGCTCTTCGACCCGGGCGAGGGCACCCAGCGGCAGATGCTGCACGCCGGGGTCTCCGCCACCCAGCTCACCCGGATCGCCGTCACGCACTTCCACGGCGACCACAGCCTGGGCCTGGCCGGGGTGATCCAGCGGATCAACCTGGACCGCGTCCCGCATCCGGTCGACGTCTACTTCCCGGCCTCCGGCGAGGTCTACTTCGAGCGGCTGCGGCACGCCACCGCCTTCCACGAGACGGCCGTGCTGCGCCCCCGCCCGATCGAGGAGTCCGGGCCCGTGCCCGCGCCCGGCGCCCGGTTCGTGCTGGACGCCGTCCGGCTCTCCCACCCCGTCGAGTCCTTCGGCTACCGGCTGAGCGAGCCGGACGGCCGCCGGCTGGTGCCGGAGCGTCTCGCCGACCTGGGCGTCTACGGTCCGGCCGTCGGCCGGCTCCAGCACCAGGGCGAGACCGAGGTGGACGGCCGGCGGGTCACCCTGGACGAGGTCAGCGAGCCCAGGCCGGGCCAGCGGTTCGCCTTCGTGATGGACACCCGGCTCTGCGAGGGCGTCCACGAGCTGGCCGAGGGCGCCGACCTGCTGGTCATCGAGGCGACCTTCACCGACGCCGACGCGCGGCTCGCCGACGACCACGGCCACCTCACCGCCGGCCAGGCCGCCAAGGTCGCCGCCGAGGCCGGTGCGCGGACCCTGGTGCTGACCCACTTCTCCCAGCGCTACCCGGACCTCGGCCAGCACCTCGCCGACGCCCGCAAGCACTTCGAGGGCCCGATCGTGCTTGCCGAGGACCTCGTGCGGGTACCAGTACCGCCCCGGCACCGCGGGTGAGGGGCCGCGCGGACCGCCAGGGCCGCGACGGCGGTCGCGGTGATGTCGGGAGCGGCCCGTGAACGGCACGGAAAACCGCTCGCGCCGCCTCCCGATCTGCCGGAGCATCGTCGCGTGCGGCCCCGCCGCCCGCCGCGGCGATCACGTCCGCGGCGTACCCTGGTGCCCCGGAGAGACCGAGCGGCAC
Source organism: Streptomyces sp. BE303 (assembly GCF_036290945.1). NCBI lineage: Bacteria > Bacillati > Actinomycetota > Actinomycetes > Kitasatosporales > Streptomycetaceae > Streptomyces > Streptomyces sp. BE303. Next base: position 134,299 of record NZ_JAQYWZ010000880.1, read on the forward strand.
CCACGAGACACGGATGGGATGAGGCAGGCCCCAGCGCCGACCTATGAGTGACACATCGCATACCCGTACCAACGGACAGTCGCGCCCCGAACCGGCGGACGACGGCGGCTCCGTCAGCGCCCGGATCGTCATCCCCGAGAAGCATCCGATGGTCACCCTGCTCGGCACCGCGGACTCGCTGCTGCGCGTGATCGAGCGGGGCTTCCCCGCCGCCGACATCCACGTCCGCGGCAACGAGGTGACCGCCACCGGGGAGCGGGCCGAGGTCGCGCTCGTCCGGCAGCTCTTCACCGAGATGATGCTGGTGCTCCGCACCGGCCAACCCCTGACGGAGGACGCCGTGGAGCGTTCCATCGCCATGCTCCGGAGCGGCGTCGACGACCCGGACAGCCCGGCGCCGTCGCAGGTGTTCACCGCGAACATCCTGTCCAACCGCGGCCGGACCATCCGTCCCAAGACCCTCAACCAGCAGCGCTACGTCGACGCGATCGACAAGCACACCATCGTCTTCGGCCTCGGCCCGGCCGGTACCGGCAAGACCTACCTCGCGATGGCCAAGGCCGTCCAGGCCCTCCAGGCCAAGGAGGTCAACCGGATCATCCTGACCCGTCCGGCCGTCGAGGCGGGGGAGCGGCTGGGCTTCCTGCCCGGCACCCTCTACGAGAAGATCGACCCGTACCTGCGCCCGCTGTACGACGCGCTGCACGACATGATGGACCCGGACTCCATCCCGCGCCTGATGGCCGCCGGGACCATCGAGGTCGCCCCGCTCGCCTACATGCGCGGTCGCACCCTCAACGACGCCTTCATCATCCTGGACGAGGCCCAGAACACCTCGCCCGAGCAGATGAAGATGTTCCTCACCCGCCTCGGGTTCAACTCCCGGGTGGTCGTCACCGGCGACACCAGCCAGATCGACCTCCCGGGCGGCACCCGCAGCGGTCTCAAGGTCGTCCAGGAGATCCTGGTCGACGTGCCCGACATCCACTTCTCCGTCCTCACCAGCACCGACGTGGTCCGCCACAAGCTGGTCGGCCGGATCGTGGACGCGTACGAGCGCTGGGACGCCCGGCAGGAGGCCGAGGAACACCCGGTCCCGGCCAAGCCGGCCCAGCGGCGCGGCTCGCGCGCACCCCGACAGTCCCATCGCACCGAAAGCTGAGTAACCAGCCCGTCATGTCGATCGACATCGCCAACGAGTCCGGTTGGGACGCAGACGAGGAAGCCATCCTCGACGTCGCCCGCTACGCCCTGGACAAGATGCGGATCCACCCGCAGTCCGAACTGTCCGTGATCCTGGTGGACGGAGCGGCGATGGAGGAGCTGCACATCCAGTGGATGGACCTCCCCGGCCCGACCGACGTGATGTCGTTCCCCATGGACGAGCTGCGTCCCGGCAAGGAGGGGGAGGAGCTGCCGCAGGGCCTGCTCGGCGACATCGTGCTCTGCCCCGAGGTCGCCGAGCAGCAGGGCAAGGCGGCCCCGTCCAAGCACTCGATGGACGAGGAGCTCCAGCTGCTCACCGTCCACGGCGTGCTGCACGTCCTCGGGTACGACCACGAGGAGCCGGACGAGGAGGAGGAGATGTTCGGCCTCCAGAAGGCGATCCTCGACGGCTGGCGGGCCGGGCGCGGCCTCGGCGGCATCTCGCCCGCCCCCACCACCCACTGAGCGCGGAGCCCGAACCCCTGTGAGTGGTGAGAGTACGAGTTTCATCCTCGGTGCCGTGCTGCTGGTGGTGCTCGGCTGGCTGGCCGCGTGCGCCGAGGCGGGCATCTCCCGGGTCTCCCGGTTCCGCGCGGAGGAGGCCGTCCGGTCCGGCCGGAAGGGGTCGGCCCGGCTGCTGGCCCTGGCGTCGGACCCGATCCGCTACCTCAACCTGGCGACCCTGATCCGGGTCGCCAGCGAGATGGCGGCGGCCGTCCTGGTCACCGTGGTCTGCGTGCGCAGCCTGGACTCGACCTGGCAGGCCGTGCTGCTGGCCTTCGGGGTGATGGTGCTGGTGTCGTTCGTCGCGGTCGGCGTCTCGCCGCGCACGATCGGGCGCCAGCACCCGCTCAGCACCGCGACGGCCGCGTCCTTCGTGCTGCTGCCGCTGGCCCGGATCCTCGGTCCGATCCCACGGCTGCTGATCCTGCTCGGCAACGCGCTCACCCCCGGCAAGGGGTACAAGGAGGGGCCGTTCGCCTCCGAGGCCGAGCTGCGGGCGCTGGTCGACCTCGCCGAGAAGAACGACGTCATCGAGGACGACGAGCGCCGGATGGTGCACTCGGTCTTCGAACTGGGCGACACCATCGTCCGCGAGGTGATGGTGCCGCGGACCGACCTGGTGATGATCGAGCGGCACAAGACCGTCCGGCAGGCGCTCACCCTGGCGTTGCGCTCGGGCTTCTCGCGGATCCCGGTGGTCGGCGACAACGAGGACGACGTGGTCGGCATCGTCTACCTCAAGGACCTGGTGCGGCGCACCCACATCAACCGGGACTCCGAGTCCGACGAGGTGGGTGCGGTGCTGCGGCCGGCCGTCTTCGTGCCGGACTCCAAGCCGGCCGCCGACCTGCTCCGCGAGATGCAGCAGATGCGCTCGCACGTGGCGATCGTGATCGACGAGTACGGCGGTACCGCCGGGCTGGTCACCATCGAGGACGTCCTGGAGGAGATCGTCGGTGAGATCACCGACGAGTACGACCGGGAGATCGCGCCGGTCGAGGACCTCGGGGACGGCTCGTTCCGGATCACGGCGCGGCTGCTGGTCGAGGACCTGGGCGATCTGTTCGGGATCGAGCTGGAGGACGAGGACGTCGAGACCGTCGGCGGCCTGCTCGCCAAGCACCTGGGACGGGTGCCGATCCCGGGTTCGTCCTGCGAGATCCCGGTGCCGGAGGAGATCCCGGGCGGGCTGACCGCGATCCGGCTGACCGCGGAGAGCTCGGCGGGCCGCCGCAACCGGATCGGCTCCGTGGTGGTCGCGCCGGTCAGGGCGCAGGCCGACGCGGCGCAGGCCGCCGGCGAGTAGCGCTCCCGTCCTCCGGGGGCGACGATTGGGGGTATGACTCACCAACTTCGCGCGGAGTACGGCCCGCAGGGGACGGCGGGCGGGGTCAAGGTCTGGCACGTGGTGCGGGACGGGGACCCGGCCACCGCCCTGTGCGGGCGCACCATGCCCGCCGACGCCGAGACACGGCCGGAACAGGAGTGGGGGACCGGGCTCCGGTGCTGCCAGCAGTGCGGCTCGCTGTACATGCACGAGGTGCCGCACATGCACGGAAGCCACCCCTACGCCTAGGCGGAGGTAGCCATGAAGTTGCAAGACGAACTGCCGGTGGACCACAAGCTCGCGACGGTCTGGCGGATCGGGGCGGGGCTCGGCGGGATCTTCCTGATCGTGTTCGGCTGCCTCGGGCTGGCCGACCATCCGGGCTTCCTGTCCACCAGCGGTGACGGCATCGCCGGGATGTCGACCAACGGGGCGTTGAGCATCCTGTCCATCGTGGTGGGCGCGATCCTGGTCGGCGGCGCGGTCGTCGGCGGTAACTTCGCGTCCAACCTCAACATGGTGGTCGGCGTGCTGTTCGTGCTCTCCGGCTTCTACGGGCTGACGGTGCTCGGCCGGCCGGACGCCAACATCCTGAACTTCCGGATGTCGAACGTGCTCTTCGCGTTCGTCTTCGGGCTGGTGATCACCACGTTCGGCATGTACGGGCGGGTCAGCAGCCACCTGCCGCACGACAACCCGTACTGGCGCCGGCGGGCCGAGGACGAGGAGCCGCTGCCGTCCGGTCCCAAGACCTTCGTGAAGGTGCTGCGGCCGGGGCCGCCGAACCCGATCGGGCACTGATCCGGGGCCGTGGACGGGCGCCTATGCTCCTGGGCATGAGTGACATCGTCGAACTCGACCCCGAAGACAAGAAGATCATCACCCTGGCCCGCTCCGCCCGCGCCCGCAACGGCGTCGCGGAGGGGGCCGCGGTGCGTGACGAGACCGGCCGGACGTACGTGGCCGGGACGGTCGCCCTGGAGTCGCTGCGGCTCAGCGCGGTGCAGACGGCGGTGGCGATGGCGGTGGCCAGCGGCGCGAGGTCGCTGGAGGCCGCGGCCGTGGTGAGCGAGGCGGAGCAGCCCTCGGAGGCCGATCTGGCCGCGGTCCGGGACCTCGGCGGCGCCGGGACGCCGCTGCTGCTGGCGGGGCCGGACGGGACGCTGCGGGCCTCGGTCGAGGCGCGCTGAGCGGTGCGCCGGACGCGGCCGCGGGGGCGGCCGGTCGACGCCGCTCCGGCGCCGTCCGGCCGGCGGTCCGCGGTCCGGTCCGCGGACCGGACCGCAGTCCGGTCGCAGTCCGCTCCGGGCGCTCGGGGAGGCGGCCCCCGGGCGCTCTGCCGTATCGGTTCAGCGGATAATCTCACCGGGGAGTTGCTGCGGTGAGGGGGCTTACCGATGGGGCCGTTCGCGTTCTTCGCGGGACTGCTGCTGGGCGTGATGGGGATGGGCAAATGGCAGGAGACCGGCTCGCCGTTCTGGCTCTGGGGTTCGGTCTCGTTCCTGCTGATCGTGCTGGTCTGGGGCCTCGCCTCGGTCCTCGGAGGGGGGAAGAAGTGACCGCCCGGGGCGGCCCGGTCCGTCCCGCTCCCCGTGATCAGGGAGAATGGGGCGCATGAGTGCCCCTTCCTCCTCGTACCGCTCCGGCTTCGCGTGCTTCGTCGGCAGGCCCAACGCGGGCAAGTCGACCCTGACCAACGCCCTGGTGGGGACGAAGGTCGCGATCACCTCCGACCGTCCGCAGACCACCCGGCACACCGTGCGCGGCATCGTGCACCGTCCCGAGGCCCAGCTCGTCCTGGTCGACACCCCCGGCCTGCACAAGCCGCGCACCCTGCTCGGCGAGCGTCTGAACGACCTGGTCCGCTCCACCTGGGCCGAGGTCGACGTGATCGGCTTCTGCCTTCCCGCCGACCAGAAGCTCGGCCCCGGTGACAAGTTCATCGTCAAGGAGCTCGCCGAGCTCAAGAAGACCCCCAAGGTCGCCATCGTCACCAAGACCGACCTGGTCGACTCCAAGCGGCTGGCCGAACAGCTGATCGCCGTCCACCAGCTCGGTGCCGAGCTGGGCTTCGAGTGGGCCGAGATCATCCCGGTGTCCGCCGTGGGCGACAAGCAGGTCGACCTGGTCGCCGAGCTGATCACCAAGCTGCTCCCGGAGGGCATGCCGCTCTACCCGGACGGCGACCTCACCGACGAGCCCGAGCAGATCATGGTCGCCGAGCTGATCCGCGAGGCGGCCCTGGAGGGCGTCCGGGACGAGCTGCCGCACTCGCTGGCGGTCGTCGTCGAGGAGATGCTGCCGCGCGAGGGCCGGCCGGCGGACCGTCCGCTGCTGGACATCCACGCCAACGTCTACATCGAGCGCCAGAGCCAGAAGGCGATCGTGATCGGGGCCAAGGGCGCGCGGCTCAAGCACGTCGGCACCACGGCCCGCAAGCACATCGAGGCGCTGCTCGGCACGCCGGTCTTCCTGGACCTGCACGTCAAGGTGGCCAAGGACTGGCAGCGCGACCCGAAGCAGCTGCGTAAGCTGGGCTTCTGAGCAGTCCGGACCAGCGGGGGCCGGACCGGACGGCAGGGGGCGGGAATTGAAGCTGCACACCTGTGAGTGGGGCTCGGGGGACCGGCTCGCCCTGCTGGTCCACGGGATCATGTCCGACCACCGCAGCTGGCGGTCGGTCGGTCCGGCGCTCGCCGCGCGCGGCTACCGGGTGATCGCCGTGGACCTCCGCGGCCACGGTGCCAGCCCGCGCGGCGTGGGCGCCACCCCGACCGACCGGTACGCGCCCGAGCGGCTGGCCGAGGACCTGGTGGACACCCTGCCGACCGGCGCGGAGCTCGCCGTCGGTCACTCGCTCGGCGGCCTGGCCCTGCTGCAGGCGGTCGAGCGGCTCCGACCCGCCCGGGCGGTCTACTCCGACCCGGCCTGGTGCTTCGCCCAGTCCGACCTGTTCGACCCGGGCGTCTTCACCCACTTCAAGCGGGCGACCCGGGAGCAGATCGCCGCGCTCGCCCCGCGCTGGGACGCGGCCGACGTGGACGTCGAAGTGGCGACGCTGGCCGCCTGGGACCCGGACAGCGCGCTGGGGCTCGCGGGCTTCTACGCGCAGGCGGTCCTGCCCGGCGCCCCCGCGGTGCCGTCGCTGCTCCAGCTCCCCGACCGGAGCTTCCTGACCGGGCCCGAGGACGCCGAGCGGCTGCGCGGCGTCGGGTACGAGGTCCGGAGGGTGCCCGGCGCCGGGCACACCATCCACCGTGACGACCTCACGGGCTTCCTGGCCTCGCTCGACGGCTGGCTCTGACCGGCGCGCGCCCCCGTACGGGGGCGCGGGCGGACGGGCGTGCTGCCGCCGCTGCGGGCCGTCCGGATGCCGCGCCGGTGCCCGGGGCCGGGCCCCGGCGCCCGGGGAGTGGCCCCGGGCACGCGGGCAGCGCTACGCGCCCTCGCGCAGCACCAGGGAGACCAGCTCGCGCTGCGACTCGGTGAGTTTCGGGTCGGCGCAGTGCACCGTCCGCCCGTCGACGGTGATCTCGTAGTGGAAGCCGTCGGGCACGCCGTACGAGGGGGACCGCAGCCCGCCCGCGACGGCCTCGCGGGCGAGTGCGTGCACATGCGGGGCGTCCGTCCGCTCGGTGGTGTCTAGCTCCGCGTGGCGGACGAGTCCCGCGAAGCCGCCGGTCCGGGTCACCTGGATGCGCATGGTGTCCATGGTGCTACCCGGGGAAGCCGTTTGCCGGGGTTTTCCCTGACCTTGACTTAAGCGCGGCTCAACCCGGACTGATGCCCACCTTCGCCCAGGCCGCGGTCACCGTGTCCGCCACCTCCGGTTCCGGGTAGCGGGCCGCGGCCGCGGCCACGGTGGACCGGGCGAAGGCGGTGAAGTCGGCGTCGGGGGGCAGCCGGCGGCCGGTGAGCGCGTCGTACCAGATCCGCCCCGCGCGTTCCCAGGCCGGACCGCCGAGTGCGGTGGCCAGCAGGTAGAAGGCGTGGTTGGGGATGCCCGAGTTGATGTGCACGCCGCCGTTGTCCCGGGTGGTGTGCACGTAGTCGCGCAGATGGGCGGGCTGCGGGTCCTTGCCGAGCCGGGGGTCGTCGTAGGCGGTCCCGGGCGCCTTCATCGAGCGCAGCGCGACCCCCTGCACGCCGGGGGCGAGCAGTCCGGCGCCGATCAGCCAGTCCGCGTCGGCGGCGTCCTGCCGCAGCGCGTACTGCTTGACCAACGAGCCGAAGACGTCCGAGACCGACTCGTTGAGCGCGCCGGACTGCCCCCGGTACTCCAGGCCGGCGGTGAACTGCGTGACACCGTGGGCGAGTTCGTGGCCGATGACGTCGATGCAGGCGGTGAAGTCGCCGAACACCTCGCCGTCGCCGTCGCCGAAGACCATCCGGTGGCCGTCCCAGAAGGCGTTGTCGTAGTCCCGGCCGTAGTGCACGGTGGCGTCGAGGCGCAGGCCCTGGTCGTCGACGGAGTGCCGCCCGTACACGTCGGAGAACAGCGCGTAGGTGGCGCCGAGGCCGTCGTAGGCGTGGTTGACGGACTGGTCGGGGAGGGCCGGCTCGCCCTCCCGCCGGACGACCCGGCCGGGCAGGCGCTCGCGGTGTCCGGCGTCCGAGATCACCCGCTCCAGACGGTCGGCGGCGGGCTGGCGGGGGACGGCGGTGAGCCGCGTGGTGCGGTGGACGGCGTCCAGGGCGAGGGAGCGGGTGGCGGGGGCGTGACCGTCCTCGGCGAGGCGGTCCAGGACGTACGGCGGAACGATCGCACAGAGCGGCGGTTCGGCTGTCATGTGGCCAAGCGTGACGCATTGATGACGTGTTGTCACCGGCGCGGACGGAACCGTGCGCCGTCTCAAGGGGTGGAATGTCCGCCCGGCTCACTTCGGGGGCGTGCGGCCCTGGGTTACGCTGGGGACCATCATGCGCAATGGGCTGCTTCTTCTTAGCTGCCGCGTCGAGGGCCTGTAGTCCACCAAGGGCCGGCTCCCTCGCCGCGGGGACTGTGCTGCGCGCTGAATCGGGCGACCGTACGACGGGTCGCGAGCGGCAGCAGGCCGGCCGAGTCGGGTGACCGTCCCACCCCGACCAGCCCCGCATCACCACAGGAAGCCGAGACTCACCTCCATGACCGAGCAGAGCTCCGCCGTGCCCGTCACCGCCGGTCGCGCGTTCGTCGACCGCCCCACCCCCATCACCGCCGGGTCCGTACGCCAGCAGCCGTCCGGCATGCGGTACGGCCGGTACCTGCCGTTCGGCACCGTCGACCTGCCGGACCGCACCTGGCCGTCGAAGGTGATCACCAAGGCGCCGCGCTGGCTCTCCACCGACCTGCGGGACGGCAACCAGGCGCTGATCGACCCGATGTCCCCGGCCCGCAAGCGGCAGATGTTTGACCTGCTGGTCCGGATGGGCTACAAGGAGATCGAGGTCGGGTTCCCCTCCTCCGGGGCCACCGACCACGCGTTCGTCCGCTCGCTGATCGAGGAGGGGGCGATCCCCGAGGACGTCACCATCTCGGTGCTGACGCAGGCCCGCGAGGAGCTGATCGAGAAGACCGTCGAGTCGCTGGTCGGGGCCCCGCGCGCGACCGTCCACCTGTACAACGCGACCGCGCCCCTGTTCCGCCGGGTGGTGTTCCGCAACGACCGGGCCGCCACCAAGGCGATCGCCGTCGACGGCACCCGGCTGGTGATGGAGTACGCCGACAAGCTGCTGGGCGACGAGACGGTCTTCGGCTACCAGTACTCGCCGGAGATCTTCGTCGACACCGAGCTGGACTTCGCGCTGGAGGTCTGCGAGGCGGTCATGGACGTCTGGCAGCCCGGCGAGGGCCGCGAGATCATCCTGAACCTGCCGGCCACCATCGAGCGGGCCACCCCGAACGTCCAGGCCGACCAGTTCGAGTGGATGTCGCGACACCTGTCGCGGCGCGAGTCCGTCTGCCTGTCGGTGCACCCGCACAACGACCGCGGTACCGCCGTCGCCTCCGCCGAGCTGGCCTACATGGCCGGCGCCGACCGGATCGAGGGCTGCCTGTTCGGGCAGGGCGAGCGGACCGGCAACGTCGACCTGGTCACCCTGGGCATGAACCTGTTCTCGCAGGGCGTCGACCCCGAGATCGACTTCTCCGACATCGACGAGGTCCGCCGCACCGCCGAGTACTGCAACCAGATGGAGGTGCACCCGCGCCACCCGTACGCCGGCGACCTGGTGTACACCTCCTTCTCGGGCTCGCACCAGGACGCCATCAAGAAGGGCTTCGACGCCCTGGAGGCGGACGCCGCGGCGGCCGGCGTGCCGGTCGGCGAGCACACCTGGGGCGTGCCGTACCTGCCGATCGACCCGAAGGACGTCGGCCGCACCTACGAGGCGGTCATCCGGGTCAACAGCCAGTCCGGCAAGGGCGGCGTGGCGTACGTCCTGAAGAACGACCACAAGCTGGACCTGCCGCGCCGGATGCAGATCGAGTTCTCCCGGATCATCCAGGCCAAGACCGACGCCGAGGGCGGCGAGGTCACCCCGGCCGCGATCTGGGCGGTCTTCGAGGACGAGTACCTGCCGACCACCGGCAACCCCTGGGGCCGCATCGCGCTGAGCGGCTCGCGCACCCTGACCACCGAGGACGGCCGGGACGCGCTGACCGCCGAGGCCGTGGTCGACGGCGTGCCGGTCCCCCTGTCCGGCACCGGCAACGGCCCGGTCTCCGCCTTCGCCGACGCGCTGGGGCAGATCGGCGTGGACGTCCGGGTGCTGGACTACGCCGAGCACGCGCTGAGCGAGGGCGGCGACGCCCAGGCCGCCGCGTACGTGGAGTGCGCGGTGGACGGCCGGGTGCTGTGGGGCGTGGGCATCGACGGCAACACCGTGCTGGCCTCGCTGAAGGCGATGATCAGCGCCGTCAACCGGGCGCAGCGCGGGTAGTTCGTACGGGTGGTGGCTGCCGGGCCGTCCTGCGGGGCGGCCCGGCGGCGTTCGCGGTGGTGTTCGCGGAGGCCGGGGCGGGGCTGCGGGCGGCCCGGTCTGGCAGGTTGTGGCCTGCGCCACATTTTTTCGGTGATCGAGCCGTTCGAGGTACTGACACGTGTCGGCAACCGTGGCAACATCGACCCACCGGTAAGCCGGGTCGGTGGGACGGCCCGGTGGCCGGTCGCGTGACCTGCCCATTGTTGTGCAGGCCGCCTGCCATGTCTGGGGAGTGGCGCCGTGACAGGGATGTGGGGTGTTCGCCCGAGGTGGCGGACTGACGTTCTCGGTGACTTCTACTGTCCGGGCTGCGGCGGCGACCGCAACTACCGCCGGCAGCACGGCCGGCGGTGGCTGCGGTTGTTGGGGACCCCGGTGCTTCCGCTCGGTCCGGTGGTCGGCAGCGTGCAGTGCACCAGCTGCCACGGCCGGTTCGGCGTGGAGAGCCTGGAGCAGCCCACCTGCGTGCGTCTGGGCGGGATGCTGCGCGACGCGCAGTACACCGTGGCGCTCGTCATGCTGGCGGCCGGCGGAACCGCGCACCGCGCGGCCCGCGAGGCGGCCTGCGCGGCCGTCCGGGACGCCGGCTTCGAGGACTGCGGGGAGGCCCAGGTGCTGGCCGCCCTGGCCGCGCTCTCCGGCCTCGGCGGGGAGCTGTACGAGGCCCACGAGGTGGGGGGAGCCCCCGGCGACAGGTTGGACGATTCCGGCGGCCTGGCCGTGGAACTGCACGCCGTGCTCGAACCGCTCGCCCCGCACCTGGCCCACCAGGGCCGTGAACGGCTGCTGCTCCAGGGCGCGGCGATCGCGCTGGCCGACGGCCGCTACCGGCCGCAGGAGCGGGACGCGCTGGCCGCCGTCGGGCGCTGTCTGGACCTGCCGCAGGCGCGGGTCGGGGTGCTGCTGGAAGCGGCGACCCGCACCTCGCACTAGACCCGTACCTGGTACTAGACCCGGACCCGACTGCCTTCCCGTCCGTCCTCGCCCGCCTCCGGCCCGCCCTCGGGTCCGTGTCCTCCCGCCCGCGCCTTCCCGTCCCCGCCCTTCCGTCCGCACCACCTGGCCGTGAGGAACGACTCCGGCCGACCCCGGACCCCCACAAACCGGGCCCTACCCCCCTCCAGGGCCCGCCGTGACCCGCACCGATCGGGCGTCCCCCCACGGCCCCGGTGCGGGCACACGGCTGTCCCCGCCGGTGGGGGACAATGGTGGGATGTCCACACTGTTCGACGGCCGCGGCGAGGCGGTGGCATGAGCCTGTTCCGGGACGACGGCGTGGTGCTCCGGGCACAGAAGCTCGGCGAGGCCGACCGGATCATCACCCTGCTCACCCGCCACCACGGCAAGGTCCGCGCGGTGGCGCGCGGGGTGCGCAAGACCAAGTCCAAGTTCGGTGCGCGCCTGGAGCCGTTCTCGCACGTGGACGTGCAGTTCTTCAGCCGGGGGAGCGACCTGATCGGCCGCGGGCTGCCGCTCTGCACCCAGGTGGAGACGATCTCCCCGTACGGCGGCTCGATCGTCACCGACTACGGCCGCTACACCGCCGGCACCGCCATGCTGGAGACGGCGGAGCGGTTCGCCGAGAACGAGGGCCAGCCGGCCGTCCAGCAGTACCTCCTCCTGGTCGGCGGGCTGCGCACGCTGGCCGCCGGGCTGCACGAGTCGCACCTGGTGCTGGACGCCTTCCTGCTGCGCTCGCTGGCGGTCAACGGGTACGGCGCGACCTTCGACGACTGTGCCAAGTGCGGCCTGGAGGGCCCCAACCGGTTCTTCTCGCTCCAGGCGGGCGGGGTGCTCTGTCCGGACTGCCGGGTGCCCGGATGTGCCGTACCCTCCCCTGAGACACTGGTACTGCTCGGGGCACTGCTGTCAGGGGACTGGCAGACGGCCGACGCCTGCGAGCCGAGGTACTGGCGGGAGGGCAGCGGCCTGGTCGCGGCCTACCTGCAGTGGCACCTGGAGCGGGGCATCCGCTCGATGAGATACGTGGAGAAGTGAGCACATGGCAGCGCGACGGCTCTTCGGTGGAGGCGAAAGCAGCTGGGGGTCCCCCCGGCCGAAGGCCGGGGGCGAGTACCTCCCCCCGACCCCGCACCCCAGCGGCGCCCGGCCCCCGCAGATCCCCGCCGAGCTGGTCCCCCACCACGTCGCGATCGTCATGGACGGCAACGGCCGCTGGGCCAAGGAGCGCGGGCTGCCGCGCACCGAGGGCCACAAGGTCGGCGAGGCCGTGGTGCTGGACGTCCTCAAGGGCGCGATCGAGCTCGGCGTGAAGAACATCTCGCTGTACGCGTTCTCCACCGAGAACTGGAAGCGCTCGCCCGACGAGGTGAAGTTCCTGATGAACTTCAACCGGGACGTCATCCACCGCCGACGGGACGAGATGGACGCGATGGGCGTGCGGGTCCGCTGGGCCGGCCGGATGCCGAAGCTGTGGAAGAGCGTCGTCCAGGAGCTCCAGGTCGCCGAGGAGCAGACCAGGGACAACGACGCCGTCACGCTGTACATGTGCGTCAACTACGGCGGCCGGGCCGAGATCGCGGACGCCGCGGCGGCTCTCGCGGCCGATGTCGCGGCCGGGAAGCTGGACCCGAAGAAGGTCAACGAGAAGACCCTCGGCAAGTACCTGTACCACCCGGACATGCCGGACGTGGACCTCTTCCTGCGCCCCAGCGGCGAGCAGCGGACGTCGAACTTCCTGCTCTGGCAGTCGGCGTACGCCGAGTTCGTGTTCCAGGACGTGCTCTGGCCGGACTTCGACCGCCGGGACCTCTGGCGGGCCTGCGAGCAGTACGCGAGGCGTGACCGCCGGTTCGGCGGGGCGGTGCCGAACGAGGTCGAGGCCGGGCCCGAGCTGCCGGCGCAGCGCTGAGCCCGCAGCGCTGCGCCACGGCGGTGGTGGCCCGGTCCTCCCGGGCGTGCGGAAGGGCCCGTGGGACGGTTCCCACGGGCCCTTCCGCGTCGGCCGGTTCAGGCCTTCTTGGCGCACTCCGCGCAGGTGCCGAAGATCTCCAGGGTGTGGGCGATGTCACTGAACCCGTGTTCGGCGGCGACCGAGTTGGCCCAGCGCTCCACCGCCGGACCCTCGACCTCGACGGTGGCACCGCACTGGCGGCAGACCAGGTGGTGGTGGTGCCCGCTGCTGCACCGGCGGTACACGGCCTCGCCGTCGGCGGTGCGCAGCACGTCGACCTCGCCGGCGTCGGCGAGTGACTGCAGGGTCCGGTAGACGGTGGTCAGGCCGACCGAGTCACCCCGGTGCTTGAGCATGTCGTGGAGCTCCTGCGCGCTGCGGAAGTCCTCGATCTCGTCCAGGGCCGCCGAGACGGCGGCTCGCTGCCGGGTCGAGCGGGCACGCGGCGACGGGCCTGCGGTGGTCACCGTGGGTCCTCCTGGGGTGGTGGGCGTCTCGCACCTCATTGTGCCAGCCCCGCACCCGACGTCGGAGCGGTCGCGTCGGACCGGTCCGGGCCGGGCAGTTGGACGTCGCAGACCTGCGGCCCCGCGTCGGGGGTGTCCCGGTGCCTGCGCCTGGCCAGGGGTGCGGCGATCGCGCTGAACAGGGCGAACACCGCGATGGCGAGCAGCACGATGGCCGGGCCGGAGGGCACGTCCAGGTGGTAGGAGCCGGTGACGCCGGCCAGCGCGACGAGCACGCCGACCGCGATCGAGCCGGCCTGGGTGGCGGCGAAGGACCGGGTGAGCTGCTGGGCCGCGACCACCGGGACCACCATCAGCGCGCTGACCAGCAGCAGGCCGACCACCCGCATGGCGACCGTGACGGTGACCGCCGCCATCACGGCGAGCAGCAGGTTGAGGAACCGCACCGGTACGCCGGTGACCTTGGCGAAGTCCTCGTCCTGGCAGATCGCGAAGAGCTGGCGGCGCAGGCCGAGGGTGACGGCGATGACGACGGCGCCGAGTGCGCCGATGGTGGCCAGGTCGGAGGGCGAGACGGTCAGGATGGAGCCCCAGAGGTAGCTCTCCAGCGAGCCGGCCCCGGCCTGGGCGGACTTGGAGACCAGCAGCTTCCCGCAGGCCATGCCGCCGTAGAAGAGCATCGCCAGGGCGATGTCGCCGCGCTGGTTGCCGCGCGAGCGGACCAGCTCCATGGTGACGGCGCCGAGCACGCAGACCAGGACGGCCATCCAGACCGGGCTGGTGTTGAAGATGAAGCCGAGGCCGACGCCGGTCATCGCGACGTGCCCCATGCCGTCGCCCAGCAGGGCCTGGCGCCGCTGGACCAGGTAGATGCCGACGGCGGGCGCGGTGATGCCGACCAGGACGGCGGCGAGCAGCGCCCGCTGCATGAAGTCGTAACTGAGCATCTCGGTCATGCCAGCAGTCCCCGGGTGTGGTGAAGATCGGCGTGCGGGTGGACGTGGTCGTGGCCGGGCAGGGCGTGCAGGCCGGTGTTGGGGACGGGCGGACCGTCGTGCGCGACGCAGCCGTCGCGGAGCACCACCGCGCGGTCGATCAGCGGCTCCAGCGGCCCGAGTTCGTGCAGCACGAGCAGCACGGCGGCGCCGCGGGCGACCTCGGTGCGCAGGGTGTCGGCGAGTACCTGCTGGCTGGCGGAGTCCACCCCGGCCATCGGCTCGTCCATGATCAGCAGGTCCGGGGTGCCGGCCAGGGCGCGGGCGATCAGCACCCGCTGCTGCTGGCCGCCGGAGAGGTCGGCGACGCCGTCCCGGGCCCGGTCCAGCATGCCGACGGCGGCCAGGGCGCGGTCGACGGCGGCGCGGTCCCGGCGCCGGAACGGCAGCAGGCGGTGCAGCGGCAGCCGCCCGGTGGAGACGACCTCCCGGACGGTGGCCGGGACACCGGAGGCGGCCGTGGTGCGCTGCGGCACGTACCCGATGCGGTGCCAGGAGCGGAACCGGGCGAACGGGGTGCCGAACAGCTCCAGCCCGCCGCGCTCCAGCGGGACGGCGCCGGTGACGGCCTTGACGGTGGTGGACTTGCCGGAGCCGTTGGCGCCGAGCAGCGCGACGACCTCACCGGGGCGGACGGTGAGGTCGACGCCGCGCAGCACCGGCCGGCCGCCGCGCGAGGCGACGGCGTCGTGGAGGCGGACGGCCGGGGGTGTCGGGGAGGTCATGGCGTGGTGTCGTCCCGTCAGCTGGCGGCGCTGGTGGTCGCGCCGAGGGCGGCCTGGAGGTTGGTGAGGTTCTGCTTCATGACCGTGAGGTAGGTGTCCTTGGCCGGGTCCTTGACGCCCTCCAGCGGGTCCAGGACGGCGGTCTTGAGGCCGAGGTCCTTGGCGACGGTGTCGGCGAGCTTGGGGCTGACCAGGGTCTCGAAGAAGATCGTGGTGACGCCGTTCTCCTTGGCGGCCTTCTGCACGTCGGCGAGGCGGGCCGGGGTGGGC
Organism: Streptomyces sp. BE303; assembly: GCF_036290945.1. NCBI lineage: Bacteria > Bacillati > Actinomycetota > Actinomycetes > Kitasatosporales > Streptomycetaceae > Streptomyces > Streptomyces sp. BE303. The sequence goes on from NZ_JAQYWZ010000880.1 coordinate 149,670, forward strand.
TCGGACTCCGGGTCCACGCCGTTGATGGCGACCTGGGTGAGGCCGTAGTGCTCGGCGAGGTAGCCGAAGGCGGCGTGGCTGGTGACGAAGGTGCGGGTCCTGACGTCCTTGAGGCCGTCCCGGAACTCCTGGTCCAGGGTGGTCAGCCGGCCGACCAGCTCGTCGGTGTTCTTCTGGTAGTCGGCGGCGTGGGCCGGGTCGGCCTTGGCCAGTTCGGCGCCGACGCTCTTGGCGACCGCCGCGTAGCGGGTCGGGTCGAGCCAGATGTGCGGGTCGCCCGCGGCCTCGTCGTGGTCGTGGCCGTCGCCCTCGGAGTGGCCCTCCGCCAGGTGGTGGTCCTCCAGCGGGCTGGCGGCGGTGGCGTCGACCTTGTGCTTGGCGCCGGAGTCGGCGACCGCCTTGTCGACGGTGGGCTGGAGGCCCTTGAGGTAGACGACCGCGTCGGCCTTCTTGACGTTGGCGACCTGCTTGGCGGTGAGCTCCAGGTCGTGCGGCTCGACGCCAGCGGCGGTGAGGCCGGTGACCTTCACGTGCTCGCCGCCGATCTGGGTGGCGAGGAACTCCATGGGATAGAAGGACGCGACGACGTTCAGCTTGCCGTCCGAGCCCTGGGCGCTGCCGGTGCTGCCGCAGGCCGTCAGGGCGAGGGCGGCGGTGAGGGCGGTGGCGGTCAGGGCTATGGCACTGCGAGTACGTCGTCGGATCATCATGACAACCATTCTCAGATTAGATGGAAATGATTGTCAAATCACTCGGACGGGTGAACGGGTGGTGACGGTGGGTGGGCAGGTACCGGCGATACCGATTTGAACCCTGTACCCATATGGCCGGTAACCTGAGGTATTCGGGTACGCGCAACCAGCCGTGCCCTGACCGTGCCGTCCGTACTGAAGAGAGCACTGTGGCAGCCGACAAGATCGAGACGATCGTCAGCCTGAGCAAGCGCCGTGGCTTCGTCTACCCCTGCAGCGAGATCTACGGTGGCACGCGTGCCGCCTGGGACTACGGGCCGCTGGGCGTGGAGCTCAAGGAGAACATCAAGCGCCAGTGGTGGCGTGCGATGGTCCAGGCCCGTGAGGACGTCGTCGGACTCGACTCGTCGGTGATCCTGGCCCGCGAGGTCTGGGAGGCCTCCGGCCACGTCGCCACCTTCAACGACCCGCTGACCGAGTGCCTCTCCTGCCACAAGCGCCACCGGGCCGACCACCTGGAGGAGAAGTACGAGGCCAAGCACGGCTTCCCGCCGCCGAACGGCCTCCAGGACGTCAACTGCCCCGACTGCGGCGTCAAGGGCCAGTTCACCGCGCCCAAGGACTTCTCGGGCATGCTGAAGACCCACCTCGGTGTCACCGAGGAGGCGAGCGGCCTGGCCTACCTGCGCCCGGAGACCGCCCAGGGCATCTTCACCAACTTCAAGGCCGTCCAGACCACCTCGCGCAAGAAGCCGCCGTTCGGCATCGCCCAGGTCGGCAAGAGCTTCCGCAACGAGATCACCCCCGGCAACTTCATCTTCCGGACCCGCGAGTTCGAACAGATGGAGATGGAGTTCTTCGTCAAGCCGGGCGAGGACGAGCAGTGGCACGAGTACTGGCTCCAGCAGCGCTGGGACTGGTACGTCGACCTCGGTCTGCGCACCGACAACATGCGCCTGTTCGACCACCCGAAGGAGAAGCTCTCCCACTACGCCAAGCGCACGGTGGACATCGAGTACCGCTTCAACTTCGGCGGTACCGAGTTTTCCGAGCTGGAGGGCATCGCCAACCGCACCGACTACGACCTGACGGTGCACAGCGAGGCCTCCGGCCAGGACCTCAAGTACTTCGACCAGGAGTCCGGCGAGCGGTACTTCCCGTTCGTCATCGAGCCGGCGGCCGGCCTCAACCGCGCCATGCTGGCCTTCCTGATCGACGCCTACTTCGAGGACGAGGCGCCGAACGCCAAGGGCGTCCTGGAGAAGCGCGTCGGCATGCGGCTCGACCCGCGGCTGGCCCCGGTCAAGGTCGCGGTGCTGCCGCTGTCGCGCAACGCCGACCTCTCGCCGAAGGCCCGCGGCCTGGCCGCCGACCTGCGCACCGCGTGGAACGTCGAGTTCGACGACGCCGGCGCGATCGGCAAGCGGTACCGCCGCCAGGACGAGATCGGCACGCCGTTCTGCGTCACCGTCGACTTCGACACGCTGGAGGACAACGCGGTGACCGTGCGCGAGCGCGACACCATGGCGCAGGAGCGCGTCTCGCTGGACCAGGTGAAGTCGTACCTGGCGGCGCGGCTCATCGGCTGCTGACGTCCGACTGATGCCGGCCGTCGCCGGCCGTTCGTCGCGGGGAGCCCCCGTTCGCCTTCGGGCGGGCGGGGGCTCTTCGCGTGCGCCTGCGGCCGACGACCTCAGGCGCTGTCCGGACCCAGGGCCTGTCCGGGCCCCGGGCCCCGGGCGGGTCTAGCGGCGGCCCCAGCGGGAGCGGGGCGGCGGGGTCGGGGCCGTCGGCAGGCCCGCCGTGCGGAGGGCGGCGAGGGTGGCGCGGTGGCGGGCGTCGTCCGCGAGAAGTGTGGTCAACAGCTCGTCGTACAGCTGCCGGTGGGCGGCCGCGTGCAGCGCGGCGGCCAGTCCGACCAGTTCGGCCGGCGGGCGCAGCGCCGCCAGCTCGCCCAGCAGCAGGCCGGGGAGCGGCGGAGCGAGAGCGGTGACGAGGCCGACCAGGTCGGCGGTGGGCCGGCCCGCCGCCTGGCGGAGCAGCGTCCGAGCGTCGGCGGCGCGGTCCGACCGGTGCAGGTGGACGGCCAGGGCGGCCAGTTCTGCGGTCGGGGCGGAGCCCCACTCCCAGAGCAGGGTGGCGCTGTCGGCGTGCTGTCCGGCGCGTTCCAGCGCGTTCAGTAGGGCGGGAAGCGCGGTGACCGGGTAGGACCAGAGGGTGTGGAAGAGCTCGGTGGCCTCCTCGGCCAGCCCGGCCTCGCGCAGCTCGGCCAGGGTGGCAGCAGCGTGCTCCGGAGCGCCCTGGGCCGCGCTCCGGGCGAGTTGGCGGGAGGCGCCGGCCGAGCCGCGACGGGACAGCAGGGCGGCCAGGCGGGCGGTGTCGGGCGGGGTGAGGCGGGTGGCGGCCCGGGCGAGCAGGTCGGCGGCCTCCCGGGAGGCCGCCTGGCGGGGCGGCGCGTGGTGGTGGGGGGCCTGCTGGGGGGCGTGGCCGCCGGCGGCCTGCTGGTGGAGGGCGATGATGCGGTCGGCCAGGGTGGTGAGTTCCCCGGGGGAGCGGCGGCGGGGCGGTTCGGCGGCCGGGGGCGGCGGGGGTGGGGGCGCGGTTGCGGCGGCCCCCGGCACGGCTCCTGCCGGTCCGGTCGGTCCTGCCGGTCCGGTCGGGTCCGTCGGCCCCTTGGCTTTCTGCGTCTGGGCGGTGAACCGGCCGAACCGCGCACCGGTGGCGCGCGGCGGCGGGGGTGCGGGTGACATCGACGCGGCGGACGCCTCGTCGTACGAGCCCCCGCCGAACCGTGCCCCGGTGGGCTGACGGGGCATCCGCCGACGCGGAGCCGGTTGCCGCAGGTGGTCCTCCAGGATCTTCAACTGGTCGCTCAACTCCAGGCAGCGGGCCGAGAGTCCCTCGCGCAGCATCTGCGCCTGGGCCAGCTGTCGTGCCAGTTCCCCGTCCGGTTGCTGCCGTTCCGGCAGCGCCCGGACGGCCTCGACGAGCCGGCGTTCGCGCTGGCCCGCGTACTGGCGGGCGCGCAGCAGCTCGTCCAGCTCGGTGCGGAGTTCCAGCGCGTCCTGCTCCGTGCCGCCGCGCGCGCCCGCGTGCGCGTCGGTGTCCGCGCCGGCGCCGGCGTCGGCGTCCGGGAAAGGGGGTTGTTCTGTGTGCCGTGTATGCATGATCACCGCAACCTGTCCAACTAGACCCTGACTGCAAGCCATCCTGGCGTCGGTATACGGCAACCGCGTTACGGCAGTGCGTCCAGAGGTTTGCGAATGGAGTCCGGGAGCGCGGAGGGCGTGGGAACGGCGAACTCCGTAGCGCGCACGCGCCCCTCGGTGGGGCCTGCGCCCCGCCGTTCGGCACCGATGCGCCCGTGCTCACCCGGCCAGCCGCTCCCGGGCCTCCATCAGCGCGAAGCCCAGCAGGTTCTGCCCGCGCCAGGCCGCCGGCTGCTGCGCCCGCGCGTCGTCGGCGGCGAGCCCGATGCCCCAGATCCGGTCCACCGGGCTGGCCTCCACCAGGACGCGTCGTCGGGTCGACAGCAGGTACCCGCGCAGCGCCTCGTCCTGGGTGAACTTGGCGACGTTGCCGCGCACCACCAGCTCGAACCGCCCGGCCGTCCAGGCCGCGTCGTCGAACCCCCTGACCTGCCGGCCGAGCTTCTTCGCCTCGGCGGGGCTCGCAGCCCTGAGGATCCGCGCCAGCGTGCCCTCGTCCGCGAACATCCGCGCCTTGCCGGCCATCATCCAGTGCTCGGCGGTCGCGTACTCCACCCCGTCGACGGTGAACGGGTGCTCCGGCCACCACTGGCTCAGCACCCCGGGTCCGACGGACCCGTCCCGCTGCGCCCGGTGGCCCCAGAACATCAGCCACTTGGGCTGGACGCCGACGGCGACCAGGGCCGTCAGGTCGGCGCGGTTGCGGGTGTCGGCAGGGTCGTCGACGAGTTCGTTGCTCATATCGTCATGCTGACACAAAGGGGTGCTCGGCAGCCACGGCTTTTCCGGTGACGGGGCGGCGCGCGGGCCCCGTCACCGAGGAGGGAATCGGCTCGGGGGGTGGGAGGTTCACGGTTCGGTGGCGGTCGTCGCACACCGCGCCCGCGGTCCGCACCTCCGGGATCGCGCAACCTCGTCGCCCAACGTCATCGCAAGGAGCAGGCATGTCCGAGGAAGCCCCCGCCGTCCGTGAACTCCGCCTGGTGGTCACGGCGGCCGACTACGAACAGGCGCTCCACTTCTACCGCGACGTGCTGGGCCTGCCCGAGCGCGGCGCCTTCTCCTCCCCGGACGGCCGGGTCACCATCCTCGAAGCCGGCCGCGCCACCCTGGAGATCGCCGACCCGGGGCACGCCGACTACATCGACGACGTCGAGGTCGGGCGGCGGGTGGCGGGCCACCTCCGGGTCGCGTTCCAGGTGGACGACGCGACGGCCACCACCGCCACGCTCGTCGCCGCCGGCGCCGAGGTGATCGCCGAGCCCGTCCGTACCCCCTGGAACTCCCTCAACTCCCGCCTGGAGGCCCCCGGCGCCCTCCAGCTGACCCTCTTCACCGAACTCGGCGAGTAGCTCCCGGGGCCGGGTCGTCGGGAGGCCGGTGCCGCCGGCTCAGCCGGCGGCACCGGCCTCCTCCAGCCAGGTGAGCAGGTCGTCCGTCACGAGCTCGCCCTCCGTCTCGACGTTCTCGTCGATCGCGCCCAGACCGAGGCGGTACACGCGGGTGCGGTCGCGGCCGTGCCGGCGCATGAACAGTCCGGTGCCGCCGCTGTCGTCGCCGATCAGCACCCACTCGGGCGCGTAGCGGGACACCTCGAACGTCTCGTTGCGCTCCCGGATGCCGTGCGGCCCGTACACGAGCACGCCGCTGTCGAGCAGTACGCCGGGGGTCGACCGCCACAGCCGGGCGATCGTGGGGTTGGGGCCGTCGCCGAGTCCGCGCGATCGCGCCTCGTGGACGGCCAGGAAGCCCGCGAAGGACTCCGCCTCCGGGTACTCCTCGCCGTCGAGGCCGTCCCGGCGGACCACCGGGAACTCGCCCGCCCCGGCCTCTCCCGTCCGGTCGAGGGCGAAGTGGTACTCGTTGCCGCCGTCGGGCTCGCCGGCGAAGCGGAGCCGGTCGGCGGACCGCCGCCAGGGCGCGCTGACGGCCTCGTGGACGTCCTCGGCGCATTCGGGCGGGACGACCGTCGCGATGTCCGCCCCGAGCGTCCGCCCCCGGCCGTACTCGGCCAGCCACCACCGGTAGGACGGCGGCAGTGCCGTCCCGATCCGTGCCTCGGCGTCGCGGAGCCATTGTTCCGGCGCGGGGCGGGTCGGCCTCCGTCCGAGTTCCGGTGAGTCCTCGACGAGTTCGCGCAGCAGGGTCAGGTCCGGTCGCAGGGCGCGTCGCATGGCGCCGAGTCTGCCAGGAGGGTGCGTCACCGGACCCTGCCCCGATCCCCGGGTCTTGAGCACCGGGCCTTGAGCCCCGGGCCTTGAGCCCCGGTGGCGGTCGCCGGTCGCCGGTCGCCGGTCGCCGGCCGGGTGGGGCGGGGCCGCTACGCGGTCTTCTGGCGGGCCACCTCGTCGGTGCGCTGCCGAAGCCGGCGGACCACCCCGGGGCTGCCTGCGCGGGCGGCCAACGACGTGCCGAGCGCCCGGAAGTGCTCGTCGCCGCGGACGGAACTGAGGGTGACGTAGTCGTCCAGGAACGCGTGCCACGTCGCGCACGCCGCCTCGACGTGGCCCAGCTCCGTCTGCCGCCGGGCGAGCAGCCCGTTGGCGTGCACCCGGCCCTGCTTCTCGTTGGCCGGACGGACCCGGTTGGAGATCTGAAGTTCCTGCACGGACCCGGCGAGGTCGCCGAGTTCGTACAGGACGTGCGCGACGTGGAAGTGGTAGGCGGCCTGGTCGTAGCCGCCGACCGCGTCGTTGCGGCCGTCCGCCCTGGCGAGCGCGGCCTCGGTCTCGGCCAGCCGCGCGAACGCCTGGCGCCGGTCCTTCACCATGGCCGCGCCGTGCGCCTGCTGGCCGGCGAGGAAGGCACGCAGGCGCGGCCCTGCCGCAGGGGCGGCCTCGGCGGCGGAGTCGGCGAGTTCCAGCGCCCTGGGACCGTAGCCGAGGTTCGACGCCTGCAGGGCCATGCCGCGCAGCGTGCGGCAGTAGGTGACGTGGTCCCGGGCCTCGCGGGCGAGCCTGAGCGCCTGGACGTAGTACTGCTGCCCCAGCCCGTGCGCCGTCTCGTACATGGCCATCCACCCGGTCAGGTAGGTGAGGTCGGCCGCTGCCGCCAGCAGGTCGGCCTTCACCTGCTCGCTGCCGGACGCCCGGAGCCACGGCCCGACCGAGTTGACCAGGAACGCCGCGGCCATCGGCCGGGCGTGGGCGGCGCCCAGCTCGTCGAGGATGCCGGCGATCCGGCCCGTCATCGCCCGTACGGTCTCCACCTCGCCCGGCCCGATCCGGACGGTGCGCCCGGCGCCGGTACGGGTGACCCGGTCGGCGGCGTCCGGGTCGTCGAACCCCGGCAGGGCGAGCGCGACGGAGTAGAGCCCTGCGGAGAGCACTCCTCGGCGGGACGGGTCCACGTCGGCCTTGCCGATCGACATCAGATCGGACAGCGTGCTGCCGCCCGGCGCGCCGCCGCCCTGCTGGACCGGATCGCCGAACCCGGTCTCCTCCGGGGTCACGGGGCGCCCGAGCCGGCGCGCGAACGCCTCCCGGACCACCTCGCGCACCTCCGCACGCGGGCGCGCGCCGGAGAGCCAGTGCGAGACGGACGACTTGTCGTAGGTGAGGCCGAGCCCCTGTTCCCCGCCGACCCGGTTCACCGCCCGGGCGAGCTGGTCGTTGCCCCAGCGGGCCTGGAGGAGGAGAGCGGCCAGTCCGGTGTTGGGTGTGCGCGGTCGTCTCGCCATCGCGATCCCCGTCCTTCGTTCAACCGGTTCAACGCTCCGACCAGCATCGCCGGTTCTCCCGTCCTGTGTACCCGCGTTGAATGGATGTCAGCCTCACGGGTGGCGGAGCGGTCGGAATCGCAAGGGACTTCGCAGAGACGGAGAGCAACAGTGATCACAAGCGGTACGCCTTGCGTGAGGGACGTCCCGCCGGACCCTGCCGCGGTCCCGGCGGCGCGCCGCCATGTCGCGGACACCGCCCGCGCCTGGGACCTGCCGCTGTCGGACGACGCCCTGGCGGACGTCGAACTGTGCGCGGGCGAGCTCATCGCCAACGCCGTCGAGCACGCGGGCGGTCGCTGCACCCTCACCGTCCGGTGGTCCTCCGCCCTCCTCCGCATCGAGGTCGCCGACACCTGCCCGACCCTCCGCCGGCCCGCCCCGGCCCCCGAGCCCGACCAGGACGCCACCGACGGACGCGGCCTCCTCCTGGTGGAGGCCCTGGCGGCGGCGTGGGGCTGGGAGCCCGCAGGCACCGGCAAGGTCGTCTGGTTCACCTACGCCCCCGACCTCCCGCTCCCCGGTCCGGCCCCCGCACCGGCTCCCCGCACCCTCGCCGCCCAACCGGCCTGACGGCCCCGCCCCTCCGGGCCTTCCCGCGAGCCGGTGCCTCCGCCGAGCCCGAGACGTCGGCGGGCGGGACGCGGCCGGAAAGAAAGTGGGGGCGGGGCAGAATCCTTTGACCGGCGGCGGCTCTCCTATGAATGTCTTCGACGGACGGACGGACGTTCGGACAGGCGTCGGAGCAGGACTTGGGAGGTCGTCGTGGTCGTGGGAATCGCTGTCGGTGTCGTCGTGGTGCTGCTGTGCACGTGCAGCGTGGTCGTGCTGCGGAAGCGGGGGCGGGGCCGTGGCTGAGTCCGCCGCCTGGCCTGGGGAGGTGCTGGTCCGCGCGGCGCAGCGGGGCGACGTCGATTCGCTCGCCGCGCTGGTGTCGGGTGCGCACCCGCACGTGCAGCGGTTCGCGCGGTCGCTCTGCGCCTCGCCGCAGGACGCCGAGGACGCGGCGCAGGAGGCGCTGATCATCCTGTACCGGAAGATCGGGATGCTGCGGGCGTCCGGTGCGCTCGCGTCGTGGACCTTCCGGATCGTCCGCAACGAGTGCCTGCGCCGGGCACGCACGCTGCTGCGGGACCGGCCGCAGGTGGAGGAGGCCGTCGCCGTGTCGGCCGAGGACGAGGTGTTGAACCGCCTGGAGGCCGGCCGGGTGGCGGCGGCGATCGCCGCGCTCCCGGACGACCAGCGGCGCGTCCTGGTCATGCGGGACGTGCAGGGTCTCAGCGGGCGGACGGTCGCCGATGCGCTGGGCCTGAGCGGCGCCGCGATGAAGTCGCGGCTGCACCGTGCCCGCGCGGCGGTCCGGCAGTCGTTGTGGGACGCTGCCCGGTCTCCTGCGGGAGGTGGCGATGACTGACCGTCCGGACTTCGCGAGCGCCTCGCTGCCCCGTCATCTGCTGCGCGGTGCGGTGGGTTTCGGCTCGCTGGTCGGCGCGTTCGCGCTGGTCCCGGTGGTCGGACCGGTCGCCCTGCTGCTCCTCCCGGTCGGTGTGCTCGCCCTGCGGGGCTGCCCGATGTGCTGGACGATCGGGCTGCTGGAGACCGTCTCGCGGGGCCGCTTGAAGCGCTCCTGCGCGGACGGGAGCTGCACGCTCACCTCCGGGCGACCGGGCTGAGCGCGGCGGTCGGAGAAAGCGGCGAGGAGAAGGGACGGCGAAGAGGAGGGACGGTGAGGAGGGGCGGCACGGAGGAGGGCTGCGCGGAGGAGGGCGGCGCGGCTTGGGTGGTCTCACAGCCGCGTGCCCGCCTCCGCCGAGGCAGGCGGGCACGCCGCTACGAGGCGCCGCCGAACCCGGTCGTCCACCGTCATCCGATGGAGCGGGGGAGACGGAGGGTGAGGCAGAGGATGGCGAAGGAACCGAGGAGCTGGATGCCCAGGCAGAGGGCGAGGGCGCGGTCGAGGCCCAGCGTCGGGGAGAGGGCGAGGTAGAGGGTGCCGAGGGTGGCGACGCCGAGCGCCAGGCTGGACTGCTGGCTGGTGGCGAGGACGCCGCTGCCGACGCCGGCCCGGTCGGCGGGGACCTTGGAGAGGATGACGCGGAAGAGCGGGGTGCCGATCAGGCCCTGGCCGATGCCGGCGAGCGCGACGCCGGGGGCCATCCGGAGCGGGGAGAAGTGCGACCAGTCGGCGAGGACGGTCACGGCCAGGGTGGCGAGGCCGACCGCCTGGACGACGGCGCCGGCGGTGAGGACGCGGCTGCCGAAGCGGCCGATCAGACGAGGACCGGCGAGCGAGGCGGTGAAGTAGCCGACGGCCATCGGGACCAGCGCCCAGCCGGCCGCGACCGGGCCGAGGTGGAGGCCCTGCTGGAGGGCGACGGCGATGACGAACATGAAGCCGCCGAAGCCGCCGAAGTAGGGGAGGGCGATACCGAGGCCGCGCCGCATCTCGGGGATGCGCAGCAGGGTGGGCGGCACCAGCGGGGAGCCGCCGCGCCGTTCGGCCCGCAGCTCGACCAGGACGAACGCGGTGGCGAGGACGGGCGACAGCGCCAGCAGCAGCCAGGACCACAGCGGCCAACCGGCGGCGCGGCCCTCCATCAGGGGGACCAGCAGGGCGAGCATGGTGGCGGTGAGCAGGACGGTGCCGGCGATGTCGACCTTGGCGGCCTGCTCGGCCCGGCTCTCCGGGACGTAACGGAAGGCGAGGCCGACGGTGAGCAGGGCGAAGGGGACGTTCAGGAGGAAGACCGAGCGCCAGCCGGTGCCGAAGAGGTCGGCGGCGACCAGGATTCCGCCGAGGACCTGGCCGATCACCACCGAGATGCCCGCGACCGCGCCGTAGACGGAGAGTGCGCGGCCGCGCCGGGCGCCGTGGGTGGCGGCGGTGATGGTGCCGAGGACCTGGGGGACCAGCAGGGCGGCCGAGCCCCCCTGGGCGGCGCGGGCGGCGACCAGCGTCCAGGCACCGGGAGCGAGTCCGCAGGCGAGCGAGGTGACCGCGAAGGTCGCGGCACCGACGACGAAGAGGCGGCGACGACCGTAGATGTCGCCGAGCCGGCCGCCGAGGACCAGCAGCACGGCGAAGGCGATGCCGTACCCGGCCGCGACCAGTTCCAGGACGGCGGGGCCGGCGGCGAGGTCGTGGTCGATGGTCGGCAGGGCGACGTTGACGATGAAGAAGTCCAGCATCGGGAGGAATGCCCCGAGCAGGACGGTGACCAGTCCGGCGGTGCCGAGTGCGGAGTGGGCGGAGGAGACGGTGGCCCTGGACGCGGTGGCTGTGGAGACGGCGTCGGCCGGGGCGGCGGGGCGGGCGGATGCCGGGAGGGCGGCGGCGGTGGACTTGGCGACGGTGAGTTGGTGGGTCACGAGTCATACGATCCGACGCGCCGGACCCTGGTACCAGAGTGTGCTTATCCAGGTATAAGGAGTACCTGGCAACAGGATGGCGGGTGGCGCATGCTGGGGGGATGAGCCTGACGACTGCCGCCCCGACCGGTACGGCCACCGGCGGTACGGCCGCCGCGAACACGGGCAAGGTACCTGCCGCCGACGCTCGCCGCCACGAGCTGGCGGCCTTCCTGCGCAGCCGTCGCGAGCGGATCGCCCCGGAGCAGGTGGGCCTGCCGATGACCGGCCGCCGTCGGACTCCGGGCCTGCGCCGCGAGGAGGTGGCGCAGCTCGCCGCGGTCGGGGTGACCTGGTACACGTGGCTGGAGCAGGGGCGGGCCATCCAGGTGTCCGTCCAGGTGCTGGACGCGGTGGCCCGCGCTCTGCTCCTCGATCCGAGCGAGCGGGCCCACCTGTTCGCGCTGGCCGGTGCCGAGGATCCGACGCCGGTGGTGGAGTGCCCGACCGTGACACCGGGCGTGCGGACGGCCCTGGACCAGTTGGCCCCCTACCCGGCCGCGGTGATCAACTCCCGTTACGACGTACTCGCCCACAACGCGCCGTACGCCGGGATCGTGGGCGACCTGGGCGCGCTGCCGCACGAGGACCGCAACCTGATGTGGCTGGCCTTCACCCCCTCGCGGTTCCGCGACGTGCTGGTCGACCACGAGTACGAGCGGGACGTCATGGTGGCCCGGTTCCGCTCGGGCATGGGCGAGCACACCTCCGAGCCCGCCTGGCGGACGCTGCTCTGCCGGCTCCGCAAGGCCTCTCCGGACTTCGACGCGGCCTGGCAGCGGCACGACGTCCTGCGGCCGGGCAACGGGCTGAAGCGCTTCCTCGTGCCGGAGGTCGGGCTGCTGAGCTACGAGTACACGAGCCTCTGGCTCGGCCCGGGCCAGGGACCGCGCATGGTCGTCTACACACCTCGGGACGAGGAGACCCGCGCGCTGACGGCCCGGCTCCCGACCCGGACGGCGGCGACCCGGACGGCGGCGACCAGGGCGGCGGTGGTCGGGACGCTTTGACCGGTCGGCGGCCCGCGCCCGTCCGAGGGCCAGACAGAGGGCGGCCAGCGGCAGTTCGACGCAGCCGGCCATCATCAGCGCGACGAGCGTCTCGTGGCCGGGGCCGGCGGTGGCGAGATCGAGCAGGGCGTCGGTGGTGAGCAGCAGGGTCACCGCGGTCGCGGGCCGTGCGGCGGCCCGGCCGCGTTGGCGCAGCGAGGCGTCCAGCCTGAGCAGGGCGGCGAGTTCGAGCAGGTCGAGGACGACCCAGACCGGCTCGCCGGCGGCCACGAGCACGGCCAGCCAGGGCAGCAGCGCCAGCGCGGCGATCGCCGGTACCCGCTCGGCGCGGGCGCGGGTGCGGGCGCCGACGGCGAGGTGGAGGGACCACCGGGGCAGACCTCCCGGCCGGACGGGGAGGACGGCGCTCATCCGGCACCTCCGCACTCGGCGAGGGCGTCCGCCCCGGCCCGGTGGCGGACCCGCTCCAGTGGCCGTCGTTCGGACGCGGCGCCGTCCGGCGTCTCGACGAGCACGCCGCCGAACACCCCCTCGGCCCAGGCCAGCCACAACTGTCCGGCCACCGTGACCACCTCGGCCACCTCGACGACCGGGGCCGACCGCCCCGGCCGGCGCAGCAGTCGCCCGGCGGCCGGGGCGGCGGTGAACCCGACGGACGGCGCCGCGCCGCCGCGCGGCAGCCGCCCCCAGGCCAGCCCGTGCCGGACCCGGCGCCTGCCGCTGCCCGCGAACCGCCCGGCGCCGCCACGGCCGCCCGGCCCGGGGACCGTCCAGCACCGGGCGCCGCGCAGCAGCCCGGCGCCGAGCCGGGACGCGACGAGCACGTCCACCAACTCGCCGTACTCGTAGACCTCCAGGGCCGTCCGGCCACGGCTCCGGCCCGCCCGCACGCTGCGCACCGACCACGGCCCGGCCGGGCCGACGGGCACGCCCGGCAGGTCACCGGTCGGCCCGACCGGCAGCCGCCCCTCGGCGACGGCGGCCGCGGCGGAATGGGCCGGGCAGCAGACGGGGTACCCGTGTGGCGGGTGGGCGGAGTGCGGTGCGAGGCTCGTCATACCGACAAGCGTGGCGTCGGCGGGCGTCGCTGTCGGTAGTGCGCCGAACCGAATCGAGGGTGTACCCAGGTACACCCTTTCTCGGCAGCCCCCTTCATGGTGGGTGACGATCATGCCGCCCTAGGCTGTCGGCCATGCCCTCCACGACGCTGCGCCGCGCGCTCGCCAGGGGCGCCGCCCGCCCCCCGTGGTCGGCCGCCGCCCGGCGTGACACCCTCTTCATCGCCTCCGGCATCCCGCCGGCCCTCCCGGTCCTGACCGCCGCCGTGACACCGAAACTGACCTTCCTCCTCCTGGGTCTGGTCCTGCTCTGCCTGCGCCCGCTGACGACCGCCCAGCGCAGCCGACTGCGGGTGCTGCGCGGCGTGGAGGTGCGCCCGCTGCTGCGGCCGGTCGGCGTCCCGTCCGGCCTCCTGACGAGGCTGCGCACCGGGGTCAGCTGGCGTCAGGTCGGCTACCACCTGGTGGCCGGCCCCCTGCTCGCCGTCGGTGCGATGGGGGCCGTGTACGCCTGGGGCGCGGCCCTGGTGGCGAGCACCGTGTTCGGCTGGGCCTGGCTGATGCCGCACTCCACCCCGGTCCGGCAGAAGTGGTTCCAGCTGGACGTCCCGCTCACCGTGGGCGGTCTCGTGATCCTCGCCGTGCTGCCCTGGGCGGTGGCCCTGCTGGCCCGGCTGGAGAAGGTCGCGGCGGTGCGGTTGCTCGGGCCGGGTCGGGCGGAGGCACTGGAGCACCGGATCGAGGAGGTGGTCGAGAGCCGGGCCGGCCTGGTGGACGCCGTCGACGCGGAACGCCGCCGGATCGAGCGCGACCTGCACGACGGCACCCAGCAGCGCCTCACCTCGCTCGCGATGAACCTGGGCCTGGCCCGGCGCACGCTCAAGGACGTCCCGCCCGAGGCCATGCAGGTGATCGTCGAGGCGCACGAGGAGGCCCAGGCGGCCATCGACGAGCTGCGCGACCTCGTCCGCGGCCTGCACCCGGCGGTCCTGGAGGACCGCGGCCTGGACGCGGCACTCTCCGGTATCGCGGCCCGCGCCCCGCTCCCGGTGCGGGTGGACGTCGACCTGGCCGAGTACATAGCGCCGACCGTCGAGGCGGTCGCCTACTTCACCGTCTCCGAGGCGCTGACCAACGTCGCCAAGCACGCCAAGGCCTCCCGGGTGCAGCTCTCGGTGCGGACGGCCGGCGGTCGGCTGCGGTTGGTCGTCAGCGACGACGGCGTCGGCGGGGCGGACGCCTCGCGGGGCACCGGGCTGACCGGTCTGCGCAAGCGCACCGCCTCGGTCGACGGCACCCTTTCCGTTCTCAGCCCCCTCGGGGGCCCGACCACCATCTCCGTGGAGTTGCCGTGCGTGCTGTGATCGCCGAGGACTCGGTCCTGCTCAGGGTCGGCCTCGTCAAGGTGCTGGAGGCGGTGGGCTTCGAGGTGGTCGCCGCGGTCGGGGACGCCGAGGCACTGCTCGCCGCGGTGGAGGAGCACCGCCCGGGGGTGGTGGTGGCGGACGTACGGATGCCGCCGGGCTACAGCGACGAGGGCGTCCGGGCCGCACTGCTGATCCGCCGGCAGTGGCCGGAGGTGGCGGTGCTGCTGCTCTCCCAGTTCGTGGAGGAGCGGTACGCCGCCGATCTGCTGGCCACCAACACCAGCGGGGTCGGATACCTGCTCAAACAGCGGGTGGCCAACGTGGACGACTTCGTGGACGCGCTGCAGCGGGTCGCCGACGGCGGTACCGCGCTCGACCCGGAGGTGGTCGCCCAGCTGCTGGTCCGCCGTCACCGCGATCCGCTGGAGCGGCTGACCCCGCGGGAGCGGGACGTGCTGGGCCTGATGGCGGAGGGCCGGTCGAACACCGCGATCGCTGCCGCTCTTGTGGTCAGCGACAGCGCGGTGGCCAAGCACATCAACTCGATCTTCGCCAAGCTCGACCTGCCGCCGGCCGACGACAGCCACCGCCGGGTGCTGGCGGTGCTGCGGTTCCTGGAGGTCGGGTAGTCCATGGCGGGGAGGCGGCGCGACCAGGAGCAACGAGAGCAGCACGAGCAGCACGAGCAGCGCGAGCCAAGGGAGAAGGGGACGGGGAACGGCACCGGGAGGCGGGTGCACCGGATGTGGCGGGTGCTCGGCGTCCTGGCTCTGGCCGTGACGCTGGTCATCGGCGCGGTACAGACCTGGGCGATGGCGGTGCAGCAGCGGACGGAGTCGGAGAAGTCCTACCCGGTGGCGGTGAGCAAGGTGGTGCTGGACACCGGTTCGGCGACGGTCCGGATCAGTCCGGGGCGGGAGGGCGAGGTGGTGGTCCGCCAGGAGCTGGACTGGATGATCAGACCGCCCGTCATCTCGGTGCTCTTCGACCGCGGCGACCTCAGGGTGGAGATGCGCTGCAGCCAGGTGATGCCGGTGGCGAAGCTCGGCTGCGGCGCGGAGATCGAGCTGGAGGTGCCGGTCGGTGTCTCGGTGGAGGGCACGGGATCCTCCGGCAGCCTGTCCGTGCGGGGGGTGACGGGGGAGGTCCGGCTGGATTCCACCTCGGGGTCGATCCTGCTGGCCGACCTCTCCGGCCCGGTGGTCGCCGGCACCACCTCCGGTGCGGTGAAGGGCGCCGGTCTCACCTCCGCCGCGGTGGAGGTGAGGGCGACCTCGGGCTCGGTCGACCTCTCCTTCGCCCAGGCGCCGCGCACCGTGGACATCGGCGCCACGTCGGGGTCGGTGACCCTGGGCCTGCCGCGCGGTTCGGTCTACCGCTTCAACGGGGGCACCGTCTCGGGGAGCCGCCACATCGATCCGCTGCTGGCCGACCAGTCCAGCACCAACCAGGTCCGTGTCTCGGTGACCTCCGGTTCGGTGACGGTCCTCTCCTCTCCCGGCGCGTCGGGCGGCTGACCCGGCCCGTGCCCCCGCAGCTCGTGCCCCCGCGGCCCGTGTCTCGCGGCCCGCGGCCCGCGGCCCGCGGCCCGGCCACGGGGGCTCCGCCAACGCCGCCGTCCGCCGGCCGTCCGGGCCCCGCGGCGGCCTACTCCCGGTCCCGTCCGCCGGGTGGGGGACAATGAAGAGTCCCGAACCCCCTTCCCCGAGGTCAGCCGCGCATGACAGTCACGCCCGCACCCACCGCGACCAGCACCGAGTTCGCGCCGCTGAACATCGGTCCGATGCAGGTCTGGCCGCCCGTCGTGCTGGCGCCGATGGCCGGCATCACCAACGCGCCGTTCCGCACCCTCTGCCGTGAGCAGAGCGGCGGCAAGGGGCTGTACGTCTCCGAGATGATCACCACGCGGGCTCTGGTGGAGCGCAACGCCAAGACCATGCAGCTGATCAAGTTCGACCCGAGCGAGAAGCCCCGCTCGATCCAGCTGTACGGCGTGGACCCGGTGACCGTCGGCAAGGCGGCGCGGATGATCGCCGACGAGGGCCTGGCCGACCACATCGACCTGAACTTCGGCTGCCCCGTCCCCAAGGTGACCCGCAAGGGCGGCGGCTCGGCGCTGCCGTACAAGCGCAACCTGTTGCGCGAGATCCTCCGTGAGGCCGTGGCCAACGCCGGCGACCTCCCGGTGACCATGAAGATGCGCAAGGGCATTGACGACGACCACCTCACCTTCCTCGACGCCGGGCGGATCGGCGCGGAGGAGGGCGTGTCGGCGATCGCCCTGCACGGGCGCACCGCCGCCCAGCACTACGGCGGCACCGCGGACTGGTCGGCGATCGCCCGACTGCGCGAGGCCGTTCCGGCGGACGTCCCGGTGCTCGGCAACGGGGACATCTGGTCGGCGGACGACGCGCTGCGGATGATGCGCGAGACCGGTTGCGACGGTGTGGTGGTCGGGCGCGGTTGCCTGGGCCGTCCGTGGCTGTTCCGGGACCTGGTGTCGATCTTCGAGGGCGAGGTGGACTACGCCCGTCCGACCTTCGCCGACGTGGCGCGGGCGATGGTCCGCCACGCGCAGCTGCTCGGTGAGTGGCTGGGCGACGAGGCCCGCGGTGTGATCGACTTCCGCAAGCACGTCGCCTGGTACACCAAGGGCTTCTCGGTCGGTTCGGAGCTTCGCGTGAAGCTCGCCAATTCCTCCTCCCTGGCCGAACTGGCCGAAACCCTCGCCCTGGTGGAGCAGTCGCAGGCCTGGCCGGCCGGTGCCGACGGCCCCCGCGGACGGACGAGCGGCAACAACCGGGTGGTTCTGCCCGAGGGATGGTTGGACGATCCGTATGACTGCGCCCGCCCGGGTGTAGACGCCGAATCGGACACATCTGGCGGATGATCTGTCCATAGCGGCGAAATGGCCCCTCGAAGGCCTCTCGCCACCCTGTCCCAGCCCTCTTGGCCAATCTGGCCAAGAGGGCTCCCTTTTGGCAACCGAACATCACGGAGAGAGCACGTTTCTGGACGGAGTGCGACGATCGGCGGATCCGGTCTACGCTCAAGCGGTGAGATGCGCTGGTGACGCTTGCCACATACGGTGCCGGTAGAAGGCGGCCGACAGGACGAAATGAACAAGTCGCCGGCGAATCGCTTCCCGAAGGGGGTGGCGGCGGATCGCGCGCTCAGGGTGCAGGAAATCAAGCCGAGGCGTCAGCTTGCACGGCCGACCGCTACCCTGCGTCCCGCCTGTGTGATCTTCCTGTTTCGTAGCGTTCAAGACTTGAACACTAGCTCGCGTCATCCGGACGATTTCGCCAACAGAGGTGAACGCCTTTAGGTGCATTCGATCTATCGGGTTACCCCTGGGTACCAGCCTCGTACGGCCTATTGGCGGCGCAGAAGTGCCTTCGAAATGGGTATGTTCTCCGGCGTCAGGGCAACCGTGTGCGAGGAGACCGACCCGTGTCGTCCCAGCAGAAGTTTGTTTACTCCTTCACTGAAGGAAACAAGGACCTCAAGGACCTTCTCGGCGGCAAGGGCGCGAACCTGGCCGAGATGACCAACCTGGGGCTCCCCGTCCCTCCGGGGTTCACCATCACCACCGAGGCCTGCAAGGTCTTCCTGGAGACCGGCAGCGAGCCCGCCTCCCTCCACGAGGAGATCGGCGCCCACCTGGACGCCCTTGAGCAGGAGATGGGCAAGAAGCTCGGCCAGGCCGACGACCCGCTGCTCGTCTCGGTCCGCTCGGGCGCCAAGTTCTCCATGCCCGGCATGATGGACACGGTCCTGAACATCGGCCTCTCCGACGCCTCCGTGGTCGGCCTGGTCGCGCAGTCCGGCAACGAGCGGTTCGCCTGGGACTCCTACCGTCGCCTGGTCCAGATGTTCGGCAAGACCGTGCTGGGCGTCGACGGCGAGCTGTTCGAGGAGGCCCTGGACGAGGCCAAGCACGCGAAGGGCACCACCAACGACCTCGACCTGGACGGCGCCGACCTCCGGCAGCTCGTCGAGGTGTTCAAGGCGATCGTCGAGCGCGAGACCGGCCGGGCCTTCCCGCAGGACCCGCGCGAGCAGATGGACCTCGCGATCCACGCCGTCTTCCACTCCTGGAACGGCGACCGGGCGCGCCTCTACCGCCGCCAGGAGCGCATCCCGAACGACCTGGGCACCGCGGTCAACGTCTGCAGCATGGTCTTCGGCAACCTCGGCGAGGACTCCGGCACCGGTGTCGCCTTCACCCGTGACCCCTCCACCGGCACCCAGGGCGTCTACGGCGACTACCTCTCCAACGCGCAGGGCGAGGACGTCGTCGCCGGCATCCGCAACACCCTGCCGTTGGCCGAGCTGGAGAAGCTCGACAAGAAGTCGTACGACGAGCTCATGGCGATCATGCAGAAGCTCGAGAACCACTACCTCGACCTCTGCGACATCGAGTTCACCATCGAGCGCGGCAAGCTCTGGATGCTGCAGACCCGGGTCGGCAAGCGCACCGCCGCCGCCGCGTTCCGGATCGCCGTCCAGCTGGTCGACCAGGGCCTGATCGACCTGGACGAGGCCCTGATGCGGGTCACCGGCGGCCAGCTCTCGCAGCTGATGTTCCCGCGCTTCGCACCCGACTCCACGTCCAAGCAGATCGCCTGGGGCCTCGCCGCCTCGCCCGGCGCCGCGATCGGCAAGATCGTCTTCGACTCCTACACCGCGGTGAAGTGGTCCCGCTCCGGCGAGAAGGTCATCCTCGTCCGCCGCGAGACCAACCCGGACGACCTGGACGGCATGATCGCCGCCGAGGGCATCCTCACCTCGCGCGGCGGCAAGACCTCGCACGCCGCCGTGGTCGCCCGCGGCATGGGCAAGACCTGTGTCTGCGGGGCCGAGGAGCTGGAGGTCGACACCAAGCGCCGCCGGATGACCACCGCCGACGGCCTGGTGCTGGAGGAGGGCGACGTCGTCTCGATCGACGGCGCGACCGGCAAGGTCTACCTCGGCGAGGTACCCGTGCTCCCCTCCCCGGTGGTGGAGTACTTCGAGGGCACCCTGCACGCGGGCGCCGACGTCCAGGGCGGTCTGGTCCAGGCCGTGCACCGGCTGATGTCGCACGCCGACGGCCGTCGCCGGCTCGCCGTGCGTGCCAACGCGGACAACGCCGAGGACAGCGGGCGCGCCCGCCGGTACGGCGCCCAGGGCATCGGCCTCTGCCGCACCGAGCACATGTTCCTCGGGGAGGAGCGCCGCAAGGAGGTCGAGCACCTGATCCTCGCGGACAACGACAAGGACCGCGAGACCGCGCTCTCCACCCTGCTGCCGCTGCAGAAGGGCGACTTCCTGGAGCTCTTCCAGGCGATGGACGGCCTGCCCGTCACCGTCCGGCTGCTCGACCCGCCGCTGCACGAGTTCCTGCCCGACATCACCGAGCTGTCGGTGCGCGTCGCCCTCGCCGAGGCCCGCAAGGACCCGAACGAGAACGACCTGCGCCTGCTCCAGGCAGTGCACAAGCTGCACGAGCAGAACCCGATGCTCGGTCTGCGTGGAGTCCGCCTCGGCCTGGTCATCCCCGGTCTGTTCGGCATGCAGGTCCGCGCCATCGCCGAGGCCGCGGCCGAGCGGAAGCTGGCCGGCGGGGACCCGCGCCCCGAGGTGATGATCCCGCTGGTCGGCACCGTCCAGGAGCTGGAGCTGGTCCGCGACGAGTGCGAGCGCGTCCTCGCCGAGGTCGCCCAGTCCACCGGCGTCCAGCTGGACATCAAGCTGGGCACCATGATCGAGCTGCCGCGCGCCGCCGTGACGGCCGGCCAGATCGCCGAGGCCGCCGAGTTCTTCTCCTTCGGCACCAACGACCTCACCCAGACGGTCTGGGGCTTCTCCCGCGACGACGTCGAGGCCTCCTTCTTCACGGCCTACCTGGAGAAGGGCATCTTCGGGGTCTCCCCGTTCGAGACCATCGACCGCGACGGCGTCGGCGCGCTGGTCAAGCACGCCGTCGAGGCCGGCCGGGCCACCCGCCCCGACCTCAAGCTCGGCGTCTGCGGCGAGCACGGCGGCGACCCGGAGTCGGTGCACTTCTTCCACGAGGTGGGGCTGGACTACGTCTCCTGCTCCCCCTTCCGGATCCCGGTGGCGCGTCTGGAGGCAGGCCGCGCCGCCATCGAGACTGCGGGCAGCGACTCGCGCTGAGGGCTCTGAGCCCCTCGGCACGGTCGAATCGCTGACCGTATCCCCTCCACCCGGGAGGGGCGTACACCGGAGCTCGGCGCAGGAGAACCGGCGTACGTGAGGCGGCCGGGGCGGGAACGGACAACGGCGTCCGTCCCCGTCCCGGCCGCTGCTTTTTCCACGGCCGGGCTCGGCCGGCCCTCGGCCGGGCCACCACGGCCGGACCGCGAGCGGACGACCGCCGGGCCGGGCGGGTCGGGCGGGCCGGCGGGCCCGCCACCCCCTCACCCCGCAGACCTCCTCGGAACAGCGGTGCCGGCGGGTGTGTCGGCGGCCACGCGCGAGGTTGCCCGGTCCGCGCCCGGGCGGCTGCCAAGCTGGGCCCATGACCAGCAGAAACCGCCTGTTCACCGCCCTGGCCGTGCTGCTCTGCGTGCTCGCCGCCGCAGTCGGGTACGTCCTGTCGGACGACGCCGGCGACAGCACGCCCGAGGCCTCCGTGACGTCCTCGACCGGTCCGGCGACGCCGAAGTCCACCGGGCCCAGGCCCACCGCACCGAGGTCCACCGCACCGAAGCCGTCCCCGCCCGCGGGCACCGCGTCCGCCCCGGGCACGCCCGCGCCCGCCGGCACCTGGGTGCCGACCGACCCGGCGATGGCCGACGTCTGCCGCACCGGGCTGCCGGTCCAGGCCCGTGACACGCTCGGCCTGATCGCCAAGGGCGGCCCGTACCCGTACCGCTCGGACGGC
Organism: Streptomyces sp. BE303; assembly: GCF_036290945.1. Lineage (NCBI taxonomy): Bacteria > Bacillati > Actinomycetota > Actinomycetes > Kitasatosporales > Streptomycetaceae > Streptomyces > Streptomyces sp. BE303. The sequence continues at coordinate 171,024 of NZ_JAQYWZ010000880.1, forward strand.
ATCGTCTTCGAGAACCGTGAAAGCCGCCTGCCCCGCAAGACCTCCGGCTACTACCACGAGTTCACCGTCGTCACCCCCGGCTCCGCCGACCGTGGCGCCCGTCGCGTGGTCACCGGCGAGTCCGGCGAGCAGTTCTGGACCGCCGACCACTACGCGACCTTCCAGGAGATCGACGTCCGCTGCTGACGGTGCCGCCACCGGCGGTCCGGCCGCCGACCGGTCCGGCCGCCGACGGGCAGTGCCGAGCGGTCCACCAGCGAAAGTACTTTCCAGCTCGGAAAGTAGATGCCATAGTGAGAGCATCACGGCGCTCTCCCGGAGGGCCGCACCGCAGGGGGATCCCATGAGCAGCTCCGAGCCCGTCCGACCCGCGCTTCCCGCAGCCGAGGCGCTGCGCCTCGCCGACCGCGCCAAGGCGGCCGCCCAGGCCTCCGGCCGGCTCCCCGGCTGGTACGGCCCGGCCTTCGCGGTGGCGTTCACCGTCTACGGGACCGGCGTCGGTCAGGCGATCGGGGCCGGGGTCTCCTGGCTGAGCGGCGTGTTCGGCGTGGTCTTCGCCGCCCTGACCGGTGCGCTCGCCCGGATCGCGATGCGCGAGGCGGGCATCGTGCACCGGCCGGCTCCCGGTTACGGCGGCCTGATCGTGCTGGCCGTCCTCGGGGTGTTCGCCGCGGCCGGGGCCGCCTCGGGCCTGGTCCTGCTGGCCGGTGGCGGTGTGCGCTGGATAGGTGCGGCCGCCGGTCTCGCGGCCGGTGCGGCGTTCTGGGCGGTCACCGGGTGGCTGGCGGAGCGGATCCGGCGCGACGCGGCGGCCCACTGATGGCGGCCCCGTTCGATCCGCTGCTCCAGCACCCGACCAGGCTCACCGTGCTGGCCTTCCTCAGCGCCTGCGCGGAGGCCGAGTTCGGCACCGTCCGCGACCACTGCGAGGTCTCCGACTCGGTGCTCAGCAAGGCCGCGACCGCGTTGGAGCAGGCCGGCTACCTCAAGGTCAGGAAGGGCGCGGTCGGCAGGCGTCCGCGCACCTGGCTCGTCGCGACCAGGGCCGGTCGGCGGGCCCTCACCGAGCACCTCGCGGAACTCCAGCGCCTGGTGGCCGCCGCCGAGGCCGCCGGCGCCGCCACCGCCGCCACCACGGCGACCGCCCCCGCCGACACCGTCCCCCCGCCCACCGACGCCGCGCCCACCGACGTCACGCCTGCCGTCTCCTGACCCGCCGCCCCCTGCCCGTCCCTGCGTACGCCGTCGGCCGCCGCCGGGCGTCTCCGCGTCTTCGCATCTCCGCGTCTCCGCGCAGCCCGTGGGGCCGGCCGCGCCGGGATCACAGGGCCCGCCGCCAGGTGATCCGGGCCCGAGGGCCGTGCGGTCCCCCGGCGAGCAGCACGGCCGGCTCCCGCAGCACGGGCGCCGGGTCGCGCCGCAGCTGGAGCGGGGTCGTGCGGACCACCGGCAGGCCGGCCACGGTGAGCCGGTTGGCCCGGGTCAGGCTCCGCTCGTGGTCGGCCGGGCGCAGGTGCCAGGCCCGGGAGTCGATCTCCAGCGCGACGCAGGCCTGCGGCCAGTAGGCGTCGGGCACGGCCAGGAACCGCCCGTCCAGCAGGAGGACCGGGTTCCAGAGCGGTTCCGGGAGCCCGGAGCCGCGCACCGCGTCCCGGGCCTCGCCCTCGACCACCGAGCGGACCCCGGCGGCCAGTTCCTCCACCACCCCGGCCAGCCCGGTCAGGTCGAGCGCGTCCGGCCGGGCCATCAACTGGTCCAGCAGCTCGCCGAGTTCGCAGTGCCGCCGCTGGACGGCCTCGGCGCAGAGCGCCCGGAACCGGCGCCGTCCGCTCTCCCGGGGTGCGAGGTCGGCCAGCGCCCGGGCGACCGTCGTGCTCCGGAGCCCGTCGTCGCGCTCGTACCCGCCCGGCATCGCTCCGGCCGCACGGTGGATCCGCACGAACCCCCGGTCGGAGACCCGTCGTGGGCCCGGGATCAGGACGTCCACCGAGGTCAGGTCGGCCGGGTGCCCGGCCGACGGCAGCCCCGCGTCGGCCAGGACGGCCGCGCCGGTCAGCAGCACGTCTCCGGCGGGCCCGTCCGCCCGGCCCTTGGGCGTCGCGTACGCGAGTGCCGCGCGCAGTCGTTGATGGGAGGTCAGCCGTCCGGTCTGCAGGCAGATCACCCGGGGAAGCACCTGTTGCCACGGTCCGCCCGGCCGCAGGCGGTGGGCGATGGTGCCGGACGGGACGCCGAGCCCGTGCAGTTGTGCACGGGTGACGATGTGCTGTTGGTCGGCGCCGAGCAGCAGCAGCGGGTCGACGAGTCCGATGGCGCGGGTCATGCCCGGGGTGCTTCCCGCCCGGGTCGGCGGTATGCGAAACGTCGCCCGTGCGGGGAGTCATGGGTCATGCGGGGTTGACGCAGGACCGGTCGGACGGGTGGGCTGGGGCCCGATGACGACTCCTCACACCGGCCCCGCGCTCGACGCGCTCGACGGCCTCTCGGTCGGCGACGCCTTCGGCGCGCAGTTCTTCGTTCCCGCCACCGCCAGGGCCCACCTGGCCGCCCGCACCGCCCCGCCCGGCCCCTGGCCGTGGACCGACGACACCGAGATGGCCTGTTCGGTGTACGCCGCGCACACCGAGCGCAGGGCCGTCGACACCTTCGACCTCACCCACGGCTTCGCCCGGCGCCACGACTTCGACCGCGGCTACGGCCCGGCCGCCAACCGGCTGCTCCGGCTGGTCCGCGAGGGCGGTGACGCCAAGGTACTGGCCGCCGAACTCTTCGACGGCCAGGGCTCGTACGGCAACGGCGCCGCGATGCGGGTCGCCCCGCTGGGGGCGGCGTACGCCGACGACCCGGGGGCGGCGGTCGAGCCGGCCGCCGACAGCGCGGCGATCACCCACACCCACCCGCAGGCCGTGGACGGCGCGATCGCCGTGGCGGTGGCCGCGGCCTGCGCGGTACGGGCCCGCGCGGAGCCCGTGACCGCGAGGGGCTTCCTGGAGTCGGTGCGGGACCTCACGCCGTTCGGAGCCGTGCGGGACGGCCTGACCGAGGCGGTCGCACTGCTGGACGAACGTGACCTCGGGGCCGTGGCGAAGGTGCTCGGCAACGGCAGCCGGGTCAGCGCCGCCGACACCGTCCCGTACGCGCTCTGGTGCGCGGCCCGCCGGCTCACCGACTACCGCGGGGCGCTCTGGGAGGCCGTGAGCGCCGGCGGGGACATGGACACCGTGGCCGCGATCACCGGTGGTGTGGTCGCGGCCCGTACCGGGGCGGGCGGCATCCCCGCCGCCTGGACGGCGGCCCGCGAACCGCTGCCCGCCTGGGCCTTCGTCGAGCCGGGCGGTGTGGCGAACGCGCCGGAGCGCGGCTCCCCGAAGCCGCTGCGGCTGCCGCGCCCGTGTCCCGTCCCGGACGTGGTCTGGAGCGAGGACGAGTGGCAGCGGATCAGGCGAGGCCTGCGCCCGCGCGGGACGGAGCAGCCGTGGGAGTCCTACACCTCCGAGGGGGTGCTCCACCTGCACCGTGCCCGGACCGGGTTCGCGATCTGGGCGGTCCGGGTGGCCCCCGTGCGGGGCGGCGGACGGCGGCCGGTGTCGGCGTTGGTCGAGGCGCATCCCGCCCACGTCGGGAGCGCGGACGGTCCGGAGCTCCTCGGCGAGGTCCTGGCCCTCGCCACCCGGGGGTACCGGCCCTGAGCACCGGTCGCCCCGGAGGGCCGTGACCGGACCCCCGAAGGCGACCGGACCCCCGGCACGAGGGCGGCCCCGAAGCGCCCGCAGGTGGCCCCGCCGCCCGCCGGCGGTCGTGTCGCCGTGACCGCCCGATCCGGGCGGTCACAGCGACACGACCGCGTCAGGCCGTGATCAGGTGCCCGCTGCCGCCGTGTCTAAGGCACTCCTGGTTGATCGCCGGATCCGGGGCGCTCGGCGAGGTGGCGGCGGCGATCCGCAACTCGATGATGTCGCGGACGGCGGGCCACTCGTCGTCCAGGATCGAGTAGAACGCGGTGGACCTGACCACTCCGTCGAGCCCGCGCGAGTGCGCCCGCCGGACGCCCTCCGAGGTGGCGCCGAGCCGCTCGATGGCGGCCCGCGACCGCTGGTTGCGGGCGTCGGCACGGAGCGAGATCCGCTGGACGCCCCACACCTCGAAGGCGTGCCGGAGCATCAGCAGCTTGGCCTCGGTGTTGATGCCGGTGCCCTGGGCGCGCGGGGAGAGCCAGGTGTTGCCGATCTCGGCGGCGTCGGGCACGGCGGTGGCCGGGTCGCCGAACGGCACGCCCGGCGCCGGGGGCCAGACCAGCGGGCCCTGCCAGTAGTCGAGTTCCAGGAAGCGGGTGGAACCGACGACCCGGCCGTCGGCCTGGCTCACGGTCGCGAACGGCAGCGACCGGCCCGCGGCCTGGTCGGCGAGGGCCCGCGAGATGTACTCGCGGGCCGCTTCCAGGCCGTGCGGGACGGGCGTGAAGGCGTAGGTCGTACGGTCCTCGGCGCCGGCCTGGGCGATGGCCTCGGCGTGGTGCGCGGCGAGGGGCTCCAGCCGCACGGTGCGGCCGGTGAGGATGAGAGGTACGGGCACGGAACCTTCGGTCCTTCATCGGTCGGAGGATGTCGGCCCGTGCCTGGGTGCGCGCGGGCCGAGCAGTGGACTTTTCGCCCCGCCCCGGAGGTCCGCCCGCCGGCACCCGCGCACGCCGGAGGTACCGGTCGGGCGGGTTGGGGGGCGGCGGCCCGGAGACGGGCAGCGCGGTGCCGGAACGGACACGGGTCCACGGACCGATCCGGCGGGATGAGCGAGGGGACAGTGTGCGTCCGCGAGATGGCCGATGAGGATACGGGAGCGCGAAGGGAAACAGGCGGCCAGGTGAAGGCAAGATGCGTCGTAGGTGGCTGGCCGAGCACCGGGCCGGGACGTGATCGACGGCGTTACGGACGACGTGACGACGACGCGACGATGCGAGGCAGCGAGAGGACGATACCCGCCAGAAGGCGGTGCGTCACTTCGCAGCACACGAATGGCCGCCGGGTGCGGCGGCGGGCTGCCTCGACGGGCCGTTCAGCCGCCCCTGACCAGGGCTTTTCCCATCGGGTGCGATCATGGTCGAGTCGGCCCTCCGGGGGCGCGCCGAGCGCTCGCGGGCGGCGCGGGACGGTGGCGGGCGCGGGCGGGCGGTGGCCGGAAAGGCGCGGGAGTCCACAGTGGGACCGGCGGAAGGCCGCGGAGGCGTTCCGGGGCCGTCGTGGGTGGCCGGGGCGGCCCGGCCGTCCGGTCGGTGCGGCGGGAGGATTCCGGGCAGCGGAACGGGGGGAGTCCCGCAGCCGGGTAGGCGAATCCCGGCAGCGGGAATTCCGGCGGAGCGCCGCACGCTGCACGAGGAGAACCGGCACGAGTCCGACGAGTAGCTAGAGACCGAGTAGAGAGCGGGGTGTGGGTACGCGGTGCGTGATCCCCAGGCGCTGTACGAGCTGGATCAGCAGGGCGTGGCCGCCGTGGCCGCGGCGAGGGCCGCGCTGGCCGACACCGGCGCGGGTCTGGTGCTGCTCCACCACTTCGAGGGCTTCATGGACGCCGGAGAGGCCGGCGGCCAGGTGGTCACCCACCTGCTGGAGGCCGGGGAGCCCCAGGTGGTGGCCCGCTTCGACCACGACCGTCTGGTGGACTACCGCGCCCGCCGCCCCGCGATGCTCTTCGACCGCGAGCACTGGTCCTCCTACGAGCCGCCGGAGATCCTGCTCCAGTTGGTCCACGACGCGGCCGGCTCGCCGTTCCTGCTGCTCACCGGGCCCGAGCCGGACGTCGAGTGGGAGCGGTTCATCGCGGCCGTCCGCGAGTTGGTCGAGCGGTTCGACGTCCGGCTGTCGCTCGACTTCCACGGCATCCCGATGGGGGTGCCGCACACCCGCCCGGTCGGTCTGACCCCGCACGGCAACCGCCTCGACCTCGCCGCCGGTTACCCGCAGTGGTTCGAGCAGGCCCAGGTGCCCGGCAGCGCGCAGGCCCTGCTGGAGTTCCGGCTCGCCGAGGCCGGGCACGACGTGCTCGGCTTCGCCGTGCACGTGCCGCACTACGTGGCGCGCACGGCGTACCCGGCGGCCGCGGTGCTCATCCTGGAGGCGGTGCAGTCCGCCACCGGGCTGGTGCTGCCCGGCACGCAGCTGCGCGAGCAGGTCGACGGCGTGTACGCCGACATCGAGGACCAGCTGTCGCAGGGGGACGGCGACCTGCGCTCGGCGATCCGCGGCATGGAGGGCCAGTACGACGCGGTGGCGGGCGCCGAGGGCCGGGAGAGCCTGCTGGCCGAGCCGGTGGACCTGCCGTCGGCGGACGAGCTGGGCCGGCGGTTCGAGCAGTTCCTGGCGGAGCACGAGCGCGGCCCGGAGTAGCGGAAGCCTCCGGAGCAGTGCGAGCCCCCGGGCCGGCGGACGCCGCCCGGGGGTGACGAATGCCCTCCGGGGGTGAGGAACACCCTCCGGAGAGACGGGCGCCGCCCCGAAGGACGGGCACGGTAGGGAGGCGCCGGAATCCGCCGGTTCCGGCGGGATCGATCCGGCGTCTCCGTCCGTTGGGATGGCGGTGCCCGGGGGACGGGCCGTCGTAGGAAGAACGCCAACGGCTCCTACCCGGGGGGATCCCGTGCCTCTGTCCGTACGCCCGAAGGGCGCGCCCACCGGCGCCCGGTCGGGCTCGTCGTCGACCACTGCGTCCGCCACGCCGCAGACCGACCCGTCACGCGCCGTACCGAGGGCCCTGACGGGTGCCCTGACCGTCGGACTCGCCGCCGTCCTGCTCACCGCCTGCTCCGGCACCGGAGGTACGGACACCGCCGTCGGCGCCGCCGTACCGGGGGGTCCGCAGGCGAACCGGGCGGCGTCGGCCACGCCGACCCCCACCCCGACACCGACCGGTCCGTACGTGGCGCTCGGCGACTCGTACACCGCGGGGCTCAAGATCAGCCCGCAGGCGGGGGAGCCGAAGGGCTGCGCCCGCTCGACGGTCAACTACCCCAGCCTGGTGGCCAAGGCGCTCGGCCTGGCGGGCGGTCAGTTCCGCGACGCCAGCTGCAGCGGGGCCCGCACCGGCGACCTGACCGGCTCCCAGGAGACGGGCAGCGGCACCAATCCGCCGCAGCTGGACGCGATCGAACCGGCCACCCGGCTGGTCACCGTGGGGATCGGCGGCAACGACGCCGGGTTCATGGAGGTCGTCACCCAGTGCGCCAAGGAGAACCTGGTCGACGCGGTCAAGGAACTGGTCGGCTCCGGCCGGGCGCCGGCACCGTGCCGCGAGCACTACGCCGCGTCGGACGGTGCCGACCAGGTGCAGCGCAAGGTGGACGCGGCCGGTGAACGGCTGGGCGAGACGCTGAAGGAGGTCAAGCGCCGCGCTCCGCAGGCGAAGGTCTACGTGGTCGGCTACCCCTCGCTGCTGCCGGCCGACCCGGCCGTCTGCGTGCCGGTGCTCGGCAAGACCGTCGCCGGGGGTGATCTGGGCTTCCTGGTGGAGAAGGAGCAGCAGCTCAACGCCATGCTCAAGCGGCGAGCGGAGGCGGCGGGCGCGGTCTTCGTGGACCTCGCCGCGCCCTCGTCCGGCCACGACATGTGCGCGGGTGAGGCCGCCCGCTGGGTCGAGCCGCCGTTCCCGGCGCCCGGTCTGGCGGGGATCCATCCCAACGCCAAGGGACAGGAGGGCGCCGCGGCGGCCGTCCTCAGGGCGGTCCGCGGCTGAACCGGCACCGGGCATCGGCTGTCGGCTCGTGAAGGCGCCGGCTCGTGAAGGCGCCGGCTCGTGAAGATGCCGGCTCGTGAAGATGCCGGGTCGTGAAGGCGCCGGGCCGTGGGGGCCAGTGGCTGCGGCAGGGGCGGCGGGAGGGCCCGGGAGGGCCCTTCCGCGGGCGGCCGAGCGTTCACGCCCCGGCCCGCGTCCCGTCGCGCGCGGCACACTTCCGGTGTCGGGGGCTCGGCGTACCGTGAAGGGCATATGGACGACACCACGCACCGCCTCGCCACCACGCCGAACCCGTACGACCACGCCGCCGAGGCCCGCTGGGTGCCCGAACCGGACAAACGCCCGGGCCGGACGGCGTTCCAGCGCGACCGCGCCCGCGTGCTCCACTCCGCCGCCCTGCGCCGGCTGGCCGGCACCACCCAGGTGGTCGCCCCGATGCGCAGCGACTTCCCCCGCACCCGGCTGACCCACTCGCTGGAATGCGCCCAGGTCGGAAGGGAGTTGGGCGCGGCGCTGGGCTGTGACCCGGATCTCGTCGAGACCGCCTGCCTGGCCCACGACATCGGCCACCCGCCGTTCGGCCACACCGGTGAGGAGGCGCTCGACCAGGCCGCCGAGGCCTGCGGCGGCTTCGAGGGCAACGCGCAGTCGCTGCGCATCCTGACCCGGTTGGAGCCCAAGCGGTTCGCCCCGCAGGACGAGGAACCCGCCCGGCTGGCCCCCTGGCCGGGCCGCAGCGTCGGGCTCAACCTGTCCCGCGCCGCCCTGGACGCCGCCACCAAGTACCCGTGGACGCACGGCGCGCACCCCACCGACCCGGCCTCGCCCAAGTACGGCGTCTACGCCGACGACCTGCCGGTCTTCCGCTGGCTGCGGGCCGGGTCCCCGGCCGGGCGCAAGTGCTTCGAGGCCACCGTCATGGACTGGTCCGACGACGTCGCCTACTCCACCCACGACGTGGAGGACGGCCTCCAGGCCGGTCACATCGACCCGGCCGCGCTGCTCGCCCCGAGCGAGCGCGCCGAACTGTTCAAGGTCGCCGAGCGCTACGCCACGGACGCCGAGCCGGAGGAGCTGTCGGACGCCCTGGACCGGCTGCTCGCGCAGGAGTGGTGGCCCCAGGCGTACGACGGCACCGCCCGGGCCCGGGCCGGGCTGAAGGACCTCACCAGCCAGCTGATCGGCCGCTTCTGCTTCGCCGCCGAGCAGGCGACCCGCGCCCGTTACGGCCCCGGCCGGCTCACCCGGTACGAGGCCGAGCTGGTGGTGCCGCGCGAGGTCCGCCTGGAGTGCGCGGTGCTGAAGGCGGTCGCCGTCCGGTTCGTGATGCAGCGCGACGAGCAGGCCCAGCTCCGGGCCCGTCAGCGGATCGTGATCGCCGAGCTGGCGTACGTCCTCAACGAGCGCGCGCCGGAGGGGCTGGACCCGGTCTTCGCCGCGCTCTACCACGAGGCCGAGGACGACCGGGGGGCCCTGCGCGCGGTGATCGACCAGATCGCCACCCTCACCGACGCCTCGGCGCTGGCCCTCCACGGCAAGCTGGTCGGGGCGGCCTGGACCTGAGCCCGCCGGGGCCCGCCACCGGACCGGATGGGGAGCGGCCCCGGGAAACCCCGGCCACCCCAGTAGACTTCCGGGGTGGCCGGGCGGATCAGGGACGAAGACGTACAGGCGGTGCGGAGCGCACTGCCGATCGATGCGGTGGTCGGCGACTACGTACAGCTGACCAACGGTGGCGGCGGCGAGTACAAGGGCGTCTGCCCCTTCCACGACGAGAAGTCCGCCTCGTTCTACGTCAACCCCGCCAAGGGCGTGTTCCACTGCTTCGGTTGCCAGGAGAACGGCGACACCATCGCCTTCCTGATGAAGATCGAGCACTTCACCTTCGCCGAGGCCGTGGAGCGGATGGCCGCTCAGGCGAACATCACGCTCCGCTACGAGGAGGGCGGCTACAGCCCCCGTCACCAGCAGGGCGAGCGCACCCGGCTGGTCGAGGCGCACAAGGTGGCCGCCGCCTACTACCAGGAGCAGCTGGTCTCCCCGGAGGCCGAGATCGGCCGCCGTTTCCTCTCCGAGCGGGGCTTCGACGAGGAGGCCGCGAAGACCTTCGGTGTCGGTTACGCCCCCGTCGGCTGGGAGCACCTGGTCCGCTACCTGCGCGGCAAGGGCTTCAGTGACAAGGAGATCCTGCTCGGCGGTCTGGCCTCGCAGGGCCAGCGCGGCGGTCTGATCGACCGCTTCCGGGGCCGGCTGGTCTGGCCGATCCGCGACATCGCGGGCGAGGTGATCGGCTTCGGCGCCCGCCGGCTCCGCGAGGACGACAACGGGCCGAAGTACCTCAACACCCCCGAGACGCCGATCTACAAGAAGTCGCACGTCCTGTACGGCCTCGACCTGGCGAAGAAGGAGATCGCCAAGTCGGGCCGGGCCGTGGTGGTCGAGGGGTACACCGACGTGATGGCCTGCCACCTGGCCGGGGTCACCACCGCGGTCGCCACCTGCGGGACGGCGTTCGCCGAGGACCACATCAAGATCATCCGCCGGCTGCTGATGGACACCTCCCAGTACCGCGGCGAGACCGTCTTCACCTTCGACGGCGACGCGGCCGGCCAGAAGGCCGCGCTGCGCGCCTTCGAGGACGACCAGAAGTTCGCCGCCAAGACCTCCATCGCGGTCAGCCCCGGCGGCATGGACCCGTGCGACCTGCGCCTGGCCAAGGGCGACGAGGCGGTCCGCGAGCTGATCGACAACCCCGTGCCGCTCTTCGAGTTCGCGTTGTCCTCGGCCGTCGCCCGGCACCGGGTGGACACGCCCGAAGGTCGGTCGGCGGCCCTGGAGGAGGCGGCGCCGATCGTCGCCAAGATCAAGGACCGTTCGATCCAGCACGAGTACGCCGTCCGGCTGGCCGGCATGCTCGGCATCCTGGACGAGCCCTTCGTCGTCCGCCGGGTCTCCCAGCTGGCCCGCTGGGACCGCGAACGCCAGCAGAACCCGCGCGGCGCCGGCCAGCAGCGCCGCCCCGACCCGTCGCAGCCGGTCCGCCCGGCGCGCCCCGTCTTCACGGTCAACCCGCGCGACCCGGCCCAGTTCGTCGAGCGCGAGCTGCTCAAGCTGGCGCTGCAGCACCCGGACCTGGTCGCCCCGGCCTTCGACAACTACGCCGAGGACGAGTTCCCCACCCCGCCGTACACCGCCGTGCGCCGCGCGATCGGGCAGGCCGGCGGCGCCGCGTACGGGGCGACACTGGCCGACTTCACCAGCACCGTGCGCGAGGCCTGCCCGGACGACCAGGTGCGCTCGCTGGTCACCGAGCTGACCGTGGAGCCGGTGCGCTCGCGCCGCAAGGTGGACGCCATCTACGCGGGGGAGTTCCTCGTCAAGCTGCGGCTGCTGGCCGTGGACCGGCGGGTGAACGAGGTCCGGGGCCACCTCCAGCGGCTCGGCAACCGGGCCGCCGCCGAGGAACTGCACGCCGTGCAGAGCGAGCTGTGGCAGCTCCAGCAGTACGGGCAGCAGCTGCGCAGCAGGGGTTCGGCCGCGCTGTAGCGCCGTCGGGGCCCCGGCGGCCGACGCGCGCCGCTCCTGGCGGACCGCGCTCAGAAAGTCCGCGCACGAGTCTCGGCCACGGAGCGTGGCGTGCCGCACACTGGAAGGCGTCCCACCTCCGTACAGCGCGGGTCCGCCAGAGTCGCGCCCGCCCCGAGGGGATGCCCGTGGACCGAGGCCTTGCCGCGACCGCTCAGCCGACCGACGAACCGCTCGCCCCCGAGGACGGGGCCTCCGACGGTCCCGGCCGTCCCGACGACGTCGAGGACCCTGACGGCGTCGAAGGCCCCGGTGGCGTCGAAGGACCCGACGGCGCCGGGGGGCTCGACGGCCCCGACGGTTCCGCGGACCACGGGCGGGCCGGGGCACCGCCCCCGGGCGGTGCCCGGATCCCCGCCCAGGGCCTCCCGGCGGGCCACCCTGAAGCCGAGGACGCGCCCGAGCGCCGGGCCGCCCCCGAGGGGAGCGGCCCGGCCGCGGACCTGCTCCGCCAGTACCTGCGCGAGATCGGCCGGATCCGGTTGCTCACCGCGGCTGAGGAGGTCGAACTCGCCCGCCGGATCGAGGCCGGCCTCTTCGCCGAGGAACGGCTGAACCGGGAGCCGCCGCCCGCCGACCCGCTGGCCCGTGACCTGGACACCCTGGTGGTGACCGGCCGGATCGCCAAGCGCAGGCTGACCGAGGCCAACCTGCGACTGGTGGTCTCCGTCGCCAAACGCTACGTCGGCCGCGGCCTGACCCTGCTGGACCTGATCCAGGAGGGCAACCTCGGCCTGATCCGGGCGGTGGAGAAGTTCGACTACGCCCGCGGCTACAAGTTCTCCACCTACGCGACCTGGTGGATCCGCCAGGCGATGAGCCGTGCGCTGGCCGACCAGGCGCGGACGATCCGGGTACCGGTCCACGTCGTGGAGCTGATCAACCGGGTGATCCGGGTGCAGCGCTCGCTGCTGCAGGAACGCGGCATCGAGCCGGGCCCGGCCGACATCGCCGCCGTCCTGGACCTCACCGAGGAGCGGGTCCGGGAGCTGCTCCGGCTCGCCCAGGAGCCGATCTCGCTGCACACCCCGGTCGGGGAGGAGGACGACGTCGCGCTCGGCGACCTGATCGAGGACGCCGACGCCGCCTCACCCGCGGAGTCGGCCACCTTCCTGCTGCTGCGCCAGCACCTGGAGGCGGTGCTCGCCACCCTCGGCGAGCGCGAGCGCCAGGTGGTGCAGCTCCGCTACGGGCTGGACGACGGCAGGCCGCGCACGCTGGAGGAGATCGGCACCCTGTTCGGCGTGACCAGGGAACGGATCCGGCAGATCGAGTCCAAGACCCTGGTCAAGCTCCGCGACCACGCCTTCGCCGCCCAGCTCCGGGGCTACCTCGACTAGCCCGGTCCCGCTCCTCGGGGCCGGCTCCCCGGATCCTGCCGGGCCGGCGGGGCCGTCCGACAGGATCCGGGCGAGGCGCCCTACGGCGTGGCCGCCGGGGACGGGGCCGCGGAGGCGGGCTCGGCGGCCGGGGGCTCGGTGGCCGTCGCGGCCGGTGCGGAGGCCATCGCCGGGGGCGGGGACGCCGGGCCGATCGGGATCGGCGTGGACGCGACCAGCCGGGCCAGGTCGGAGACGCCGTTCGTGCAGGAGACGCCCGCCGACTGGTGGCCGCAGACCTGGAGGGTGACGGCCGGATCCGCCGCGTTCACCATCGCCGAGTAGTTGTCGTACCCCCAGTGGATCAGGGCCGTCTCCGTCTCGCCGGCGCTGGTGGTGACGACCGCCTGGTTGCCCGGCTGGCCCTCGGTGATCGCCGCCCAGGCGGCCTGGCACTTCTGGCTGTACCGGAGGTAGGCGACCACCTTGCCGATGTTGGTGGTCTGCACGGTCCGTGCGTCGGCGCCGCAGCCGGTGGCCTTGGGGTCCTTGTGCGAGCAGCCGACGGCCTGACAGGCGGCCACCGTCGGGGCCGTCTTGGCGGGGGTGGACGAGGACACGGCCGGCTCGGCGACGGCGGTCGGCTCACTGCCGTCGCCCGAGGAGTACCGCATGCCGGCGAGCGCGAGCAGCACCACCGCCGCCGCCACGGCGGCGACGAGCGCGATCTGCCGCCCCGGCGTCCGGCGGGCGCGGGGCGTCCCCGGCCCTGCCTCCGAGGGCGCCGGGTCCTCCGGGTCCTCCGCGTCCTCGGGCGATCCGGCGGTCTCCGTCGCCTCCGTGGTCTCCGGGTCCGTCGTGGTTCCGGCGGTGGGCTCCGACGCGTCCGCCGCCGGTTCGACGGCCCGGTCCGCGTCCTCGGCCGTGTCCTCGGCCGTGTCCTCGGCCGCGTCCTTTGACGCCGGGCGCGCAGCGGCTCCGGGAGCCGTCAGGCCCGACGCCGGTTCAGACTCCGCTCCGGTGCGCCCATCGCTGGGCTCCCCGGCGAGCTCCGCTGCCGCCGTCGCCTCCCAGAGCGCCCGGAGTGCCGGTCCGTTGCACTCCACCGCCCCGATCAGTGCTTCGAGCGCCTGCTCGGTGACGATCCGTTTGCCGTTCAGCCAGCGCTCCCAGGAGGCCCGGCTGTAGTGGGTCCGGGCGGCCAGTTCGGACAGGGAGAGCCCTGTCACGTCCTTGACGGCGCGGAGCTCCTCCGTCAGGCGTCTGGCGGGAGCGGACAGTTCGTCCGGCAGCTTCTTCCAGGCGGAACCCATGAGGTCTTCCAAACATCCGAGGCCGGGGGCGGCGGGATCGGCGGGGCCTGGACGGCCACCGGCCCGGGCTGTGGGCGGGCGTGTCCGTCTCCCCCGACGTCAGCGGCGTCTCCAACCTCAGCGGCCCGGCGTCCCAAACCCCAGGTCCTGGAGCTGAGACGGACGGAAGTGTCTCACAACCCCGGCTGACGCTCGAACATTCATGTGTCCGTGGGGCATTGTTCTCGGGTCGGTCCGATTCACCGTCCGGGCGCTTCGTCCGGACATGTCCGTCACAAGCCGGACGATCGGCGATCCCTGACCCCCACCGGAACGAGGCAGCCTCACGGGGGGAGGCTGCCCCGGGCCGCAGGGACGCGCGGCGGGGAGGATGCTTCAGTGCAGCCCTCCCCGCCGCGACACTCACCCCCGCGCGGGGTCGAGCGCTTGCCCGAGCGCACCGTCCCGTCGTCCGCCTACCGCGTCTGTCGCGCCTGACGTCCGTCGTTCGCCTGCCGCCTGCGTCGCCGCCGGCGCGGGGCCGTCAGTGGTGGAAGCCCGACCGGACCGGCACTCCCATCTCCTTCAGCGGGACCGGCTGGCTGCGCAGCTCCGGCAGCAGCCGTTCGAGGTCGCCGAGCAGCAGGTCCGCGAGGTCGCGGGAGAACCCGTTGCGGCAGACCACCCGCAGGACCGAGAGGTCCTCCCGGTTCGCCGGGAAGGTGTAGGCGGGCACCTGCCAGCCGCGCTCCCTCAGCCGCCGCGACACGTCGAAGACGTCGAACGGCACGTCACCGGTGGTGGTGAAGGCGAAGACCGGCAGCTCGTCGCCCCGGGTCAGCAGCCGGAAGCCGCCGAGCGCCTCGATCCGCCCGGCCAGGTAGGTGGCCACCTCCCGGCAGGCTCCCTGCACGGCCCGGAAGCCGCCCCGGCCGAGCCGCAGGAAGGTGTAGTACTGCGCGATCACCTCGGCACCGGGCCGGGAGAAGTTCAGCGCGAAGGTCGGCATCTCGCCGCCCAGGTAGTTGACCCGGAACACCAGCTCCTCGGGGAGCGCCTCGTGGTCGCGCCAGAGCGCCCAGCCGACTCCGGGGTAGACCAGCCCGAACTTGTGGCCGGAGGTGTTGATCGAGGCGACCCGGGGCAGCCGGAAGTCCCACGTCAGGTCCTCGTCCAGGAACGGGGCGACCATGGCCCCGGAGGCGCCGTCCACGTGGACCGGGACGTCCAGGCCCGTGCGCCGCTGGAGGTCGTCGAGGGCGGCGCAGATCTCGGCCACCGGTTCGTAGGAGCCGTCGAAGGTCGAGCCGAGCACGCCGACCACGCCGACGGTGTCCTCGTCGCAGAGCGCCACCGCCTGCTCGGCGCCGAGGTGGAAGCGGTCGCCCTCCATGGGGGCGGTGCGGGCCTCGACCTCCCAGAAGGTGCAGAACTTCTCCCAGCAGACCTGGACGTTGACGCCCATCACGAGGTTGGGCCGGGCACCGGCCGCGTAGCGCTCGGCGTTGCGGCGCATCCAGCGGCGCTTGAGGGCGAGGCCGGCCAGCATGCAGGCCTCGCTGGAGCCGGTGGTGGAGCAGCCGACGGCGGTGTCCGGGTCGGGCGCGTGCCAGAGGTCGGCGAGGATCGCCACGCAGCGCCGCTCCAGTTCGGCGGTCTGCGGGTACTCGTCCTTGTCGATCATGTTCTTGTCGAGGCACTCGGTCATCAGCCGGGTGGCCTGGACCTCCATCGAGGTGGTGACGAAGGTCGCCAGGTTGAGCCGGGCGTTGCCGTCCAGCATCAGCTCGTCGTGGATCAGCTGGTACGCCGTGTCGGCGGGGACGGGGCCGTCGGAGAGCCGGTGCAGCGGCGGTGCCAGTTCCATCCCGCCGAGCGGGTCGGCGGCGCCGACGAACGGGTTGACGGTCAGCCGGCGGTCGTCTCCGGCCCCCTTGTGCAGTGCCATGGGATCTGCCGCCCTTCCGTCCGGTGGCCGCGTCCCCTCCCAACCTGCCATCGGCTCGGGGCCGGCGCATCCGCGCGCCGCGGTCCACCACCCGGGGGTGGGACGTCTCAGCCGGCCGTCTCCGGGTGGATCTGATCGCGGGCGGCCCGGTACTGCTGGCGCACGCCCGAGCCGATCGGCAGGTCCTGCTCGGCGTCGGGGGTGACGGTGACGGCCTCCGGGAGCTCCCAGCGCGGCGGCTCGGGGGTGCCGGCGAGCGCCCAGGCGGCCTGCCTGGCGGCGCCGCGGGCCGCGTGCGCACCGGGCGGCGGGACGACGACGGGGGCGCCGAACAGCTGCGGCGCGATCTGCCGGACGGCGGGCAGCCGGCCGGTCGCTCCGAGCAGGAAGACCCGCTTCACCTCGATGCCCTGCGCGCGCAGCACGTCCAGGGCGTCCGCGCTGTTGCAGAGCATGCCCTCGACGGCGGCCCGGGCCAGGTGCCGGGGGGCCATCGACTCGGCCCGCATCCCGGTCAGGGTGCCGGCCGCGTGCGGCAGCGCGGGCGTCCGCTCGCCGTCCAGGTAGGGGAGCAGCACCAGGCCGTACGCGCCGGGGGAGGACTGCAGGGCCAGGTCGCTGAGGCCCTCCAGGTCGCAGCCGAGCAGGGCGGCGGTGGAGCGGAGCACCTGGGCGGCGTTCAGGGTGGCGACCATCGGCAGGTGGCGGCCGGTGGCGTCGGCGAACGAGGAGACCAGGCCGGTGGCGTCGACCACGGCCCGCTCGTGCACGGCGAAGATCGTGCCGGCGCTGCCGAGCGAGACCACCGCGTCGCCGGGGCCGAGGCCGAGCCCGAGCGCGGCGGCCATGTTGTCGCCGGTGCCGGCCGAGATCAGCAGGCCCTCGGGAGTGTGTCCGGCGGGTTCGGCCGGGTCGAGGACGTGCGGCAGCCGCAGCTCGTGGCCGAGCGCGAGCTTCACGAGGTCCTGCCGGTACTCGCCGCTGATCGGGGACCAGTAGCCGGTGCCGGAGGCGTCACCGCGGTCGGTGGTGCGCCGCTTGGGGTGGCCGAGCAGTTGCCAGACCAGCCAGTCGTGGGGCAGGAGCACCTCGGCGATCCGCCGGGCGTTGGCCGGTTCGAACTCGGCCAGCCAGCGCAGCTTGGCGACGGTGTAGCTGGGGGCGGGGACGGCGCCGATCGCGGCGGTCCAGGCGGCCGGGCCGCCGAGCGCGTCCAGCAGGGCGGCGGCGGCGCCGCTGGAGCGCGGGTCGTTCCAGAGGATGGCGGGCCGGACCAGCACCCCGCCGGCGTCCAGGCCGATCATCCCGTGCTGCTGCGCGCTGACGCCGATCGCCCGGACGCCCTCCAGGAGGCCGCCGGCGGCGGCGTCGCCCAGCGAGTGCAGCCAGATCTGCGGGTCGGCCTCGCCGGGCCGGGCGTCCGGGTCGTCCGGTACGGGGTGGGGTGCCTTGCCGGACCGCAGTACCGCGCCGGTCCCGGAGTCGCACGCGACGATCCGGGTGCGACCCGTCGAGCTGTCTATCCCCGCGACGATGGCCATATCGAGATCATGCCTCAGCGGCCGTCCGGACGCGGCCCGACCGGGGAAGTGTTGCCCGTTCGGTACCGCGTCCGGGAGGCGGCGTACGGCGGGCCGTCACCGTCGTGTCACCCACCCGTCACGGGTGGGGTCCACGGGCCCCGCGGACCGCCGGTCTCACGGCCGGGAGGTGCCCCAGCTGTCGTCCTCGGCCTTGGGCCGGCTGAGGTACGGCACCCGGTCGGTGACGGCGTTCGGGAGCCGGTCGCCGACCTTGTCCGCGACGGCCCCGGCGGCCTTTCCGGCGACCGCGCCGGCCTGCTGCTTCGCCTTGTCGGCCGCGCCCTGGACCTTGGGGTTCTGGGCGACCTGCCGGGTGATCCTGGCGATCTGCTCGTAGCGTCGGCGCCCGGCCCGCGTGCCCAGGACATAGCCCGTCGCGAGTCCGACGCCGAACGACAGCTTCCACATGATCGGATTCCACCCTCTCCTGGCGGCCATTGCCGCATTGCCCTACCCGTCCGTCGGGACGGTGAACCGTCGGTGACCCCAGCATCTCCCGCGCGGTGTGCCGGGCGCGCGTCGGGCGCGCCGGGCGGGGTCGCCGGCGGGGCTGCCGGGGAAAGCGATTGGCGGACCACCCCCCCGAGTGCGCTAATGTATGTCCCGCAGCGAGCGCCGAGGAGCCCGGGAGACCGGGAGCCGGAGCGGAAGCTTGATCCCCCATAGCTCAATTGGCAGAGCAGCCGACTGTTAATCGGCAGGTTATTGGTTCGAGTCCAATTGGGGGAGCTCGGGTGCCGGCCCTCCTGGGTCGTCGTCCCGTTCGTGGTGCGCCAGGACCGCGATCCCGCATAGCTCAATTGGCAGAGCAGCCGACTGTTAATCGGCAGGTTATTGGTTCGAGTCCAATTGCGGGAGCTTCACCGGCTCCGCCCGGTGACTGCTCAGAGCGAAGGCCCCTCGGTAGACCGGGGGGCCTTCGTGTTGTCCGACACGTTCCCGGGCGTTCCCGGGCGTTCCCGCCGGGGTGGGCGGTGTCACTCGGTGGCCTGCCGGTACAGCTCGGTGACCCGGTCGTCGAAGGTCACGCTGTACGAGGTGCCCGGCGTCTCGCCGCCCTCCTGGTAGCCGCCGATCACGCCGATCACCCGGCCGGTCGTGGTGACCCACGGGCTGCCGCTGGTGCCGTCGGTGTAGCCGCCGCAGTCGAACCGCTCCTGGGTGGGACTCTGCGAGCTGGTCAGGCCCGAACAGGTGATCGGCTCGTCCTGCTCGTTGGGGTAGCCGGTGACCGACACCGCCAGCCCGAAGCCCTGGCCGGTGCCGAGCGGGTTGCCGCCGACCGCGTCCTCCACCTCCCGGCCGCCGACCGCCCGCACGGTGACGAACGCCACGTCGTACTCGGGATCGTCGTCGTACGCCCAGCGCGGATCGACGGTGACCGACTCCACCGGCCAACTCCCGTACGGCGAGTACCCGTTGCGATAGCCGGGGGTGAACACCAGGCCGTCCAGCAGGCCGATCCGGCGGCTCTGCACGCAGTGCGCGGCGGTCACCAGCAGATTGCGCCCGGGGCTCTGCACCACGCTCGCCGTGCACGCGCGGGGCCCCTGCGGGGTGCGGATCGAGAGGGTGCCGACCCGGTCCCCGGCCGGGTTCGGCGGCGCCACGTCGGCCATCCGCTCCTGCCCGCTCCCGCCGCAGGCGATGGCTGCGGCGAGCAGCAGGGCGGCCGTCGCGGCCGTTCTGGCCGCGCGCGCGGGCCGTACCGGGCGGGAGTCCATCGGGGGCTCCGTCTCGTCCTCGGGGCGGGCATCGAGGTTCGTGCGTTCCGCCGTTCGTGAGGAAGATCTATCAGGCCGGGCCGGGCTGCGCCACCGTCGCCGTCCCACGCCCCGTCATCCGCCCGCGGGCCCCTTCGGTCGGGGGCCGGTCGTCCGGGCGGTTCCCGCCGTTCGGGGGGCCTGTCGGCCCGTCCGCTTCGCCGTCGAACTGCGCGCACCCATGTGCGCCCCCGGCGCGCACCACGGGTGATCGACCGGCTATGCTGCCCGGGACGGCCTTTCGGGGCCGTCTGCTGCTGCCGCGACCGGGTGACCCGTCGTGTGCTGCGAACCGGGGCGGTAGCTCAGCCGGTTAGAGCAGGGGACTCATAATCCCTTGGTCGTGGGTTCGAGTCCCACCCGCCCCACCTTCGCCGTTTCGCCCGGAGTGCCGGGTTTGACCAGGTGCGGTCATCTGCACGAACTCTAGTGACCGGCGGCACCGCCGACCGCACCGACAGGCCGGGAATCACTCGAACAGGTCCGCGCCGGGGGCGCGTTGACGCCCGGCCGCCGCACCTCCGGCCCCGCTCCGACGCTCCGCGCTCCGATGCTCCGCCGTCCGGCTGCCTGCGCCCGCCTGTCCGCGGCCCCGCGGCCCCGCGGCCCGGTTCCGGCCCTCCGTGCCCCTGTCCGGGCGTCACGACGCCGTGGGGCCGCCACCGGTGTCCGGTGACGGCCCCACGGCCTTCGGTGCGGTGTCCGCGCGGCTCAGCCGAGCTTGACCGGCTGGACGGTCAGGGCGCCGTGCCCGTCACGCTTGAGGACGGACAACGCCAGGGCCGGGTGCTTGCCGCCGGCCGACAGCGCCTTGAGGTCGGCGACCAGCGGCGAGGTGTCGTCGACGTAGAACCGCAGGGGAGCGGCGGACGCCTCGGTGAACTTCACGATCTCCTCGGCACTGCGGCGGGTGAGCGACCAGGCCCACGGCTCCCAGGCACGGCCCTGGTTCCGGTTCATCACACTGAGCCAGATGTTGTCCTCGGCCGAGCCCCAGTCCTCGATCGGCTCGTTCCAGGCGCGGGTACCGGCGAGCGAGACCGCGACCCGGCCGTCCTGGGGGTGGTGGGCGGCGATCACGGCGATCCGTTCGGCGATCCCGGGGCGGGAGCCCTCGCCGCGCAGCAGCGCCCGTCCGGGGCTGCCCTGCCAGCCCTGCGGGCCGACCTCGGGGTTGGCGTTGCTGAGGACGGTGAAGCCCAGGCAGCCCGTGGCCGTCAGCACGGCCAGCCCGCGGCGGAACCGGGCCGAGGGGGCCCGGTGCGCACCCGGCGCCGCCGGGTCGCTCCGGCCGGCGATCACCCGGCGGCCGAGCATCGGCAGCAGGGCGGCGCCGAAGCAGATCACCCCGATCACCAGCAGCTGGTGGATCATCTTCTCGTAGAAGTAGGAGGTCGAGCCGACCGTGATCAGCTGGTACTCCATCACGCCGAAGCAGAGCGCCGAGACCGAGGCGAGGGTGATCAGGGCGACCCGGCGGGGCTTGTTGGCGAGCGAACGCCGGGTCAGCAGCGCCGCGAAGGCGGCCACGACGACGGGCAGGAGCAGGTGCCGGCCGACCGGGCCGATGCCGCCCGGCAGGGTGAGCACGTCCGCCGAACCGGCCGACTTGGCGTTGACGAACGGGGGGAACAGCACGAGGGCGCCGGCCGCCAGGGAGGTGGCCAGCACGGTGGGCCAGTGGCGGCGCCAGCCGCGCCAGTGCACGACGGCCCAGGCGAGCACCGTGGTGGCGGCCACCGGCAGCAGCAGGTAGTGGCCGAAGGAGACGCCGACCGCCAGGGCGCCGAGCGCCACGACCTGTTCCCGGGTCCGGCTGAGCGGCCGGATCGCCAGGGCGACCAGCAGGGCGAGCAGCCCGAGGGCGAAGATCTCGCTCAGGAAGCCGCGGCCGTGCATCCGGGGCAGCTCGGCGACGACCAGGTAGACGGCCATCGGTACGGCGAGGGCCAGGCCCCGCCAGCCGCGCAGCGCCGGGCCTGCGGCCCGCTGCACGGCCCAGAGGAGGGCGGCGGTGAGACCGGCGGTGACGACGGCGAACAGGGCGACGAAGAGCGAGATCTGGGCGAGCCCCGAGCCCCGGGCGGTGCCGCCGTGGAGGAAGCTGGTGAGCACCGCCATCGTCAGGTGGCTGCCCTGCGGGTAGGTGCCGAGGCCCAGTGTCACGGTCTCGGCGGCCTCGGTCTGGTGCAGGGAAGTGAGTCCGCCCAGGCGGAGGATGGTGTCGTAGAGCGCGGCGTGCCGGGCGAGGTCCTCCGCCGTGATGATGGTGGCCAGGCGGTCGATGGCGTCCCGGCGGAGGATCGGGTACAGCAGGAACGCGCCCGAGGCGGCGACGGTGAGCAGCAGCGGGAAGTCCCGGGTGGGGACCAGTCGGCGGAGCAGGGCGCGGAGCGGGGCGCGCCGGCGGGCCGGCCGGGGGCCCTGCACGAGCACGACGGCGGCCAGGGGTATCGCGGTGGCCTCGGCCAGGGCCACCGGGTGGAGGCCCCAGGGCCAGTAACTGGTCAGCAGGCTGAGCGCGCAGGCCCAGCCGATCAGCAGGCCGCCGGAGATCATCAGCCGGTCGAGGGCGGTGGTCTGCGAGCGGATCAGCGACGCGGCGGCGAACCAGACGAGCGCGAAGGTCAGCAGGTCGGCCGAGACCAGGTGGAACAGCGGAGGAAGGAGCACCAGCGCCGCGACGAGGCGAAGCTGGGGGGCACCCGGAAGCACGGGAAGCTGCCTCCGCCCGCCAGCTTCCTGTCCCGTCTTTTCCGGGATGTCCGCGGATCTGACGGGTGTCGCGATCGACATGCTTCCCCCACAATTATGCTGATAACTTGAGAATATCGAGCGGTCAGTATGAATATCCCGACCGCTACTAGTGTGAATCATGGGTGGGTGTGCGCAGCACACGGGGGGTGCCCGGGGGACGGGCTGTTTTCCGCCTTTGACCTTCCCTTGATATGGGCCTGCCAGGCG
The DNA here is from genome assembly GCF_036290945.1 of Streptomyces sp. BE303. Classification (NCBI taxonomy): domain Bacteria; kingdom Bacillati; phylum Actinomycetota; class Actinomycetes; order Kitasatosporales; family Streptomycetaceae; genus Streptomyces; species Streptomyces sp. BE303. The sequence continues at coordinate 193,197 of NZ_JAQYWZ010000880.1, forward strand.
GGGTCGGGAGGGCCTCGTATCCTGACCGGATGCTCGCACCCGCACAGCTGCCGACACCCCTCGTGAATTGCCCCGACGAGGCGCTGGCGCGGGTCGGCGTGGAGCTGCGGCTCAAGCGGGACGACCTGGCGCATCCGCTGGTGCCGGGGAACAAGTGGCGGAAGCTGACGCCGAACCTGGAGGCCGCGGCCGAGCGGGGCGAGACCCGGCTGCTGACCTTCGGCGGCGCCTACTCGACGCACCTGCGGGCGACCGCGGTGGCCGCCGGCGCGCTCGGACTGGAGAGCGTCGGGCTGGTCCGGGGCGAGGAGCTGGCGCGCGCGCCGCGGAACTGGTCGCTGCGGGCCGCGGAGGCGGCCGGGATGGAGCTGGTGTTCCTGCCCCGGGCCGAGTACCGGGAGGCGGCCGGGCGCTGCGGGACGGACCCGGTGGTGGCGGCCGGCCTGCAACGGCGCTTCGGGCCGTGCCTGGTGCTGCCCGAGGGCGGGTCGAACGCCCTGGCGGCCCGCGGTGCGGCGGCGGTCGCGGCGGAGCTGACGGACCTCGGTGAGCGGGACGTGGTCTGCTGCCCGGTCGGGACCGGCGGCACGCTGGCCGGGATCGCGGCCGGGCTGCCCCCGGGCGCTCGGGCGCTGGGCGTGGCCGTGCTGCGCGGCGGGGCCGGCTACCTGGAGGACGAGGTGACCCGGCTCCACCGGGAGGCGTACGGGCGGGAGTTCGCCGGCTGGCGGATCGACCACGACCACCACGGGGGCGGGTACGGGCGGGTGCCGGCCGCGCTGGAGGAGTTCGCGGCCGGCTTCGAGCGGCGGCACGGCGTCGCCCTGGAGCGGCGCTACGTGGCCAAGCTGCTGTCCGCCCTGTACGGCCTGGCGGCGGCCGGTGCCTTCCCGCCCGGGACCAGGCTGACCGCCGTGGTCACCGGGCTGCCCGACCCGGTGGAGGGACCCTAGAGCTCGTCCGGCTCAGCCGAAGGTCAGGTCGAAGCAGGGGTCGATGTCGGCGGTGCGGCTGTTCTCGGCTATGCCGGTGGGGACGCCGGTCGGCAGCGGGGCGGAGGGGGTCGCCGCCGCGCCGCCGGGGACGCCCGGGACTCCGGGAACGCCCGGGGCGGTGCCGGCCGGGCCGGCGGCCGGGCGGTAGTCGCGGCCGAGGATCACGGTGATCCCCTCGGAGCCGGGCTCCTCGACCAGCCGGGCCTGCGGGAAGAGCTGGGCGACCTGCTCGGCGGCGGCCCTGAACGGCGGGTCGTAGGAGATCTCGGTGTGCAGCCGGCCGCCCTGGGTGGCGCCGAGGGCGACGTTCCGGAACCCCTTGCCGAGGATCGTCTCGGAGCCCCTGCCGGCCAGCCCGGAGGTGCCGACGCCGTTGATCACGGTGATCGGCACGGCCGCCTGCTCGGGCGTCAGGGGTGTGGGGGCGACGGTCGGCGCGGCGGCCGAGGGGGACGACGCGTCGGACGGCACGGCGGTCGAGGTGTCGGCGACCTGGCCGGTGCTCTGCCCGTCCAGGGTGCGGCCCTCCCGCAGCAGCTGCCAGAGGGTGTCCACGTCGGGGTGGACGAGGTCGATCCGGCCCGGCTTCGCGGTGGAGAACCGCCAGGGGGCGGTGACGAAGGTGATGTCGGCGAGCTTGATCTGCTGCAGCGACTGGGCGAAGTCCACCAGCTTCATCGCGGTGCCCAGGCCCTCGTCCACGGTGAGCGAGCGGGTGGCCGCGTCGGCCAGCGGGAGCAGGGTGGGGAGGGAGAAGCCGAGGCCCTGGATCTTGCGGATCATCGAGGAGAGGAAGGCCTGCTGGCGCTTCATCCGCCCGATGTCGGAGTTGTCGCCGAAGCCGTAGCGGGCCCGCAGGTAGTCCACGGCCGGCTGGCCGGAGATCTTCTGCATGCCCTTCCTGAGCTTGATGTCGTGCGAGTTGACGTCGTTGGGGATGCAGACGTCGACGCCGTTGATCGCCTCGGTCATCGCGGCGACGCCCTTGAAGTCGACCACGATGGTGTGGTCGATCCGCAGGCCGGTCATGGCCTCGACGGTGTTCTGCGTGCAGGCCGGGTTCCCCTTGGGGGACGCGCCGACGGTGAACGACTCGTTGAACATCTGGTTGGTCCGCGCGGTCGTCCAGCTGCCGTCGGGCTTCCGGCAGGACGGGATGGTCACCAGGGCGTCGCGGGGTATGGAGACCCCGACGGCGTGCTTCCGGTCGGCGTAGATGTGCAGCAGGATCGTGGTGTCGGAGTGGCCGACGCCCTCGTCGCCGCCCCCGAGGTCGGCGTTGCCGTCGTTGCGGGTGTCCGAGCCGAGGAGCAGGACGTTGACCGGGACGGAGGCGCCCGGGGTGGCGGGGACGGGTGCGGGCGGGCGCTCGGTGGCGACGCCGCCCGGGTCGAACGTGGTGATGTTGGTGTCGAGCCGGTGGTAGAACCAGGCGCCTGCGCCCGCCACGGACAGCACCAGCACGGCCGCGAGTCCTATCGCCGTCCGTATGATGCGCCGTCGGCGCGTGCTGCTGCTCATCCGCCCCGTCCCCCTGTTGTCCGTTCTCGGTTCCCACCCGCACGGTCCGCCGGACGGGCCGTGTCTGGTCTTCGAGAGTTAGACGTTTCGGGGGAGTGTTCGGTTACCTCCGATCGGCCGCCAATTCAGCCGGACCGGTCACCTGGCCTGTGATGCTCCTCACGCACCGGGGCCGGCGGCGCCCGTGAGCATGCGGCTGAGCAGGTCGCGCAGCTGGGTCCGCTCCTCGGGTTCGAGCGCCGCCAGCGGCTCGCGGGCGAAGTTGAGCGACTCGCGGAGCTCCTCGGACGCGGTGGCGCCGGTGTCGGTGGCGGCGACCAGCTTGACCCGGCGGTCCTGCAGGTCGGCCTGCCTGGTCACGAAGCCGCGCGACTCCAGCCGGTCGACGATGCCGGTGATGTTGGACGGCTCGCAGCTGAGCGTCTGGGCGATCTGGCGCATCGGCATCGGCCCGCGCCGCAGCAGCGCGAGGACCTTGGCCTGTGCTCCGGTGAGGGAGCGGGCGGCGGCGGCCTCCTCGTACTCGCGGTGGAAGAGCGCGACCAGATTGGCCATCAGGTCGACGACCTCACGGGTGATCTCGTCGGGCTGCGGCGTGGCGACCCGGGTCGGCTTGGTATCCATGCCCGTAGTCTACCTGAAAAGTTGACAACATGAACCTTTCATGCCCATTGTTACTTCACTGACTCAACCTTTCATGTAGGGAGTATTTCGATGGCCGCCGAGCAGGAAGCGCCCGCCACCGCCCGCGAATGGCACCTCGCCGCCCGCCCCCAGGGCTGGCCGGTCCCGACCGACTTCGCACTGGTCGAGGCACCCGTCCGGCGCCCGGGCCCGGGCGAGATCCTGGTCCGCAACACCTTCCTGTCGGTCGACCCCTACATGCGGGGCCGGATGAACGACGTCAAGTCCTACGTCCCGCCGTTCCGGCTGGGCGAGGCGATGGACGGTGGCGCCGTCGGCTACGTGGTCGCCTCCGAGGCGGAGGGCTTCGCCCCGGGCGACGCCGTGCTGCACGGACTCGGCTGGCGCGAGTACGCGACCCTGCCCGCGCAGCGCGCGGTCAAGGTGGACCCGGCCGCGGCGCCGCTCTCCGCCTACCTCGGCACCCTCGGCATGACCGGCCTCACCGCGTACGCGGGCCTGCTGGCGGTCGGCGGCCTCAAGGAGGGCGACCGGGTCTTCGTCTCCGGCGCGGCCGGCGCCGTCGGCTCGATGGTCGGCCAGATCGCCCGGCTCAAGGGCGCCTCGCTCGTGGTCGGCTCGGCCGGCTCGGCGGAGAAGGTCACCAAGCTGGTCGACGAGTACGGCTTCGACGCCGCCTTCAACTACAAGGACGCCCCGGTCCGCGAGCAGCTCGCGCTGGCGGCCCCGGACGGCATCGACCTCTACTTCGACAACGTCGGCGGTGACCACCTGGAGGCCGCGATCGGCGCGCTCGGCGCACACGGCCGGGCCGTCCTCTGCGGCGCCATCGCCCAGTACAACGAGACCACCGCCCCGGCCGCCCCGCGCAACCTGGCGCTGGTGATCGGCAAGCGGCTGCGCCTGGAGGGCATGCTGGTGGGCGACCACGCGGCACTGCAGCCGCAGTTCGTCGCCGAGGTCGCCGGTTGGCTGAAGGACGGGAGCCTGCGCCACGAGGAGACCGTGGTCGACGGCTTCGAGCACGCCGCCGAGGCGTTCCTGGACCTGCTGCGCGGCGCCAACACCGGCAAGATGGTGGTCCGGCTGGACGCCTGACGCCGCGTCCGCCGCGGCCCGGGGCTGCACCCCGCCGCCTCCGCACCGCCCCGCCGCCCGCCGGAACCCCGGCCGGGCGCGCGGGGCGGTTTGCGTACCCGGCGGAGGGGATCCGGCCGCACTACCGCATTCCGGCCCGATCCGAAAGTGCGTCATCCATGGTGCGGGGCGGCGCGGTACGGTGTTCCCGCCTGGCGATGGGGCCGTTCGGGGGAGAGATCCGGCCGAGGGGTGGACCTCGTTGAGGATTCGACTAGCATTGAGCGAAAGCCTGTCCGTTTTGCTCAATTTAGTGGCTTAATGTCGGCTAACGTGGGTAACTGTGGATCAACCGCAGGCACGAACGCGAGGCAGCTGGGGAAGGCGACCCTCGTCCACAGCCTGGAGGTCCCGGTGACGACACGTGGAGTCCTGTACGTCCACTCCGCGCCCCGCGCGCTGTGCCCGCACGTCGAGTGGGCCGTCGCGGGGGTGCTCGGTGTGCGGGTGAACCTGGACTGGATCCGCCAGCCGGCCTCGCCCGGACACTGGCGCGCCGAGCTCTCCTGGCAGGGGGAGCCCGGTACGGCCTCGAAGCTCGCCTCCGCACTGCGCGGCTGGCAGCTGATGCGGTACGAGGTCACCAGCGAGCCCTGCGCCACGGCGGAGGGCGAGCGGTACAGCAGCACGCCCTCGCTCGGCATCTTCCATGCCGTCACGGGCATCCACGGGGACATCCTGATCCCCGAGGACCGGCTCCGCGCCGTCCTGCTGCGCGCCCGCAGCGAGGGGGCGGACCTGGAGTCCGAGATCGCGATGCTGCTCGGCAAACCCTGGGACGACGAGCTGGAACCCTTCCGGTACGCCGGCGAGGGGGCCCCGGTGCGCTGGCTGCACCAGGTGGTCTGAGCCGCCGTCGCCGAACCGGCGTCCGAGGACGCCGACCGGTCGTGCCGAAGGGGCCGGCACCCACCAGGTGGGTGCCGGCCCCTTCGACGTGCCGGGCGTCAGCGGGTGCGGAAGGCCAGCACCACGTTGTGGCCGCCGAAGCCGAACGAGTTGTTCAGCGCGGCGATCCGGCCCTCGGGCAGCTTGCGGGGCTCGTCGCGGACGATGTCCGCGTCCACGTCGTCGTCCAGCTCGTCGACGTTGATGGTCGGCGGGGCGAGCCGGTGGTGCAGGGCCAGCACGGTGGCGACGGTCTCGATGCCGCCGGCGCCGCCCAGCAGGTGACCGGTCATCGACTTGGTGGCCGAGACGGCGATGTGGTTCAGGTCCTCGCCCAGCTCCTTGCGGAGCGCCTTCAGCTCGGCGGTGTCACCCTGCGGGGTCGAGGTGGCGTGCGCGTTGACGTGCACGATCTCGGCCTTGTCCAGGTCGTTGCGCTCGAACAGGTCGGCCAGCGCGCGGGCCACCCCGGCGCCGGTCGGCTCGGGCTGCGCGATGTGGTGGGCGTCCGAGGACAGGCCCTGGCCGACCGCCTCGCAGTAGATCCGGGCACCGCGGGCCTCGGCGTGCTCGACCGACTCCAGCACGACCACGCCGGCGCCCTCGCCCAGCACGAAGCCGTCCCGGCCCTTGTCGTACGGGCGCGAGGCGCGCTGGGGGTCGTCGTTGCTCTTGGACATCGCCATCATGTTGGCGAACGCGGCGATCGGCAGCGGGTGGATCGCCGCCTCGGTGCCGCCGGCCACCACGACGTCGGCGCGGCCGGTGCGGATCATCTCGATCGCGTAGCCGATCGCCTCGGCGCCGGAGGCGCAGGCGGAGACGGGGGTGTGCACACCCGCGCGGGCGCCGACCTCCAGGCCGACGTTGGCCGCCGGGGAGTTGGGCATCAGCATCGGGACGGTGTGCGGGGAGACCTTGCGGGAGCCCTTCTCCTTCAGCACGTCGTACTGGTCGAGGAGGGTGGTCACGCCGCCGATGCCGGAGGCGATGACCGCGCCCAGGCGCTCGGGGGCGAGCTTGGACGACTCGTCGGTGGCCGGGGTCTCGTAGCCGGCGTCGGCCCAGGCCTCGCGGGCGGCGATCAGGGCGAACTGCGCCGATCGGTCCAGCTTGCGGGCCAGCGGGCGGGGGAGGATCTCACCGGGCTCGACGGCGGTGCGCGCCGCGATCCGGACGGGCAGGTCGGCGGCCCACTCCTCGGTCAGGGCAGCCACTCCGGAGCGCCCGGCGACCAGGTTCTCCCACGTGGTGGCGGCGTCGCCGCCCAGCGGCGTGAAGGCGCCGATACCCGTGACGACCACGGTACGGTTTTCAGTCACTGGATCTTCTTCTCTCACATCGTGCGGGGGCGGTCGGCGGCGGCCGAAGGTGAGCCCGGCCGGGCGCCCCGGTGGGGCGTCCCGGCCGGCGGGTCGGCCGACTCGGAGGGAGCCGGCCGATGTCAGGCGTCGAACGAGTCGACCGCTCAGGCGTTGGTGAGGATGTAGTTCACCGCGTCGCCGACGGTCTTCAGGTTCTTGACCTCGTCGTCCGGGATCTTGACGTCGAAGCGCTCTTCGGCGGCCACGACGACCTCGACCATGGACAGCGAGTCGACGTCCAGGTCATCGGTGAAGGACTTGTCGAGCTCGACGTCCTCGGTCGGGATGCCGGCGATCTCGTTGACGATCTCGGCGAGACCTTCCAGGACCTCGTCCTTGGTAGCCATACTGGCTGCTCCTCTTCGGTGTTGAATGCGGCCGCCCGGCGGACGGACGCAGGTTTGCGGATGGTTCGGGCGAAAACGCCTAGGGGAGCGTAACGACTGCCGCGGCGTAGACGAGACCCGCCCCGAACCCGATGATCAGTGCGAGGTCGCCGCTACGGGCCTCGCCGCTCTCCAGCATGCGTTCCATCGCCAGGGGGATGGAGGCCGCGGAGGTGTTGCCGGTCTCCGCGATGTCGCGGGCGACCGGCACGGACTCCGGGAGCTTCAGGGTCTTGATCATGGTGTCGGTGATACGCATGTTGGCCTGGTGCGGGATGAAGGCGCCGAGCTGGTCGGCGGTGATCCCGGCGGCGTCCAGCGCCTGCTGGGCCACCTTGGCCATCTCCCAGACCGCCCAGCGGAAGACCGACTGACCCTCCATCCGGAGGGCCGGCCACTTGGTCTCCTCGCCCGCGCCGTTGACGGCCCCCTCCTTGGCGAAGGCGGTGTCCCAGGCCTGGGTCTGCGAGATGACGTCCTTCTGCGAGCCGTCGGAGCCCCAGATGACCTTGCCGATGCCGGGCGTGTCGGACGGGCCGACGACCGCGGCGCCGGCGCCGTCACCGAAGATGAAGGCGGTCGAGCGGTCCGACTGGTCGGTCAGGTCGCTGAGCCGCTCCACGCCGATCACCAGCACGTACTCGGCGCTGCCGCCGCGGACCATGCCGTCCGCCAGGCCGAGACCGTAGCCGAAGCCGGCGCAGGCCGCCGAGATGTCGAAGGCCGGGGCTGTGCCGCACCCGAGCCGCTCGGCGATCTCGGTCGCGACGGCCGGGGTCTGCTTGAGGTGCGAGACGGTCGCGACGACCACGGCGCCGATCCGGTCGGGGGAGATCCCGGCCTGGGCGATGGCCTTGCCGGCGGCCTGCACCGACATCTCGGCGACGCTCTCCTCCGGGCCGGCCCAACGGCGCTCGGCGATCCCGCTGCGGGTGCGGATCCACTCGTCGGAGGAGTCGATCCAGGTCAGCACCTCGGCGTTGGGAATCACCCGGACCGGGCGGTAGCCGCCGACCCCGTGGATGCGCGAGTACTGCGCACCGGTGGTCGGACGGATCTGGGGGGTGTTGCTCATGCCTGCTGCTCCTGCTCCTGACCGCTGTGCTCCCGGCCCGGGCCGGCGTGCTCGGCGATGAGCGCGTGGGCCTTCTCCAGGTCGGCGGGGGTCTTGAGGGCAAGCGACGCCACACCCTTGAGGTTGCGCTTGACCAGTCCGGTGAGGGTGCCCGCCGGGGCGAGCTCGATGACGGCGGTCGCGCCCAGCTGCTGCAGGGTCTCCATGCAGAGGTCCCAGCGGACCGGGTTGGAGACCTGCGACACCAGGCGGCGCAGCAGCTCGTCGCCGGCCGCGACGACCTCGCCGTCCTGGTTGGACACGTACGTGATCCCCGGGTCGGCGACCGGCAGGGTCGGCGCCAGCTTGGCCAGCCGCTCGACACCCGGCGCCATGTGCGTGGTGTGGAACGCGCCCGCCACCTTGAGGGCGACCAGGCGCGCTCCGGCCGGCGGGTCCGCCCGGAGGGCGTCCAGCTGGGGCAGCGTGCCGGCCGCGACGATCTGGCCGCCGCCGTTGTTGTTGGCCGCGGTCAGGCCGTGTTCGGCCAGCTTGGCCGCGACGACCTCCGGGTCACCGCCCAGCAGGGCGGCCATCCCGGTCTCGACGGCCGCGGCGGCCTCGGCCATGGCGAGGCTGCGTTCGCGTACGAAGGTCAGTGCGTCGTGGGGGGTCAGCGCGCCGGCGAAGGCGGCGGCGGTGATCTCACCGACGCTGTGGCCGGCCACCGCGCCGACCTGTGCGGTGGCGGTGTCCCCGTCCGGGAACAGCACGCCTGCGGTCACCAGGCCGGCGGCCACCAGCAGTGGCTGGGCGACGGCGGTGTCCTTGATCTCCTCGGCGGACGCCTCGGTCCCGGCGTGCACCAGGTCGAGCCCGGCGACCTCCGACCAGCCGCGGAGGCGGTCGGCGACACCGTCGAGCTCCAGCCAGGGGCTGAGGAAACCGGGGGTCTGGGCACCCTGTCCAGGGGCGACGATTACGAGCACGGTTCAACCCTCTCTCGCCGAGCGCCCGGGGGCGGGTAGGCGACGGTAACGAAGAAAAGCATCCCGGATTGTAAGGTCCCTACATCGGGCTCAGCCGGACTCTCCCGAGGCCGTGAGCCGCCCCAGCGCCAGTGCGATACGCAGGGTGAAGGCCGAACGAACGTCTGATGGAGCGTAGCCCGTGACGTCGGTCACACGTCGAAGCCGGTAGCGCACCGTGTTCGGGTGGACGAAGAGCATCCGGGCGGCGCCCTCCAGCGAGGACGCCTGCTCCAGGTAGACACTCAAGGTCTCCAGGAGTGCCGACCCGGCTTCGTCGAGCGGTGTGTAGATCTCCTCCACCAGCTGCTGGCGGGCCGCCTGGTCGCCGGCCAGCGCCCGCTCCGGCAGCAGGTCGTCGGCCAGGACCGGGCGCGGTGCGTCCGGCCAGGCCGGGCAGGCCCGCAGGCCGGCCGCGGCGGCGTGGGCCGAGCGGGTCGCCGACAGCAGGTCCGGCACGGTCGGGCCGACCACCACCGGGCCGGCCGCGAACTGGCCGATCAGCGCCCGGGCCGCGTGCACCGGCTCCTTGTCGCCACCGACCACCACCACCAGGCGCTTGCCCAGCACCCCGGTCAGCACGTGCAGCTTGGCGTAGCGCGCGGCCCGGCGGATCGCCTCGACCACGAGTTCGCTGTCACCGTCCGGAGCCGAGCCCATCACCACCCGGACCTGGCTCGGCTGGCCCCAGCCGAGCGCGGCGGCGCGCGAGAGCACACCCTCGTCGGCGTCCCCGGAGAGCAGCGAGTTGACCACCAGCGCCTCCAGCCGGGCGTCCCAGGCACCCCGGGCCTCGGCGGCCTGGGCGTACACCTGGGCGGTCGCGAAGGCGATCTCCCGGGCGTAGACCAGCACCGACTCGCGCATGTCCGCCTCGTCGCCGGGGGAGGCGACCTCCTCGATGGCCTCCTCCATCACCTCGATCGTGGTGCGGATCAGCTCGACCGTCTGGCGCAGCGTGATCGCCCTGGTCAGCTCGCGCGGCGCGGTGCCGAAGACGTCGGTGGAGATCGCCTGCGGGGCCTCCGGCTTGCGGTACCACTCGGTGAAGGCGGCGATGCCGGCCTGGGCGACCAGGCCGATCCAGGAGCGGTGCTCCGGCGGCATCCGCCGGTACCAGCCGAGCTGGTCGTCCATCCGCGCGATGGCGGCGGAGGCGAGCTTGCCCGAGGACTTCTCCAGCCGCTTGAGGGTCGCGACGCGGCGCTCCGCACGTTCGGCGGCGAGCCGGCGCTCCTGCGCGGTCAGGCGCGGGGCCGCCCGGCCGGGCCGGTCCCTCCCGGCGCCGGTCGTCGGGGCCTTCCCGCTCTTGTCGGGCTTGGCGGTCGGATCGCTCTTGGAGTTCGCGGAGGCGGCTGGCACAAGGACAAGACTGCCTCACCGGAGTGACTGCTTGTGCACGCCCCCCGGCGGAGCGGCACGGTGGCAACCGTCACAGTCGCGGGCCGACCGGCGCCGGCACCCCGTCCGGAGCGCCCGGGAACGCGCCCCGGACCACGCTACGGTGGGGCCGTGACCGACGCTCCCGCCCGTCCGCGCGCCGATCTGCGCCGGACCGCCGAACGCTACGTCTCCACCCCCGCCGAGGGCGTCGAGACCAGGCACGCCTTCTCGTTCTCCGGGCACTACGACCCGAGGAACACCCACTTCGGCGCGCTGCTCGCCTGCAACGAGGAACTTCTCTCCCCCGGCGCCGGGTACGACGAGCACAAGCACCGGGACACCGAGATCCTCACCTGGGTGCTGGAGGGCGCGCTGGCCCACCGGGACTCCGAGGGGCACGGCGGCGTGGTCCGCCCCGGCATGGTCCAGCACCTGAGCGCGGGCTCCGGGGTCACCCACACCGAGCGGAACGTCGGCGGCGCCGGGGGCCCGGTCCGCTTCGTGCAGATGTGGCTGCAGCCGGACACCTTCGACGCGCCCCCGGCGTACGGGCTGCGCCGGGTGGAACCGGACACCGGCGGGTTGACGCTGCTCGCCTCCGGGCTGGCGCGGGACGCCGGGACGGACGCGTTGCGGCTGCGGCGCGGCGACGCCGCGCTCTGGCTGGTGACGGCAGGGCCGTGGCAGCCGCTGCCCGAGCTCCCGGCCGCCGCCTGGCGGTACGCCCACCTGACGACCGGTTCGCTCGGCTACCGCACGGTGCCCGGGCCGCAGGGCGGCGGCCGCTCGATGGTGCCGGGCGACAGCGTGCGGATCACCGGGGACGCCTTCGCCGCGCCGACGGCCGGCGAGAGCGGCGCCGAACTGCTCCTCTGGGAGATGCACTCGCCGGTCTCGTACGGCTGAGGGGGCGGGCGCGGGCGGGCACGGGCTGAGCCGCCCGGCCCGTCCGGGGCCGTCCGAGTCCTAGAGCTCGGCGAGCACCGCGTCGCTGAGCACCGGCCAGACCTCGGCGGCCCACGGCCCGAAGTCCCGGTCGGTGAGCGCGAGGCAGGAGACGCCGGCCTCCGGGTCGACCCAGAGGAAGGTGCCGGACTGCCCGAAGTGGCCGAAAGTGGCCGGGGAGTTGGCGGTGCCGGTCCAGTGCGGGGCCTTGCCGTCGCGGATCTCGAAGCCCAGGCCCCAGTCGTTCGGACGCCGGTGCCCGAAGCCGGGCAGCACGCCGCTGGTCCCCGGGAAGGCGACCTCACGGGTGGCGGCGGCCAGCGTGGACGGGTCCAGCAGCTTGGGCGACTGGAGCTCGGCGGCGAACAGGGCCAGGTCGGCGGCGGTGGAGAGCCCGCCGGCGCCGGCCGGCGCCCGGTGGGCGGTGTTGATCAGCGTCGAGCGCATGCCGAGCGGCTCGAAGAGGGCCTCCGCGGCGTACCGGCCGAAGTCAATGCCGGCGGCCTGCTGGAGGGCCTGCGCCAGGACGTCGAAGCCGGCGTTGGAGTAGAGCCGGCGGTTGCCGGGCTCGGCCATCACCTTGTGCTCGTCGAAGGCCAGGCCCGAGGTGTGGGCCAGCAGGTGACGCACGGTCGAGCCCTCCGGCCCGGCCGGGTCGTCCAGCTCGAAGACGCCCTCCTCGACGGCGACCAGCACGGCGTACGAGGTGAGCAGCTTGGTCACCGACGCCAGCGGGAACAGGTGGTCCTGCGGCCCGTACGTGCCCAGTACCGCGCCGTCCTCGCCCCGCACCACGGCCGCCGCCGCGTTCGGCACCGGCCAGTCCTCGATCTTCCGCAAGCTCTCCATGGGCCCGACTCTAACGGGGAGGCCCGGGCCGCCGGGATGGCAGGCTTGGCCGGAGTGCAGTCCAGGCCGTCGGCGCCGACGGCATCGTCCGCCACCGGGGGTTCCACCATGGCCGTGCCCGCACCGATCGACCTCGATCCGCGCACCTGCTCCGACGTCTTCCGCACGCCGGTCGGGGAGCCGGACCGTACGCCCCGGCACACCATCGGCGAGGTGGCGGCGGCCAGCGGGCTGACCGCCCACACCCTGCGCTGGTACGAGCGGATCGGCCTGCTGGACCCGGTGGACCGGTCCGCCTCCGGGCAGCGCCGCTACAACGACGCCGACCTGCACCGGCTGGCCTTCCTGGGCCGGCTGCGGCTGACCGGCATGACGGTGGCCGACATGCTGCGGTACGTGGAGCTGGCCCGCGAGGGCGACCGGACCCTGGAGGACCGGCGCGACCTGCTGCTCGCCCACCGGGAGGAGGTGCGGCAGCAGGTCGCGGACCTGCACGCGACCCTGGCCGTGCTCGACCACAAGATCGACCTGTACGCCGGGCGGATCGCCGGGAGCGGCCCCGCTCGGTAGCCCGGGCCCGGCGGGCCGGCGTTCGCCCGGGCCCGTCGGCCCGGGGTACGCCGGTTCAGCTGCGCCGGCGCGGGTGGCGGCGCGGGTGGCGGCTCAGACCTCGCGGCCGAGGAAGGCCGCGAGGCGGGTGTAGGGATCGGCGTCGGCCGGGGCGGGGAGGTCCGGGCCGAACGGGGCGCCCTCGCGCGGGCCGGTCGGCAGTACGGCCTCGGCGATCGCCAGGGCGGTCTCGGCCAGCCGCTCGTCCAGCGGGACGCTGCTGCCGAGCGCCCGGGAGATGTCCCAGCTGTGGGTGACGGTCTCCAGGATGTAGCCGCCCACCGCGGCCCGGCCCGGGACCTCGCCCCACGGCGCGGCGGTCGGGCGGTCCAGCCGGGCGTCCTCGGCCCACGCGGCGGTCGCCCGGGTCCGGGCCCGGTCGAGGGCGGCCGGCCAGGCGTCGTCGGCCAGGTCGCCGGTCATCGCCGCGACGTCCTCGGACCGCCCGCCCTCACCGAGGTAGGCGAACCGGTGGATACCGCCGACCACGTGGCCGAGCAGGGTCCGCAGGTCGTACTCGGTGCACGGGGTGGGCCGGTCGAGCGTCTCCGGGCCGGCTTCGGCGATCAGCTTCTCCAACTGACCGAGTGCGAGCAGGTACAGCGGGCGCGGGTCCTGGGTGGTGTCCATGCGGGATCAACTCCATCGGTACGGAGGGTTTTTCGTCTCGAAGGCAATCTCCCGGTAAAACCTGACATCCGGCGTCAGGATTTCTGCGATCCTCGTGCCATGAAGGCCGACCGCCTGCTCTCGATCCTGCTGCTGCTCCAGACCCGCGGCCGGGTGCCCGCCACCGAACTGGCCGAACGGCTGGAGGTGTCGGTCCGCACCATCTACCGCGACGTCGAGGCGCTCTCCACGGCCGGCGTCCCCGTCTACACCGAGCGCGGCCGGCACGGCGGCGTCAGCCTGCTGCCCGGCTACCGCACCGACGTCAGCGGACTGACCGCCGACGAGGCGCGTGCCCTGTTCGTGCTGTCCGCCCAGGGTGCGCACAGCGATCTCGGGCTGGACGGCGCGCTCGGTTCGGCCCTGCGCAAGGTGATGGCCGCACTGCCCGCCCCGCACCGCCCGGGCGCCGAGCGGATCAGCGAACGCATCCTGGTCGACCCGGCGCGCTGGCTGCAGGCCGGCGCCCCGCGCGGGCCCGATCTCGGCGAGCTGCAGTACGCCGTCTTCGCCGACCGCCGGTTGCGGCTGCGCTACCGGCACAGCGGCACCCCCGGGCCGGTGGAGTACACCGTCGACCCGTACGGCCTGGTCAGCAAGGCCGCGGTCTGGTACCTGGTGGCCGATCTGCAGGGCGAGCCGCGGCTGTTCCGGGCCGACCGGGTGCTGTACGCCGAGACCTCCGAGGAACCGGCGCGCCGCCGTCCGGGGCTGGGCCTGAGCGACGTCTGGGGCGTGCTGCGGGAGCAGGTGGAGCGGCTGCCCAAGGAGGTGAAGGTCGCGGTGCGGGTGCGGCGCGCGCGGCTGGACATGTTCGTCCGGATCCACGGCGGGCGGCTGGCCGCCCCGCCGCCCGAGTCCGGCGGCGGGGCGCCGGAGGACTGGGTCGAGCTCGGGCTGGGCTTCCAGTCGCTGCCGGCCGTCCGTGCGCTGCTCGCCTTCGGCGCGGACGCCGAGGTGCTCTCCCCGCCGGCCGCCCGCCGGGAGATGGCGAGGGCGGCCGCGGAAGCGGTCCGGCTCTACGTGGACGCGCGCTGACGGACCCGTGGCCGCGATCACCCCGACCGCCGTCAGGCGCCGGCCGTCGGGCGGACCACGTTCTGGTAGTCGCCGAGCGCGACGGCCGCGAAGTTGTGCAGGCTGTCGGTGTCGGGGGTGAAGTAGCCGTTGTGACCGGCGGAGCGGGCCGAGGACACGTGCTCGGAGCCGAAGTCCGCCGAGGTCGGGTCGGCGCCGTGGCCGAGCCCGCCGAACTCCAGGTACGGCACGTTGCCGATCCAGTCGCTCTCGTTGCGGGTGGCCCAGACGTGCACTCCGGCGCCCAGCTCCGAGGTGCTCTCCACACCCATGCCGGGGGAGCCGAACACCACGACGTCGGTGATCCCGGAGGTGTCGGAGGGTGAGGCGGCGGCCCGGGGGATGTCGGGCGCGGCGGTGCCGCAGACCACCGATCCGTAGGAGTGGCAGAACAGTGCGGGCGGGGCCTGCGGCCGGGTCGTCTCCCGGAGCCCGGCGAGCAGTCGCCGCAGTCGCGGCGCCCCGACGTCGGCGAGCCGGGAGGTGACGGCGTCCGGGCCGAGGCCGGACGGCGTGACGTAACCGGTCCACGCGACCACCGCGGTCCGGGCGCCCGGGGACTGCCGGTGCTCCTCCGCGTACAGCGCGCGGGCCATCCCGGCGGGGGAGCGGAGCGGCTCGACCGCCTGGTCGAAGTGGCCGAGGTCGGCGTCCGAGCCGGGGACGATCACCGAGACCCGGTCGGCCGAGGCGAGGTCGCCCCAGACCTCGGTCAGCAGGCCGCGGCCGCGCGGGTCGAAGGCGAGGATCTGCCGCTCGGGGGCGAGCAGGCTCTCGACGTCGTTGGCGCGGGAGACCGCCAGCGCGTGCAGGTCGGAGTCGAGGTCCGGGTCGGCGGCGCGGGCCCGGGCACGGTCGCGCTCGGCGGCCAGTGCCACCCGGTTGGCCCGGTAGCGCAGGGCGAGCGGGGCGCCGTCGAAGTTGCCGACCACCAGCGGGTACGCCGCGACCAGCCGGTTCAGCTCGGCCTGGCCGAGCCCGGCGAAGAACTCGGCCGCGGTGGCCGCAGTGGTGGTGGCCGGGTCGGGGAGGTCGTGCCCGTAGGAGTGGTCCTCGACCCAGGCGAGACTGCCGGCCGGTGGTGTGGAGATGGCCAACTGTTCGGTGGCGGCAGCGGCTTGCGCTGCCGCCGCGCCCGCGTCGGCGAGTACCGCGCAGCCCGCGAAGGCACCGATCAGGACATGCTTCCACCGCCGACGGCGCATCGCCTCAACTCCCTGAGAGTCCCGTCACCGATCCGCGGGCGGGGCCCGAAGGGTGGTACGACTGCCAACTTCCAGCGCAAGCCTAGGGGCCCGGGAGAGGAGTGGGTGCACCTTAAACTGTGGGATGGATCACATGAACCGGAGATGACCGGACGGGCGTCACTCGTTCAGGCTATGCGTCGCCTCCGCCCGTCGACTTCGGCCTCCCCTTCGCCCGCGCCGGCTCCGCCGGCCCGGACTCCGGCCCGGCGCCGAACTCCCGGACCAGCCGCTTGGGCGCGGCGCGCCGCCAGGCCTCGGTCAGCAGGTCCCGCAGCTCGTCCCGGTCGACCAGGTCCAGCCGGACGCTCACCCAGCCGTGCCGCCCGACGTACGGGGCGCTGGAGAAGACCTCCGGCTCGGCGGCGAGCAGCTCGGCCTGGTCCTCCCGGGAGGCCTTGACGGTGACGGAGTCGCCGTCCGGGGAGCCCATCGCGAAGATCTTCGAGTCCACCCGGAGGGTCTCGGTCTCCCACGTGGGCTGCTGCGTCGCCTGCGGCAGGGCGAGGGCCATCGCCCGGAACTCGTCGAAGGTCACCATGGCCGCAGAGTAGGGCAGGGGTGCGACAGTCCGCCCCCGGCGCCGGGTGGGCGCCGGGGGCGGACGGGACGGCCGCCCGGGAGGGGCGGCCCGGGTCAGCTCAGCGAGTTCCAGCCGGAGCAGGAACGGTCGCCGCCGACCAGGCGGTCCGGGTGGCCGCTGCCGTCGGCCACCGAGATCCGGCGGTAGGTGTCGCCGTGGAACACCCAGTACTCGCTCTTGCCGCCGACCCGCTGCTGGTCGGGCACCGGGAGGAAGCAGTCCACCTTGCCGACGCCGTTCAGCGAGCCCCACTGGGAGAGTTCGCGGTCGGTGCGCTCCAGCACGTCGGTGTGCGCGGCGCCGTCGGCCACCGAGATCAGCCGGTACTGCTGGCGCCCGCCGGTGGTGTGGAACACCCAGTACCAGCTCTTCCCGCTGACCCGCTGCTGGTCGGGCACCGGGAGGAAGCAGTCCACCTGGCCGACGCCCTTCAGCGAGCCCCAGGAGGTGAGGTCGCGGTCCGGCCGCTCCAGCGTGCCGGCGTGGGTGCTGCCGCAGGTGAGCGAGACGGCCCGGTACTGCTGGCGTCCGCCGCTGCTGTGGAACACCCAGTACCAGCTCTTGCCGCCGGGGTTCTGCAGGTCGGGCATCGGCAGCACGCAGTCGAGCCGGGCGATGCCCTGGAGACAGGAGTGGCCGCTCAGCCGTCCGTCGCCCTTGACCACCCGGTCGGCGCCGGTGCCGTCGGAGACCGAGATCTTCCGGTACCGGTCGCCGTGGCAGACCCAGAACTCGCTCTGCCCGCCGCGCCGCCACCGGTCCGGGACGGCGACGATCTCGTCGCACGGGTACGCCCGGCCGGACTGCGGGGAGGTCTGGCCGCCCTGCTGGCCCTGCTGGTACTGGGTCTGGGTGCCGCCCTGGTTCTGGCCCTGCTGGCCCTGGGTGCTGCCCTGGCCGGTGAGCCGCCCGTCGCAGAGCGCCTTCAGGGTGCTGATCGACGGCGCGAAGGCGTAGACCGAGCCCTGGGTCTGGACGAACTGCTGGAAGCTCAGGGGCGTGTGCCTGACCGCGCCGTCCGAGCCTCGGCTCTCGAAGTCGACCTGGTCGGCCTGCTGGGTCACCGGGTCCTTGCCGGGCTCCGGGTTGCGGCCGGGCGGGAAGTCCGGCTGGTCCATCCAGTCGGCCTGGATGAACTCGAACTGCCGGGCGATGTCGGCCTGGTAGCAGACGAAGAGGAGGCCGCGCGGGTCGTCCGGACCGCCGGGGCCCTCGGAGGCCGGGTCGAACGGGTACCCGTACGGCGCGCCGCGCCGGATGATCCGCCGGCCGTCCAGGTCCCGGGCGTCGAGCGGCGGCACGCTCGGGTCGGGCGCCTGCAGGCCGGCCCGCGGGCTGGTCTTGCGCAGGTGGGAGAAGAGCGGGGTGGCCAGGCCCTCCAGGTCGTCCCGGAAGTCGAAGTCGTTGTCGGACGAGGCCGCCGGGTCGTTCGGGACGTCCCGGTCCTGGTGCTTGCAGACCGGCGCGCCGGAGCGCCAGCGGCCGACCAGCCGGGCGGCCAGCCACTCGGCGGTGGCGGACTCCGGGACGGCCTTGGCCTGCTTGAGCTCCTTCAGCTTGACCGAGACCTGGGCCCACCAGCCGGGCACGTCCTGGGACAGCCGGCGGACCACCTGGAAGGAGCCGTTGCGGGCCCACTCGGGGAACTCGGTGGCGCTGCCGGGGGCCGGCTGCTCGCCGACCACGAACTCGCCGGCCGGGACGATCCGGGTGCCCGGGTGTCCCTGGACCTCCTCGGGCCGGTTCGGGTCGGGCTGGTCGAAGAAGCGGACGCCGGGTTCGCTGATGCCGTCCTTGAAACCGAAGTGCTCCTTGCCGCGGCGGCTGCCCTTCAGGGTCTGGGCGTTCTGCTGGAACACGATCACGATCCGGTCGGTGGCGGCGGCCTCGCGCTGCGCCTCGACGGTGGTCCTCAGGTCCTCCTCGGTGTCCGAGGCGATCGTCAGCACCGCGTGCACCGGCTGGCTCTTCCCGTTCCCGAACAGCCAGTTCTCCGGGGAGTTGTCGCCGGTGTCGCCGAGCGCGCCGGCCCGCTTGGCCGAGCCCTCCTTGAACGCCTCCAGGCCGGTGCCGGGCGGCGCTCCCTGCGGGAACGGGTCGGTCGCGGAGAGCTGACGCATGCCCTCGTAGGTCAGGCTGAGGCCCAGCCAGGTGGCCCGGAGCGTCCGGGGGTCGTCGCCGCCCGAGGACTTGCGGGCCTCGCTGAAGGCCGCGTTGAAGCCGGCGACCTGGCGGGTGGTGGCGATCTGCGGGGCGAGCCGGCGCAGCCAGTCGCGGGCCCGGGCGGCGTCCTCGAACTTGAGGAACAGCAGGGTGACGTTGTCCTTCTTGAAGCCGGCGACGATGTCGCCCTGGATCTCGTCGCTCTCGCGGAGTCTCAGATCCGTTGCCGTGGTCATGGGGGTTGTTCTCCTCGTCGCGCGTGGGAGGTCGTCGGGTCAGGCCGAGGAGCTGAGCTGCACCCACTTGGCGACGGAGGGCACGCCCTGGTCGTTGAGCAGGAAGAGCATGTACCAGCCGGGCGGCGCCGCCTTGGCGTCCGGCGGGGCCTGGAGCTCCAGACGGTTGCCAGCCCGGCTGGTGACCCGCAGTTCGAGGTGGCGCTGGCTGGTGTTGACCGAGTGGGTCGCGGTGGTGGGCGAGAGCAGCACGGCCTTGGAGACGAGTCCGGGCGTGGTGGTGGTGACGAGGAAGTTCTTGTCGTAGCCGACCGCCGTGGTCGGGGCCCGGTCGATCGACGGACGGTTGCCCTGGTGGAGGTAGGCGGGCTCGTAGATCTCGATGCTGCCGTTCATGTTGTCCGTGATGTCCGGGTCGTTGGCGAGCTGCTGGAGCTCGTCGCCGGTCACCATGATGCGGCCGTCCGGGAGCACCACGGCGTTGGAGTGGTAGCCGCGCGGCAGCCGCTGGACCGGGCCGAGCTTCCAGTTGCCCTGGGCGTCGCGCAGCTCCGTCTGCCGGTACTTGAGGTCGGCGTTCGGGTTGTACGGGCCGTTGCCGTAGTCGCGGATGTCGTAGGCGCCGTTGACCGTCAGCAGCGTGCCGTTGGGGAGCAGCAGGGTGTCGTCCTGGGTGCGGCCGAAGGCGCGGGACTTCTCGGCGGTCCAGTTGCCGTTGGAGAAGCGCAGGGTGCTCGGGTTGTCCCGGTCGCCGCCGAGGAACAGCGTGGCCTCCGGGCCGTTGGGGCCGCCGGGGAGGGGGACGGCCGAGCCGTAGCCGCGCTTGCGGCCGTCCGGGCGGGCGAGGAGGTCGCGGCGGGTCTCGTTGACCGGGTCGAAGACCCACTGCTCGTCCGGGTGGCGGCCGAAGGCGTAGACGTTGCCGTCGCGCAGCGAGAACAGGTGCGGGTAGTCCAGGCTGAACGGGGCGTCGGCCTTGAAGCGGTCGACCGGGGTGTTCCTCGGGGTGTCGGTCTTGAGGGAGGGCACCGGGTAGGACTTGGCCGGGAACCGCTCGACCACCGGTGTCGGGGTGCCCCAGCCCAGCTCGGACTGGCCGGACATGATCAGCTGCCGGCCGTCCGCGCCGGTGACCACCGACGGGTACCAGCGGCCGACCGACATGTCGGGGTTGCGGGTCCAGGTCTCGGTCCAGGGGTCGAAGATCAGCGACAGCTTGGCGCCGGTGCCGCCGTTCCCGCCGAGGTTGCCGCCGAAGACGCCGAGCATGCCGTTGGGGAGGAAGGAGTGGCCGGCGCAGAAGAACGGCGCCGGGCGCAGCTCGCCGAGGCCGTCCGGCATGTCGATCACCGGCGGGGTGACCTTGGTGAACGAATCGGTGCCGGAGCCCTTGGCCGGGTCCCAGAGGTAGGCGCGCCCGGCGTTCTCCTTGCCGATGGTCTGGGTGGGGGCGGGTTCCTTCTCCGGGTTGGTCTCGATCCGTTCGAAGGAGAACAGCAGCACCTTGCCGGTCGGCAGCATGGCGATGTGGGCGGCGAAGTCGGGGGACGGGAAGTACGCCTTGAACGCGCCGAAGACGGCCGGGTCGAAGGCGGCGTTGAGGGTTGCCTGGGAGTCCGTCAGGGCCTTGAGCCGGTTGGTGCGGGTGGTCTGCGGGTACTCGCCGACGCCGCGCATGGCCGCCCGCGCACCGGCGTGCTCCTCGGCGTGCTCCTGGCCGAGCGCGGCGACCTCGTCGTCCCGCAGTTCGGCCTGCACGCGGGGGTCGGTGATGCGCGGGGCGGTACCGGCCGGGGCGTCGGCGCCGGCCGGGTCGTGGTGGCCGGAGCCGTGGGTGCCGACCAGGGCGGCGGCCGGGCCGGCGGCGGTCAGGACGGTGCCGGTGGTCAGCGCGCAGACCACGGCGGTGGCGACGGCGGCGGAGTGCCGCCGGCGGGTCCGCGGCCGGCCGGTGGGCCGCGGTAGGGACAGGGACATGGAACTCCTCGAAAACGTGGGAGGTAAGGAGTGAGGGGGACATCGGGGCATCGGGGGCGAACGGCGCGGGGGGACGGCCGTGGCGGTCGCGGGCGCACGAATGGTCGCCGACCGTCACAGAACATCACAGTGCGTGGTGGTTCGCATGCGGATGCACTGCGTTCGGCGTGTGCGTGTCGCAAGTGGGTGACGGCGCGTCGGCTGCGGGCGGAGCGGGCCGGTGCGGGGCGGCACCGGACGGCGTGGAACGACCGGTCCGGCGCGGTGGCGGGCACACGAGCGGGGCGTGGACCGCACCGGCCCACGCCCCGCCCTCGCTCCGACCGCCGGGGCGTTCAGACCACGCCCAGCGCGTACGCGGCGAAGAACGCCGCCCCTGCTCCGGCCACCGCCTTGACGGGCCGGGAGAAGGCCGTCCACGGTCCGTCGAACCGCCGGGTGAACCACCCGATCCCGATCAGCGCGGCCCCGAACAGCGGCAGCAGCGCCAGTCGGACGGCCACCCAGCCGAGCGAGTCCGGCGCCACGGTCAGCCCCGGCACCTCGCCCAGGACGGCCGCGCCGGGCACCGCGACGGCCAGCATGGCGCTCTGGTGCCAGCAGAAGATCGTCATCGCCGACAGGTTGACCGCCACCACCGGCAGCCAGAGCAGCGGACGCCGGGTCAGCAGCCGGCCGAGCCGCTCGCGCAGCAGCACCGCGGCGCCGCACTGCACCGAGGCCAGCGCCAGCACCAGCAGGGACGGCGGGTGGGAGTTGGTCCGCTCGGCGCCCGGCACCCCGACCATGCTGGCCGGGTAGTGCCAGAACAGCAGCAGCGCGGCGAACAGCGCGCCGCCGCCGAGCAGCAGCAGGCGGCCGGCCGGACGGCCCAGCCGGCCGCGCGCCCAGAGCACGCCGAGCTGGTAGCCGAAGAGCCAGCCCGGCAGGATGTTCAGCAGCCCGACCCAGGACGGCACCGCCTCGGCCCACGGCCCGTACCGGAGCACGTCGACCACGGCGACGGCGGCCAGGAGGACGCCCGCCGACCAGCCGCCCAGCCGCCGGGCGGCGGCCACGCAGAGCGGGGTGAGCGCGGTCAGGCCCAGGTAGACGCCGATGTACCAGAGGGGCTGCACCACCAGCGTCGACCCGGTCCGGACGGTGTCGGCGGGGACGCCGAGGTGTCGCAGCACCGGGATCAGCAGCGCCCAGACGGCCGTCACCCCGAGCACCGGGCGGAGCAGCCGGACGGCCCGGCCGCGCAGCCAGCGGGCGTTGCCCACGCCCTTGGCGCGGGCCCGCTCCAGCGAGTGCACCGCGGAGTGGCCGCCGACCAGGAAGAACACGCCGAGCATCTGGAGCATCCAGCTGGCCGGTGCGAAGAACCCGAGCGCGGGGGAGGAGAGCGGGCTGGCGTTGTGCAGTGCGCCGTCGGAGGAGAGGGTGAAGCCGCCGAGCAGCCAGTGGCCGACCGGTACGCCGAGCAGGGCGAGGGCGCGCAGGCTGTCGAGGGCCCGGTCGCGGGTCTCGGGGGTGCGGGTGTCCACCTGGTGGGCGGCCCGGCGCAGGGCGGTGAGCGGGCTGGGCATGACGGGGTCTCCGTTCGCGGGTGTGGCGAAGGGGCGGGGTGGCGGCGGGGCGGCCCGGGTGCGGGCGGCGGCGGTGCGGTTGCACGTGCGGGCGGCGGCCGGGGTCGGCGGCCGGTGCGGCCGGCCGGGTGCGGTCGGCCCGGGTCAGCGGCCGAGTGCGACGGCGGTGAAGGCGGCCAGCGAGGCGGTGCCCGGCGCGAAGTAGCCGGTGTGGCCGTGTGCGCCGGTGGCCGGCAGCGGGCGGGCGCCGAATTCCGGCCCGGTCGGATCGGCGCCGTGACCGAGACCGAGGAACCGGACGTAGGGCACGTGGCCGATCCAGTCCGAGTCGTTCCGCTTGACCGCCCAGAGCGGCACCCGCGGGTCGAGGTCGGCGGCCGAGTCGACCCCCAGGCCCGGCGAGGCGAGGACCACCACCCCCGAGGCCTGTTCCGGGCCCGGCCGGGCCAGCCCGCAGACCACCGAGCCGTAGCTGTGGCAGAACACCGTGGCCGGCGCGTCCGGGCGGGTGGTGACGGCGAGTCCGTCGAGCAGCCGGCCCAGCCGCCCGGCGCCGGCCTCGGCCAGCGTCTCGGTGGCGGCGTCCGGGCCCACCCCGACCGGAGTGGTGTAGCCGGCCCAGGCGATCACGGCCGTACCCCCGCCGGTCGCCCCGTGCAGCGCGCGGGCCATGCCGGCCGGGGTTCCGTACGGGTCACCGGCGCGGTCGAAGGTGCGCAGGTCGATGTCGGAGCCGGGGACGACGACCGCCGTCCGGCGGGCGGTGGCCAGGTCGCCGTACACCTCGGCGATCTGGCCCCGGCCGCGCGGGTCGAAGGCGAGGAACCGGCGGCCGCCGTCCCGCACCCCGTCGAGCAGCGTGCGGTACCGCGCGGCGCGCTCCCGGGCGGCGGTGTGGTCCTGCGGGGTGAGCGACGGGTCGGTGGCGCGGGCCAGTTCACGCCCGAGTTCCTCGGCGAGCGCCGCCTCGTTGGCCCGGTAGCGGAGCCGGACCGGCGCGCCGTCCAGGTTGCCGAGCACCAGCGGGTGGCGGACGGCCAGCGACTCCCGGGCCGCGGCCGGCAGCCGGTCGAAGAAGGCGGCCACCTCGGCCGGGGCGGCGGTGGCCGGGTCGGGCAGCCGGAGCCCGAGCGTGGTGTCCGCGACCCAGGCGGCGGTGCCGGGCGGGGGGCCGGTCACGGCCTGCTGGCCGTCGGCGGCGGCCCAGCCGCCCGCGCCGAGGACGGCGGCCAGTGCCAGCCCGGCGGCGGCGACCGTCCGCCGGATCCGCCGGGGCCTCCGCTCGGCGCGCTGCCGGGTACGCCCCTGGCCGGGCTGCTGGCTTGGCTGCTGCCGCATGTCCGTTCTCTCCCTCGTCCGTTCGACGTCGACGGGGAGGACGGTAGGAACGCGACGGCCCTGCGGACGTCACTCCGCAGGGCCAACTCCCGGGTGCTACCCGGGTATCACTGAGGTTTTCCCCACCACGGGGGCGGGGGCGGACCCTACTGGCCGGGCGTCACCAGGCCGGACTCGTAGGCGAGGACGACCGCCTGGGCGCGGTCGCGCAGGTCGAGCTTGGCCAGGATGCGGCCGATGTGGGTCTTGACGGTCTGTTCGGCGAGCACCAGCCGGGCGGCGATCTCCTGGTTGGAGAGGCCGCGGGCGATCAGCTCCAGTACCTCGGTCTCACGCGGGGTCAGTGCGTTGAGCCGCAGCTTCGGGTCGCGGCGCTTGGCCGGCCTGGTCCGGGCGAAGTCCTCGATCAGCCGCCGGGTCACCGAGGGGGCGAGCAGTGCCTCGCCGGCCGCGACCACCCGGACGGCCGCGATCAGGTCGGCCGGGGGCGCGTCCTTCAGCAGGAAGCCGCTCGCCCCGGCCCGCAGCGCCTCGTAGACGTAGTCGTCGACGTCGAAGGTGGTGAGCATCAGGACCTTCGGGCGGTGCGCGCCGGGCACGGCCGGGGCGAGCAGCCGGCGGGCCGCCTCCAGCCCGTCCATCACGGGCATCCGGACGTCCATCAGCACCACGTCGGGATGGGTCCGGCCGGTCACCTCCAGGGCCTGCGCGCCGTCCGCCGCGTCGCCCACCACGTCGATGTCGCTCTGGGCGTTGAGCAGGGCGGCGAAACCCGCCCGCACCATCGCCTGGTCGTCGACGATGATCACGCGGATGGTCATGCGGTGCTCTTCCGGTCGTCGTGCAGCCGGTCCTACGGCTGGGCCGGCGCAGTGCCGGCGGACCGAGTATCCGTCAGGCCGTCGAGCGGCAGGACGGCGGCCACCTTGAAGCCGCCGTCCGGCAGCGGCCCGGTGTCCAGCCGGCCGTCCAGCAGCCGGACCCGCTCGCGCATCCCGACCAGTCCCTGGCCGGTGCCCTCGACCGAGGCCTCCAGCGACTCCGCCCGCTCGGGCGGGGCCGCGTTCACCACCGTGACCAGCAGGGACGCGTCCGTGGCGGTCAGCGAGACCCAGGCGCCGGCGCCCGGGGCGTGCCGGACCACGTTGGCCAGTGCCTCCTGGACGATCCGGTAGACGGAGAGGTCGACGGCGGGCGGCAGCGCGTCGGCAAGTTCCGGGTCGACCGTCAGCTCGGCCGCGACCCCCGCCCGGCGGACCGTCTCGACCAGCTGGACGAGCTGGCCGACACCAGGCTGCGGCGCCCTCTCGGCGCCCGAATCCTCGCTGCGCAGCACGCCGAGCAGCCGTCGCATCTCCGCCAGCGACTCGCGTGCGGTGCCGGCGATCGCGGTGAACTCCTCGGCGGCGTCGGCCGGTACGCCGGGTATCCGGTACGGCGCGCTGGCCGCCTGCACGGCGATCACCGACATGTGGTGGGCGACCACGTCGTGCAGCTCCCGGGCGATCCGGGCGCGCTCCTCCAGCAGGGTCCGCCGTTCGCGTTCGGCCTCGCTGATGTGCTCCTGCACGACGAGCAGCCGCCGGGCCTCGGCCCGGTCCCGGACCGACCAGCCGAGCAGCAGGACGGCGCCGCTGAGCGCGACCAGCAGCACGGTGGTGCCGTCGCCGCCGCGCGGCAGGCCGAGGGTGAGGGTGAGGCCGGTGAGCAGCACGGTGGCGACCCAGACCGAGACCAGGGTGGCCCGGCTCTCCCGCAGGGCGAGCGCGATCAGCAGGAAGAGGTAGGCCAGGATCATCGGCGCCGTCCACGGCCAGGTGCCGCCGGTGTGGTCGTGGCGCGCGGTGACGGCGGCGGTGGCGACGAGGGCGCCCGCGCTGATCCACCAGGCGGGCAGCGGCCGGGCGACCGCCAGCACCAGCGGGGCGGTCTGGGCGACGGTGAGTGCGGCGGCGACGGGCAGGACCAGGTCGTAGGAGCCGGTCAGGACGGTGATGCCGGTGGGGATCAGCGAGGTCTGGAGGAGGAGGGCGACCACGTACGGCAGCCGTCGCACCCAGGCGCGCGGGGAGTCCCCGAGCAGGGGGGTGTGCCCGCCGGTGGGCGTGCTGAGGTTGTGCCGGAGCGTTCCGAGCAGGCGGAGGGCGTGGGCCCGGGCGGAGGCCTTGCTGAGCGTCTTCATCGCGGGCCAGCCTAGGAGTCGTGACACCCGCCCGTCGTCGGACCGTGGGCAGACCTTTCGGGCCCTGCCGTGGCCGGGAGTAGTACCCCGGTATGACCAGGTGCGACCCCGGTGCGGCCGGGGCCGGTCCTCAGTGCCGCCAGTCGCCGGCCAGGGCGGGGCCGAGCTGGTCGAAGTGGCGGCCGATCAGGGCGATCATGCCCTCCGGGCCGTCCACCTCCTGGTCGGCGGTCCAGGACAGGTGGGCGGCGCGCAGCACGCTGCCGAAGACGGCGGCCATCACGGCGGGCCGCAGGTCCTCGGCGGGGTCGAGGTTCTCGCGCTCGGCGATCACCCGGGTGACCACCCGTTCCTGGTCGGTGACCCGGCGCAGGTGCGCGGCGAGCAGGGTGGGGGTGTCCTCGATCATCCGGATCAGCTCCAGCGCGCTGGTCACCGAACCGGGTCCGGTGCGGTCCGGGGAGCCGAGCTCGCGCCAGGACTCGACGATCGCGGCGCGCAGTGCCTGCAGCGGGTTCTCGTCGGCGGGGCGGTTCCGGAGCCGGTCGATGAAGTAGTCCTCGGCGTCGGCGAGGACGGCGAGGGCGACCTCGTCCTTGTTGGCGAAGTACCGGAAGAAGGTGCGCTGCGAGACGTCGACGGCGGCGGCGATCTCGTCGACGGTGGTCCGGGCGAAGCCCTGGCTGAGGAAGAGCTGGTGGGCCGCCTCGATCAGCGCGTCCCGGGTGCGGCGTTTCTTGCGCTCGCGCAGTCCCGGGCCGGGCTCCGGCTCCGGGTCGCCGGGAGCCCGGCCGGCCGGGGCGGTGGCGGGGAGTGCGGGCTGAGCGGCCATGGCGGGGTGTCCTCCGGACGGTGACGCGGCTGGGGTGTAAAGCCCAACTCTATCGGTCTGACAAATGTCAGCCGGAGCCAGAAGTCAGTGTTTGCCGAATGTCAGTCGCTGACATAATCTGCCGGAGTGGCGTCCGTCGGGCCGGGCACTCGTGGGGACGGGTTGGGCCGGGGCGCCACGCCCACGTCCGCCCCCAGCCAGCCCACGGAGGGCCCAGATGAGCCAGTCCGCCGTCAAGAGCACGAAGGCCGACGCGCGGCCGCCCGTGCCGTCCGCCGGGAAGGGCCTCCAGGGGCACCCCTGGCTGACCCTGCTCACCGTCGCCGTCGGCGTGATGATGGTCGCCCTGGACGGCACCATCGTGGCGATCGCCAACCCGGTGATCCAGGCCGACCTCAAGGCCGCCCCCTCCGAGATCCAGTGGGTCACCAGCGGTTACCTGCTCGCCCTCGCGGTCTTCCTGATCACCGCCGGCAAGATCGGTGACCGGTTCGGCCACAAGAACACCTTCCTGGTCGGCGCGGTCGGCTTCGCCGCCACCTCGGCGGCGATCGGATTCGCCGGGAACATCCAGACGGTGATCGCGTTCCGCGTCCTCCAGGGCCTGTTCGGCGCGCTGCTCCAGCCCGCCGCGCTCGGCCTGCTGCGCGGGGCCTTCCCGGCCGAGAAGCTCAACATGGCCATCGGCATCTGGGGCGGGGTGATCGGCGCCTCCACCGCGGCCGGCCCGATCGTCGGCGGCCTGCTGGTCGAGCACGTCAACTGGGAGTCGGTGTTCTTCATCAACATCCCGGTCGGCCTGATCGCGCTGGCCCTCGGCCTGTGGATCCTCAAGGACGTCCGCGCCGAGAACGCCGCCAAGTCCTTCGACGTCCCCGGCATCGTGCTGCTCTCGGTGGCGATGTTCGCGCTGGTCTTCGGCATCATCAAGGCCCCCGAGTGGGGCTGGGGCGACCTCTCCACCGTGCTCTTCCTGGGTGGCGCCGTCGTGCTGATGACGCTGTTCGCGCTCTGGCAGCGGGTGGCCCGGGAGCCGCTGATCCCGCTCAGCCTGTTCCGCTCGCTGCCGCTGTCGGCCGGCACCCTGCTGATGGTGCTGATGGCCTTCGCGTTCTTCGGCGCGATCTTCTTCGTCACCTTCTACCTGCAGAACGTGCACGGCATGTCGCCCGTCGAGGCCGGCGTCCACCTGCTGCCGATGACCGGCATGATGATCATCGGTTCGCCGGTGGCCGGCGTGGCGATCGGCAAGCTCGGACCGCGCATCCCGATCGTGGCCGGCATGCTGATCACCACCACCGCGATGATCGGCATGTCCACCCTGGACGCGGGCTCCGGCAACGGTGCGATGGCGCTCTGGTTCGTCCTGATGGGCCTGGGCATCAGTCCGGTCATGGTGGGCGCCACCGAGGTCATCGTCGGCAACGCCCCGATGGAGCTCTCCGGCGTGGCCGGCGGTCTCCAGCAGTCCGCGATGCAGGTCGGCGGAAGTCTCGGCACCGCGGTGCTGGGCGCGCTGATGGCCGCCAAGGTCACCGACGTGCTGCCGGGCAACTGGGCGAAGGCGGGGCTGCCCCCGGTCGACCCCGCCCAGTCCGAGGGCCTCAACCAGGCCGCCCAGCTCGGCATCGCCCCGCCCGCTCCGGCCGGCACCCCCCAGCAGGCGGTCGACGCGATGGCCGGCGCCGTCCACGACTCGTTCGTCAGCGGCATGTCGCTCGCCTTCGCGGTCGCGGCCGTGGTCGCCTTCGCCGCCGCGCTCCTGGGCCTCCTGACCCGCCGCGGCTCCACCGACGCCGGCCCCGCCGTGCACATCTGACCCACCCCCGCACGCCCGAGCGACCCCGGACTCCGTCGAGCCCGGGGTCGCTTACGTGTACTACATGCGATCACATGAACACTTTGAGTTATTGACACGCGCGGTGTTACCCTTCGCCCATGGTTGCTGAACTGACTCCGGAAACGCCCCTCGCCGTCAGACGGTCGATCTCGCTCCCGGCCGATCTCGCCGCCGAGGTGGAACAGCGCACGGACAGGAACGGGTTCTCCGCAGTGGTGGCGGAGGCTCTTGAACACTGGGTGGCGATGGCCAAGTTGCGTGAGGTCGTGGAGGACAACGAGGCCCACGGCCACATCACCGACGCCGACCGGCAATGGGCGGAGGAAGCATGGGCCGCCAGCGCCTGACCAGGGCCAAGGCCTCCCCGCGCCGTTGCGGGACGGTAGTGCTCGACGCCCAGGCGCTTTCGCTGGACGCCGAGCGCGACAGTCGCGTGGCCGCGCTGATCGGCGCGGCCGAGCGGGACTCGGCCCCGGTGGTCGTCAGTGCCGTCACGCCACTGGAGGTTCGCCGAACCGGGCGCGTGGGTGACCGGCTGAGGTTCCTCCTGGCCCGGTACACGATCGCCCCGGTGTCGGAGCGGGTGATCGAGGCGGCCGGTGAACTGCTCGACACCTCCGGGCTGGACGGGCACGAGTGCCTGGTCGACGCGCTCGTGGTGGCCACCGCCGCGCTGTCCGAGCCTCCGGTGCGGCTGGTCACCTCGGACGCCTCGCACATCCCCAAGCTGTGCCAGGCGGCCGGCCAGGTGGACGGACTCGACGAGCCGCGTGTGATCACCGTCTGACGTCGTCCTTCGACGAGCGGCCCCGGACTCCGTCGAGTCCGGGGCCGCTCGGGTGTCCGGGGCGGGGTCAGGAGGGCGGTTCGGCCTCGGCCCGGCGCCAGGCCTCCTCGGCCTTCGCCCAGACCTCCTCCTGGGCGCGCCAGTACTCCTCCTCGGCCTGGCCCTCGGGCACCTGCGCGATGCCGGGGGCGAGTGACGGCGGGGTGGGCGCCAGGTGATGGCCGCCGCCCCAGGGGGCCGGTGCGGGCGGGGGGAGGACGGCCGCGGGCGGGGGAACCCCGGGGGAGGACTCGACGGTGAACGCCTCTTCCGGACCGGAGGCCCCGGTGCCGGGCTCCGTGGCCGGGGCCTCCGGAGGCGGCGGGGGTGCCGGAGGGGCGGTCGGTGCCGCGGGGACCCGCGGCACCTGCGGGGCCGGAGCGGTTGGCGAGGTGTTCGGGAGGGCGGCGGGCGGCGTCGCGGTCGCTGCGGCGGCCGGCGCGCCGGCGAGGCCCGCGCTCAGCGGGCGGGTGGGCGCGGCGGTCGAGGCGGACTTGCCGGCCCCGTCGGACCCGGGCGGCTCCGGCGCTTGTTCCACCGGGCCCACCGGGAGCACCGGGCCCGCCGGATCCTGCGGCAGGGGCACGGACCCGGGGCCGGGCGCGGGCGCCGGCGAAGGCACGGGAACGGGCAGCAGACCGGTCGGCGGCCGGTCCGGGGCGGGCAGGGCCACCGACGGCCGCCCGAGTTCGTCCGGGGTCGGTAAGAGCTGCCAGACCAGGCCCCCCGCCGTCAGCCCGACCAGGACCGCGAGGGGGAAGGCCCCCGTCCTCGGTGTGCGCACGGAACCGGCCCCCTCCCCTTGCCTCCCGCGGTCCCACCTTAAGCGGGACTCTCGGGAAGGTTAAGAGGGAGCCGGGGCCGGACTCAGGCGGCGGGGCGGAGCTCCACCAGGGGGACGGTACGGCTGGTGCGGGCCCGGAAGTCGGCGAAGAGCGGTTCGACGGAGATCTGCCGGGCCCAGAGGTCCTCGTGATCGTCCGGATCGACCGGGACGGCGTGCGCCGCGAAGCGGTCGGCGCCGAGTTCGACCGTGACCTCGGGGGCGGCCGCGAGGTTGCGGTACCAGAGCGGGTCGGCGGGGGCGCCGCCGTTCAGGGCGAAGACGACCACCCGCCCGCCGTCGCGCAGGTAGACCAGCGGGGTGGTGCGCGGCTCGCCGCTCTGCCGGCCGCGCGTGGTGAGCAGCAGCAGGTTCTTGCCGGCGAAGTCGCCGCCGACCGTACCCGCCGAAGTGCGGAACTCGTCGATCACCTGGCGGTTGTAGTCGTTGCCGCCGGCGGCGGGCTCGGGGTGGACGGCGTTCATCGGAGACCCTCCTGGACTGGTCCGGTTCGTCGTGACGAGCCTAGGAGCTGACACCGGTGTGAGGTTCAAGCGGATGTGACCGGCATCACACGGAAAGCGCGAAGGGCCGGCCCTCCCCGGGCGGGGAGGGCCGGCCCTCAGGACCGGTCAGGCACTCAGGCCTCGCCGCCGGCGGCGCCCGGGTCCGCCGCCGCCACGTCCAGCAGCTGGTAGCGGTCGATCGCGTCCTTCAGCGCGCTGCGGTCGACCTTGCCCTGCTTGGCGAGCTCGGTGAGCACGCTCAGCACGACCGACTGCGCGTCGATGTGGAAGAAGCGACGGGCCGCGCCACGGGTGTCGGCGAAGCCGAAGCCGTCGGCGCCCAGCGACTGGTACTGGCCCGGAACCCAGCGGGCGATCTGGTCCGGCACCGCGCGCATCCAGTCGGACACGGCGACGAACGGGCCCTCGGCGCCCTGGAGCTTCTGGGTCACGTACGGGACGCGCTGCTGCTCCTCGGGGTGCAGCAGGTTGAACTCCTCGGCCTCCACCGCGTCGCGGCGCAGCTCGTTCCAGGAGGTCGCGGACCAGACGTCGGCCTTGACGTTCCACTCCTCGGCGAGGATGCGCTGGGCCTCCAGGGCCCACGGCACGGCCACGCCGGAGGCGAGGATCTGGGCCGGGATCTGGCCGGCGGTGCCGGGCGCGTACCGGTGCAGACCCTTGAGGATGCCGTCGACGTCGACGTTCTCCGGCTCGGCCGGCATCTTGATCGGCTCGTTGTAGACGGTCATGTAGTAGAACACGTCCTCGCCGTTCGGGTGTTCGGCGCTGGAGCCGTACATCCGACGAAGACCGTCCTGGACGATGTGCGCGATCTCGAAGCCGTACGCCGGGTCGTACGCGACGACGCCGGGGTTGGTCGAGGCCAGCAGGTGCGAGTGGCCGTCGGCGTGCTGCAGACCCTCACCGGTCAGGGTGGTGCGGCCGGCGGTGGCGCCGATCACGAAGCCGCGGGCCAGCTGGTCGGCCATCTGCCAGAACTGGTCGCCGGTGCGCTGGAACCCGAACATCGAGTAGAAGACGTACACCGGGATCAGCGGCTCGCCGTGGGTGGCGTAGGCCGAACCCGCGGCGATCAGCGAGGCGGTGCAGCCGGCCTCGGAGATGCCGTCGTGCAGCATCTGCCCGGTCGGCGACTCCTTGTACGCGAGCAGCAGGTCGCGGTCGACCGACTCGTAGGTCTGGCCCAGCGGGTTGTAGATCTTCGCCGACGGGAACAGCGAGTCCATGCCGAAGGTGCGGTACTCGTCGGGTGCGATCGGCACGAAGCGGTTGCCGATGCCCTTGTCCCGCATGAGGTCCTTGAGCACCCGGACGAACGCCATGGTGGTGGCGATGGTCTGGTTGCCCGAGCCCTTCTTGACCGCCTTGTACGCGTCGTCGCCCGGCAGCTCCAGCTTGCGCGGCCGCACCTTGCGGGTCGGCACGTAGCCGCCCAGCTCCTGGCGGCGGTCGTGCATGTACTGGATCTCTTCGGAGTCGCGGCCCGGGTGGTAGTAGGGCGGGTAGCCCTCTTCGAGCTGCTTGTCGGTGATCGGCAGGTGCAGCCGGTCGCGGAAGCGCTTCAGGTCCTCGACCGTCAGCTTCTTCATCTGGTGGGTGGCGTTGCGGCCCTCGAAGTTGGGGCCCAGCGTCCAGCCCTTGACGGTCTGGGCGAGGATGACCGTCGGCTGGCCCTTGTGCTCGCGGGCCGCCTTGAACGCCGCGTAGATCTTGCGGTGGTCGTGGCCGCCACGGCCCAGGTGCTGGATCTGCTGGTCGGTCATCGACTCGACCATCTTGCGCAGCCGCAGGTCGCCGCCGAAGAAGCTGTCGCGGATGTACGCGCCGGACTCGGTCGCGTAGGTCTGGAACTGGCCGTCCACCGTGGTGTTCAGCTTGTTGACCAGGACGCCGTCGCGGTCCTGCGCGAGCAGCGGGTCCCAGCTGCGGTCCCAGACGAGCTTGATCACGTTCCAGCCGGCACCGCGGAACTGCGACTCCAGCTCCTGGATGATCTTGCCGTTGCCGCGGACCGGGCCGTCGAGGCGCTGCAGGTTGCAGTTGACCACGAAGGTCAGGTTGTCCAGGCCCTCGCGGGCGGCCAGGGACAGCTGACCGAGCGACTCGGGCTCGTCCATCTCGCCGTCGCCGAGGAAGGCGTAGACCTGCGAGTCGGAGGTGTCCTTGATCCCGCGGTGCTCCAGGTAGCGGTTCATCCGGGCCTGGTAGATCGCGCCGAGCGGGCCGAGGCCCATCGAGACGGTCGGGAACTCCCAGAAGTCCGGCATCAGCCGCGGGTGCGGGTAGCTGGAGAGGCCGTACGGGGCCTTCGACTTCTCCTGGCGGAAGGCGTCGAGCTGCTGCTCGGTGAGCCGGTCCAGCAGGAACGCCCGGGCGTAGATGCCGGGGGAGGCGTGGCCCTGGAAGAAGATCTGGTCGCCCGACTCGCCCTCGGCGTCCTTGCCGCGGAAGAAGTAGTTGAAGCCGACGTCGTAGAGCGACGCGGAGGAGGCGAAGGTGGCGATGTGGCCACCGACGCCGATGCCCGGGCGCTGCGCCCGGGAGACCATCACCGCGGCGTTCCAGCGGGTCGCGTTGA
Source organism: Streptomyces sp. BE303 (assembly GCF_036290945.1). Classification (NCBI taxonomy): domain Bacteria; kingdom Bacillati; phylum Actinomycetota; class Actinomycetes; order Kitasatosporales; family Streptomycetaceae; genus Streptomyces; species Streptomyces sp. BE303. The sequence continues at coordinate 226,470 of NZ_JAQYWZ010000880.1, forward strand.
GGATCTTGCGCTCGATCTCCTCGTTACCGGGGAAGAACGGCTCGTCCTTGGTGGCGATGGTGTTGACGTAGTCCGTGCTGCGCATCTCGGGCACGGCGACACGCTTCTCGCGGGCGCGCTCGATCAGCCGCAGCATCAGGTAGCGCGCACGCTCGCGCCCCCGCTCGTCGATGGCCGCATCGAGCGACTCCAGCCATTCCGCGGTCTCCTCGGGATCGAAGTCCGGGACCTGACTCGGAAGGCCGCCAATGATGATCGGGTTGCGATCGGATCCGGAAGCCACGCTGTTCCTTCACTGTCGGTCGAAACTGAGGTGTGTCGCGCCGCCTCCATCGTGCTACCGCGCTCGGAGATCCGTCATCTCTACCGATCGGTAACCGCTCTCCCTGACAGAAGGAGCGGTCTGGAGGTGTGCGGTTCGGACAGCATCGTCCGGGCCGCGCGCCTCCGGGTGTTACGAAAAGAGGTGGTCCGACCTGGTTGCCCGTCCGTCCGATGGCGGACGGCCGGGGTGAGGGCCAACAGGAGACTCTACGCCCGCGCACGCGCGGACCCGAATGCCGTTCGCATCTCGGGCGTGCGTACGGCCTGTGGACCGGGACCACCCGAAGCATCCTTGTCCTACGCAGAGAAGGGCAAATCGGTGTGATTCGCGACACATCGCACGGCGTGTCCCCATGCGACACGTCAACCTTTGGAGGGGATCGGGGGTCGGGTACTTGCGCGAACCGCCGCTCCCGTGTGGACTACGGCCACAGCCTCGGCATGGATGCCGAGCCGAATACTGGAGGTTATTCCCGTGAGCGCGACCGCGGACCCCGCGGACAAGTCCAACCCGGCAGCTCGTCTTGGCTTCGATGAGGGCCAGATCATCCAGGAGCTGGGGTTCGACGAAGACACTGACCAGGATCTCCGAGAGGGCATCGAGGAGATCACCGGTACGGATCTCGTCGACGAGGACTACGACGACGTCGCCGACGCTGTCCTGCTGTGGCACCGCGACGACGACGGGGACCTCACCGACTCCCTCGTCGACGCCCTGGAATACCTGGCCGAGGGCGGCCTGATCTGGCTGTTGACCCCGAAGACCGGTCGGGACGGCCACATCGAGGCCTCGGACATCGCCGACGCGGCCAAGACTGCAGGCCTTTCCCAGACCAGCTCGATCGCGGTCGCCAAGGACTGGGCGGCGACCCGCCTGGCAACCAAGTCCACGGCCAGGCCGGGCAAGCGCTGAGCACCCCCTGACGGGCCCGACCGGGCCCCGCCGGAGCATCCTCCGGCGGGGCCCGGTCCTTTTGGCGTTCCGACCGGAGGCCCTGACCAGCAGGTTGTTCGCCCAGGGCGAAAGCGGTGGCCCCGGACGGCGCGGCCGTCACCCGTCCGGCCGAACCGGTACCGACGAATGCGAGGATGGCGCTCGTCGCGCCCGCGGGGCGCGGCCCCTTCGCGTCAGAAAGGTCCCACCATGGCCATCGAGATCGGCACCGAGGCTCCGGACTTCGAGCTGAAGAACCAGCACGGCGAGCTGGTCCGGCTCTCCGACTTCCGGGGCGAGAAGAACGTCGTCCTGGTGTTCTACCCGTTCGCCTTCACCGGCGTCTGCACCGGCGAGGTCTGCGCGATCCAGAAGGAGCTGCCGCGCCTGCAGAACGACGAGGTGCAGGTCCTCGGCCTCTCCAACGACTCGCCGTTCAGCCAGCGGATCTTCGCCGACCAGGAGGGCCTGGACTTCCCGCTGCTCTCCGACTTCTGGCCGCACGGCGAGGTCTCGCGCGCCTACGGCGTCTTCGACGAGGAGAAGGGCTGCGCCGTCCGGGGCACCTTCGTGATCGACACGGCCGGCGTCGTCCGCTGGAGCGTCGTGAACGGCCTGCCGGACGCCCGTGACGAGCAGGAGTACCTGAAGGTCCTCGGCGCGCTCTGAGCCCCTCGGGCGGGGCCGGACGGGGCCACGGCGCGGGTGCGGTGCAGGTGCGGCGCGGTTCGGGGACGCGGTTCGGGCGGGGCCGGGGCGGTTCCGGTCCGGTTCGGGGCGCGGTTGCGGTCCGCTTCGCGTGCGATGCGGACAGGACTCGGATGCGGTTCGGTGGCCATGTCGGACCCGTTCGCTCACGCGGACGGGAACCCGGCACTACGATCGGTCCGTTGGCTGGTCAGAGGCCCGGCGGTGAATCGCCCCGGAGCCTTGAACCGCACCACGGGGGCACCAGGGCGTGCCTCCCGACTCTTGGAGGACAAGTGGGTGTCAGCCTGAGCAAGGGCGGCAATGTCTCGCTCACCAAGGAGGCCCCGGGCCTGACCGCCGTGATCGTCGGCCTTGGCTGGGACGTCCGCACCACCACGGGCACGGATTTCGACCTGGACGCCAGTGCGCTGCTCTGCAACGACCAGGGCAGGGTCGGCCTGGACGGCAACTTCGTCTTCTTCAACAACCTGAAGAGCCCCGACGGCTCCGTCGAGCACACCGGTGACAACCTCACCGGTGAGGGCGAGGGCGACGACGAGCAGATCAAGGTTAACCTGGCCACCGTGCCGGCCGACGTGGAGAAGATCGTCTTCCCGGTCTCGATCTACGACGCCGAGAACCGTACGCAGAACTTCGGCCAGGTCCGCAACGCCTTCATCCGCGTGGTGAACCAGGCGGACAACAAGGAGCTGGCCCGGTACGACCTCTCCGAGGACGCCTCCACCGAGACGGCGATGGTCTTCGGCGAGCTCTACCGCAACGGCGTCGAGTGGAAGTTCCGCGCCATCGGCCAGGGCTACGCCTCCGGCCTGCGCGGGATCGCCCAGGACTTCGGCGTCAACGTCTGAGCCGGGGCGGGGCCGGTGACGGCCCCCACGGGACAGCGCAGGCCGGGGCGGCCGCGGGTGCGAGGGCACCGGCGGCCGCCCCGGCCGTTCGCGTTCGGGGCGCCGTTCCGTGTCCGGAGCCGCGCGTTCCGTGTCCGGAGCCGCGCGGACTGCTTCGTGCGCCCCGGCTTCGAACCGGTCCGCCGCACTGGAAGGATGGGAGTTCAGGAAAGTTCAGCCGGCCGGAAGGGGCCGGCCGGGGTCGCGGGGGAATAGACCTGAGATGCGCCCCGGGAGGCAAGGGAGGAACGACAAGTCATGAGTGTCACGCTCGCCAAGGGTGGGAATGTCTCGCTCACGAAGGCCGCGCCGAATCTGACACAGGTGCAGATCGGTCTCGGCTGGGACGCCCGGTCCACGACCGGCGCGCCGTTCGACCTCGACGCGAGCGCGCTGCTCTGCTCGGGCGGTCGGGTGGTCGGTGACGAGTACTTCGTCTTCTACAACAACCTGAAGAGCCCCGAGGGCTCGGTCGAGCACACCGGTGACAACCTCACCGGTGACGGCGACGGCGACGACGAGGTCGTGCTGGTCAATCTGGACCTCGTGCCGCCGCAGATCGACAAGGTGGTCTTCCCGGTCTCGATCTACGACGCCGACTCGCGCCTGCAGAACTTCGGCCAGGTGCGCAACGCCTACATCCGGGTGGTCAACTCCCTGGACGGGCAGGAGATCGCCCGCTACGACCTCTCCGAGGACGCGTCCAGCGAGACCGCGATGATCTTCGGTGAGCTGTACCGGTACGCCGGCGAGTGGAAGTTCCGCGCGGTGGGTCAGGGCTACGCCTCGGGCCTGCGGGGCATTGCCCTCGATTTCGGCGTAAACGTACAGTAAAGGCCGCGATCGTCGCGTTCGACGCATTCGCCGTGTCGGACGTACCCGACGTCCTTGACGCCATGAACCCGAAAGGTAACCAAGTCCCGTGTTCCTCCGCACATTCGGCTGGTCATTCGCGATCACCATCGCAGGCCTGATCGCCGCCGGCCTGCTCTGGGGAGCCGAGGGATTCGGCATCGTGCTGATCCTCTCCATCCTGGAGATCTCCCTCTCGTTCGACAACGCGGTGGTCAACGCCACGGTGTTGAAGCGGATGAACCCGTACTGGCAGAAGATCTTCCTCACCATCGGCGTGCTGATCGCCGTCTTCGGTATGCGGCTGATCTTCCCGCTGCTGGTCGTCGGTCTCACCGCGCACCTCAACCCGGCGACGGTCATCGACCTCGCGCTGCACAGTGACAAGACCTACGAGGGCCACACCTACGCCCAGTACCTGGAAATGGCCAACCCGGCCATCGCGGCCTTCGGTGGCGTCTTCCTGCTGATGATCTTCCTCGACTTCATCTTCGAGGAGAAGGACTACAACTGGCTGGCCTGGATCGAGCGTCCGCTGGAGAAGGTCGGCAAGCTGGAGGCCTTCTCCACCGTCGTCGCCCTGGTCACCCTGCTGCTGGCGTCCAACTTCTTCGCCGGGGAGCACGCCGAGACGGTGCTGCTCGCCGGGGTGCTCGGCCTGGTCACCTACCTCTCCGTCAACGGGCTCTCCTCGGTCTTCGAGTCGGGGCTGGAGGAGGACGTCGAGAAGGAGGAGGCCGCCGAGAAGGGCGGCAAGTCCATCGTCCAGGTGGGCGGCAGGGCCGCGTTCTTCCTCTTCATGTACCTGGAGGTGCTCGACGCGTCGTTCTCCTTCGACGGCGTGGTCGGTGCGTTCGCCATCTCCAGCGACATCTTCCAGATCACCCTGGGCCTCGGTATCGGCGCGATGTACATCCGCTCGCTGACCGTCTTCCTGGTCCGCAAGGGCACCCTGGACGACTACGTCTACCTGGAGCACGGCGCGCACTACGCGATCGGCGCGCTGGCCGTGATCCTGATGGTCGGCATCGAGTACCACATCCCGGAGATCGTCACCGGCCTGATCGGTGTCGCCTTCATCGGCCTCGCCCTGGGGTCGTCCATCCTGCGCAACCGCCGCGAGTCCGCCGGAGGCGGGAGCGACGGGGGCGGGAGCGACGGAGAACGGGAACTCGTGAGTACGGGCAAGTAGCCCGCGAAACGCCGGAACGGCCGCCCCCCTGGAGTGGGGGGGCGGCCGTTCCGGCGTTTCGGGCTTCAGGCCCCGGGCCGGGGCTCGGGCCCTCAGGCCTTCGGGTGCGGTGTCTCAGCCGAGCTGCTGCTCGATGGCGCGCAGCTTGCGCTCCAGCGAGTCCAGCTTGGGCATCGACAGGGTGTCGTCGTCCGCCGTCAGGTCGATGGTCGAGCTGCGGTAGGAGGACGAGGAGGACGAGGAGGACAGCGAGGCGGAGGACGACGTCGACGTCGAGGCCGAGGAGCCGACGGCGGCGCGCGTCCGGCGGCCGGTGTCGAAGGAGCTCAGCGAGGCGGGCTCCAGCGCGGAGGAGGTGGACTTGGAGAGAGCGTCTGCCTCGGCGGCTAGGGCAGGCTCCGTAGTGCTCGGGCCGTCTCCGGCAGCGGCGAGCGCGGGAACCTGGCGGCCACTGCGGCCCCGGGAGAGCATCCCGCCCTGGCGGGAGATGGCCTTCAGCTCGGCGCGCTCGCGACGGTCGGCGCTGCGGGCACGCACCTTGGCGTCCAGCTTCGCCTGGCGCTCCTCGCGCACCTCCTCGACGGCCTCGTCCAGGCTGCGGACGTTCTCCAGCAGCATCAGCGACCAGGCGGCGTAGGTCTCGCGGGGCGCGCGCAGCCAGCGGACGATCCGGATCTGCGGCAGCGGGCGCGGCACCAGTCCCTGCTCGCGCAGCGCGGCCTTGCGGGTCTGCTTCAGCGCGCGGTCGAAGAGGATCGCGGCCGAGATCGACATGCCGGAGAAGAACTCCGGGGCGCCGTCGTGGGAGATGCCGCGCGGGGCGTGCACCCAGTTGAACCAGGCCGAGGCGATCGCGAACACCCAGACCAGCAGACGCGAGCCGAGCGCCGCGTCACCGTGGCTGGCCTCGCGGACGGCGAGCACCGAGCAGAACATCGCGGCACCGTCGAGGCCGAACGGGACGAGGTACTCCCACCCGTTCGACAGGCCGAGGTTCTCCTTGCCGAAGCCGACCAGGCCGTGGAAGGAGAGCGCGGCCGCGACGCCGGCGCAGCAGAACAGCAGGACGTAGGAGGAGATCCCGTAGATCATCTCCTTGCGCCGGCGGCGCTCCTCGCTGCGCTCCCAGGAGTCGCCCGAGTCCTGCTTCTTGGTGTTGTTCTTGAAGCGCAGCGTCGCCACCAGGATGGCTGTGAAGAGCAGGGCTGCGCCGCCGATGACGGTCCAGACCAGCTGTATGGAGGTCAGGTTCATTGCGGGTCGGGCCTCAGGTTTCCGCAGGGGACAGGTCACGGTGCGACACAGGCGGTCAGGGCTCGTCCCCGGGACCGGGCCTGACGGTGCGTCGTTGTCGACGGGCGTCCGCCGTGCCCGGGCAGGGACGGGCGGGACACCTGTGCGGCTAGACGATATCGCGTCCGAAGTGGCCGCATGGTACGGGAGGGTGGCTTCGCCCCGCCAATCGACCCGCCGGTGCCCGTCGGGTGGCCCTCCGGCGGCCGTCGGACGCCGTTCCGGCGGTGCCTCGGCGTGCCGTGGAGGGCCGGGTGACGGCCGGTCGTGCGCCCCGGTGGAGGCTACGGAGGTGGTTCGGAAGGCGTTGCGGAAGCTGGTCGGGGTGCGTCGGGAGGCGCCTCGGAAAGTGCGGCGGAACGTGCGTCGGAGGATGTTTCGGGAGGTGGCCCGGAAGTCGGTCGGGGGCCGGACCGGGGCCGGACCGGGGGCTGTCTCGATGGTGCACGAAGGGGCTTCGGGGTGGCCGTGGGGGCGGCTATAGGGGCGGCTGCGGGCCGCGGGAGGTGATGCGGCGGTGGTGGGCTGCCGGGTGCCGGGCCGGCGGGGTCCGGGTGGCGTCCGGCCGCTGTCCGGACGGTGTCCGGTAACCGGCGGTGGGTAGGGAGTTCAGGTACCCGGGGGCGGGCTGATGCCCGATCATGGAGCGGCGGCCCGTCAGATCGACTGACGGGGCTGGGGGAGGACGGCATGGCCTCGATTTGGGAGTACCTGCGCGGGGAGCGGAACAGCCTCGACACGAGCGGGCAGTACAAGATCACCCTCACCAAGTCGCAGCCGCACCACGCGATCACCGGTGCGGCTGCCACCACCGGCTACCTCTACGTCAACCTGCACTGGACCACCCGGATAGGAGCTTCGCGGGCGTCCGGCCGGGACGCCCTCCGGAGGCTCCTGAACCCGCGCATCCTCCGCCCGATGGAGCCGGACACGGCGCAGAACACGCAGGTCAACGTGGACCTCGACCTGGCCTGCATGTACGAGCTGACCGACGGCAGCCGGGGTGTGGTGCAGCCGCTGGGCGGCTACTTCGGGGACCTCCAGCACCCGCCGTTCGTCAAGCTCAGCGGCGACGACCAGTACGGGGCGCCGTCCGGCGAGACGATGTACGTCAACCTGGAGAAGAAGGACCAGTTCAAGCGGCTGCTGATCTTCGTCTACATCTACGACGGCACGCCGGCGTTCGAACAGGCCAACGCGGTGGTGACGATCGTGCCGCAGTCCGGGCCGCGGATCGAGATCCATTTGGAGGAGCGGGCCTCGGCGGCGCGGTCGTGCGCGGTGGTGCTGATCGAGAACACCGGGGACAACACGCTGACGGTCCGCCGCGAGGTGCGGTACGTCAACGGGTTCCAGGCCGACATCGACCGGCTGTACGGCTTCGGGATGCAGTGGCAGCGCGGGTACAAGGGGTCGGCGACGGCGGACTGAGGGGCGCGGGGGTCGGTAGGGCGGCGCCTGGCGAGCCCGTGCGCTCCCGGACGCCGCAGCCGGTGTGCTGCGGCGGTCGGGCGGGGTAGTGGCGCGGCGGGGTGCTCGTGCGGGGGAATGGGTCAGCGGGGCTGGAACTGCGGGCCCTGCGGCGGCAGCGCGAACTCCTCGGGGGCGGCCTGCGGCTGCACCGGCTGCTGGGCAGGCTGTTGCTGGGCCGGCTGCTGCTGGGACTGCGGAGCACCGGTGTTGGGCTGCGGGTAGCCGTAGCCGCCCTGCTGCGGGGGCTGGGCCTGCTGCGGGTAGCCGTACCCGGCGGCGGCCTGCTGCTGCGGGTAGGGCTGCTGCTGTGGATAGCCGTACCCCGGGCGCTGGGCGGGCTGGGGGTAGCCGTAGCCGCCCGCCTGCTGCGGATAGCCGTAACCGCCCGGCTGCTGCGCCGGGGGCGCCGTCGGGGCGGGCGGGGCCGTCGGCGGCACCGTGGGCGGGGCGACCGGCGGAGGGGGCGTGTTCGCCGGGACGCCGGTGGGCGCCGAAGCGGCTGCGGCCGACGGCTGCGGCACGGCGGGAGCCAGCGTGAACGTGCCCGGTTCGGGGCGCGGGGCAGGGCGGGGGTCGGGCAGCGCGGCGCGCGGGTCGACGGCGGGGGCGACCGGGGAGGGCGGCTGGGAGGCGGCGGCCGGCGCGCCGGCCGGGGCCTGGGTGTCGCCCTCGTCCTCGACGGTGATGCCGAAGTCGGTGGCCAGACCGATCAGCCCGGTGGAGTAGCCCTGCCCGACGGCGCGGAACTTCCAGACGCCGCCCCGGCGGTACAGCTCGCCCGCGACGAGTGCCGTGACCTCGTCGCCGTCGGCCATGGCGAACTCGGCGATGGCGGTCGCGCCCTCGCCGGCGCCCGCGTCGAAGAGCAGCAGGCGCAGCCCGCTCACCGAGCGGAACGACCCGCCCTCGGAGGAGCCGGCGAGCACCACCCGCTCGACCTCGGCGGGCAGTTTGCCGAGGTCGGCCTCGACGGTGTCCGCGATCTCGGTGCCGCCCGAGGTCTGCTGCTTGGGCAGGTGGCGCACCAGGCCGGACGGGTGGCGCGGCTGGTTGTAGAAGACGAAGTCGGCGTCCGAACGGACCTTGCCGTCGGTACCGAGCAGGAGTGCGGAGGCGTCCACGTCCGGCGCACCGGGCGTGGCGCTCCAGCGCAGCACGGCGCGGACCGCCGCCACCGGCAGTGCGATGTTGGCGCCCTTGGCCATCACGTGCGTCATAGCCGACCATCCTGCCTGTTCGCCACCCCTTCGGACAACGTGACCGGAGGTGGCGGATCGGTGGGACTTTGCCAACGCTTGCGCTTTGTGAAGCGGAAGGTAACCTTCCGAGAATTCGATGTTTCGGAAGTGCATTCGACCGGGCGGCGTCCGTACGATGGACGATCGAGGGGTCCGGAGGTCCGGTCAAGGGGGATCGGGCCGGTTCCCGTCCGGGAACCATCGCGGCTGCCGGGCCGGTTCATCCGGGTGTCGGCACCGCCTCGCCCACTGCTCCCGTGTCCCGTCCCGCGTTCTGTTCTCGCATCCGCCGGACCGGCGGCCGAACCCTGAGGAGAGCACCTTGCGCCACTTCGGCCACCTCGCGGACGACGTACGCGACCGGCTCTTTCTCGAATCGCCGCGGGTGTTCACCCCGGACAGTGACGCGGCCGTCCTGGCGACCGCACTCGGCGCCACGCTCTACAGTCCGGCGACCCGGCCGACGCTGCGGACCGACATCCGCAAGCAGGCCGCGCAGGGCGTCGTCTCGATGGTCCTCTGCCTGGAGGACGCGATCGCCGACCACGAGGTGCCGGCCGCCGAGGCGAACCTGGTGGCCCGGTTCGGGGAGCTCTTCGAGGAGGTGTCCGCGGCCGCTTCGGGCCGTGAAATCTCCACGGATTGCGCACATGATCTGCCCCTCCTCTTCATCAGGGTGCGGACACCCGCCCAGATCACCGACCTCGTCGGCCGACTCGGCCCGGCCGTCGGCCTGCTCACCGGATTCGTCCTGCCGAAGTTCACCGAGGAGAACGGCGGGGACTTCCTGGAGGCGCTCGCCGCCGCCGAGGCGACCACCGGCCGGCGGCTGTTCGCCATGCCGGTCCTGGAGTCGCCCGAACTGGCCCACCTGGAGACCCGCCGGGAGCAGCTGTTCGGCATAGCCCGGCTGCTCGACAAGTACCGCGAGCGCGTCCTCGCCGTCCGGCTCGGAGTCACCGACCTCTGCTCCGCGTACGGCCTGCGCCGCTCGCCCGACCTGACCGCGTACGACGTGGCCCTGGTCGCCGCCGTGATCGGGGACGTGGTCAACGTGCTCGGCCGGGCCGACGGCACCGGGTTCACCGTCACCGGCCCGGTCTGGGAGTACTTCCCCGTCCAGGAACGGATGTTCAAGCCGCAGTTGCGCCGCACCCCGTTCGTCGAGGCCGAGCCCTCCGGGGTGGCGGTGCGGCAGCGGATCATCGAGCACGACCTCGACGGGCTGATCCGCGAGATCGAGCTCGACCGCGCCAACGGCCTGCTCGGCAAGACCTGCATCCACCCCAGCCACGTGCCCGCCGTGCACGCCCTCTCGGTGGTCACGCACGAGGAGTACAGCGACGCCCGGGACATCCTCGACCAGGAGCGCGGCGGGGGCGGGGTGATGCGCTCGGCGTACACCAACAAGATGAACGAGGCCAAGCCCCACCGGGCCTGGGCCGAGCGGGTGCTGCTTCGGGCGGAGGTGTTCGGCGTGGCCCGGGAGGACGTCAGCTTCGCGGAGCTGCTCTCGGCCTGCCTCTGCCGGTGAGGACCGCCGCCCGGGGCCGGGGCCGTCTTCGGGCGGCCCGTCCGTCGTGCGCGCCCGTTCCGGCGGCGGGTCGCCCCCGGGGCGCGTCCCGGGTGTCCGTCGTTGCTCGTTCATGGAGCGTCGTAGAACGTCGTAGAACGTCTTAGATCGCTGTAGTCCGTCGTAGTCCGTCGCCGTTCGTCCAGATGTGAACCGCACCACCGAAAGCAGGACCCGTAGTGACAGGACGTCTCGTGGCAGCACCGCAGGAGTGGACCGGCCGATGGGTGGCCGAGCGGGCCGGTGTCGGCCTGACCGGCTCCGAGCGGCTCCCCGAACTGGTCGGCCTCGCCCTGCGGGAGAACCGCAAGCGGGCCCATCTGCTGGTCTCCACCGTGCTCGGCAAGCACGTCCCGCAGCTTCCCGCCGTGGTCCACGGCGCCGGGCTCGACCTCGGCCGCCGGGTCCGCGAGCTGCTCGGCGACGAGGCCGCGGCGCGCGCCGTCGTGCTCGGCTACGCCGAGACCGCCACGGGCCTCGGCCACAGCGTCGCCGACGGCCTGGACGCCCCCTACCTGCACTCCACCCGCCGCCCGGTGCCCGGCGTCGATCCGGTCGGCGGCTTCGAGGAGGAGCACTCGCACGCCACCTCCCACCTGCTGCTGCCCACCGACCCCCGGCTGCTCGCCGGGGACGGGCCGCTGGTGCTGGTGGACGACGAGTTCTCCACCGGCACCACCGCGCTCAACACCATCCGCGCGCTCCACGCCCACCACCAGCGGGACCACTACGTGGTGGTCGCGCTGGTCGACCTGCGGGGTGCCGCCGACCGGCAGCGGCTCGCCTCCGTCGCCGCCGAACTCGGTGCCCGGCTCGACCTGGTGGCCCTGGCCGGCGGCGGCGTCGAGCTCCCCGAGGACATCCTGGACCGCGCCGAGCGGCTGATCGCCGACGCCGGACCGGCGCCCGAGCCGCCGCCCGCCCCCGCGGCCCCGCTGGTCCGCGCCGAGCTCGCCTGGCCGGCCGGCCTGCCGGAGGGCGGCCGGCACGGCTTCACCCGCGAGCACCGGGCCCGTTTCGACGCCGCGCTCCCGGAGCTGGGCCGGCAGCTGGCGGCCGTCGTGGCCGGTGACGGCGGCGGCGCCTCCGACGGCGGTGCGTCCGGTGACGGTGACAGCGCCGGTGCGTCCGGTGACGGCGGCGGGCGGGTGCTGGTGCTCGGCTTCGAGGAGCTGATGTACACGCCGCTGCGGCTGGCCGGCGCCCTCGCCGAACGGCTCCCCGGCGGCGCCGAGCGGGTCCACTTCTCCACCACCACCCGCTCGCCCGTCCTCGCGGTCGACGACCCCGGCTACGCCATCCGCACCCGGCTCGCCTTCCCCGCCCACGACGACCCCGCCGACGACGCCTCGCGCGAGCGGTACGCCTACAACGTCGCCCCCGGCGCCGACCCGGCCCGCCGCTTCGCCACCGTCGTCCTGGTGGTCGACGACGTCGCCGACACCCCCGCACTGCACGAGGGCGAGCGCGCCCTGATCGGCCAGCTGCGACGGGTCACCGACCGGGTGGTGCTCGCCGTCCTGCCCACGCACCGGCCGGGCGGCACGGCGGCGGGCGGCGCGGCGGAGGGTGCTCTGGCGGGCGCCCCGGAGTCCCGGCTGCCGCGCCCGCTGTACGGTCCGGCGTTCTCCTCCTACCGCGCCGACGAGGTGGCCTGGCTGCTCAAGGACCTCTCCGGCGTCGCGCTGGAGGCGCCCACCGAGGAGCGGGAGGAGGCCGTGCAGAGCGGCGGCGCCCACTACGCGGAGTCACTGCCGGTCGAGTACCAGCCGAGCCCCGAGTACCAGGAGCTGTTCCACCAGGCGCTGCGGGTCTCCGCCCGGCGGATCGCCCTCGCCGTCGGCACCGTCGCCGAGACGCTGGTCGCCGAACGCGGCCGGGGTCTGGTGCTCGCCTCCCTGGCCCGCGCCGGGACGCCCGTCGGCGTCCTGATCCGCCGCTGGCTGGCCGCCGGACACGGCGTCGAAGCCCCCCACTACGCCGTCTCCATCGTCCGGGGCCGCGGCATCGACCCGGTCGCCCTGCGGTACCTGGCCGCCCACCACCGGGCCTCCGACGTGGTCTTCGTCGACGGCTGGACCGGCAAGGGCGCGATCACCCGCGAACTCGACGAGGCCTTGGCGGGCAGCGGCTTCGACTCCGGGCTGGCCGTCCTCGCCGACCCCGGCCGCTGCGTGCGCACCTTCGGCACCCGGGACGACTTCCTGATCCCCTCCGCCTGCCTCAACTCGACCGTCTCCGGCCTCGTCTCGCGCACCGTGCTGCGCACCGACCTGATCGGCCCGGACGACTTCCACGGCGCCAAGCACTACACCGACCTGGCCGGCGCCGACGTCTCCGGTGCCTTCCTGGACACCGTCGCCGACCACTTCGACGCCGTCCGGGCCGAGGCCGTCGCCGCGGCCGGCCGGTTCCTCGACACCGACCGCGCCGCGGACCGCACGCCCGACTGGGCCGGCTGGGCCGCCGTCGAACGGATCAGCGCCGAGTACGGCATCGACGACATCAACCTGGTCAAGCCCGGCGTCGGCGAGACCACCCGGGTCATGCTGCGCCGCGTCCCCTGGCGGGTCCTGGCCCGCCGCGGCGCAGGCGCGGACCTCGACCACGTCCGCCTGCTCGCCGCCCAGCGCGGCGTCCCCGTCGAGGAGGTCGACGATCTGCCGTACTCGTGCGTCGGCCTGATCCACCCCCGCTACAGCCGGGGAGCGACCGGCGCCTCCGGCACGGCCGTCCTGGTGAAGGAGTCCTGAACCGATGAGCAGCCCCCGTGGTTCGCTGCCCCGCGGCTTCCTGGTCGCGAGCGACCTCGACCGCACCCTGATCTACTCCAACCGCGCCCTCGCCCTGGACGTGCCCGACCGGCTCGCGCCACGCCTGCTCTCCGTCGAGGTGCACGACGGCAAGGCGCTCTCCTTCATGACCGAGCAGGCCGCCGCACTGCTGGTGGAGCTGACCCAGGAGGCCCTGTTCGTCCCCGCCACCACCCGCACCCGGGCCCAGTACGAGCGGGTCAACCTGCCCGGCCCGACGCCCGGTTGGGTCCCGTCGTACGCGATCTGCAGCAACGGCGGACGGCTGCTCGTCGACGGCGTGCCGGACGAGGACTGGGAGGCCGAGATGGCCGGCCGACTGGCCGCCGGGGCGGCGCCGCTGGCCGAGGTGGTCGAGCACCTGGCCCTCTGCGCAGACCCGGAGTGGACGCACAAGCGCCGGGTCGCCGACGAGCTCTTCGCGTACCTGGTGGTCGAGCGGGCCGAGCTGCCGGTCGGCTGGCTGGAGGAGCTCACCGGCTGGTGTGCCGAACGCGGCTGGAGCGTCTCGCTCCAGGGCCGCAAGGTGTACGCGGTGCCGGGGCCGCTGAGCAAGAGCGCCGCCCTGGCCGAGGTCCGGCGCCGGGCCGGTGTCGAGGCCGGTGACGAGGCCGGTGTCGACGGCGTGGACGGTGTTGACGGCGTGGACGGTGTTGACGGCGGGCCCGCCGTGCTCGCCGCCGGTGACTCCCTGCTGGACGCCGACCTGCTGCTCGCCGCCGACGCCGCCTGGCGCCCCGGGCACGGCGAGCTGGCCGACAGCGGTTGGACGGCCCCCGGTGTCACCGCCCTCGACGAGGTCGGGGTGGCCGCCGGCGAGGAGATCGTCCGACGGTTCCTGGCCCGCGTCCGAGGCGAGGCGGACGACCTCGTCCCGGTCGCCGTCCGCTAGCGGAAGCGCACCGGTGGCCCGGTGGCCCGGTGGCCCCTACGACCGTAGGGGCCACCGGGCCGCCGGGCGCGTCAGAAGCGGTGTTCCTCAGCTGCAGCATCCGCCGCCGCAGCAGCCGCCCCCGCCGGAGGCCTGCTGCGGCGCGCCACCGGACGACCCCGCGCCGGTCACGGCGACGGCCGACAGCAGCTTGACGGTGTCCTCGTGGCCCTGCGGGCAGACCGCGGGGTCGTTGGCCTGGGCCATCGTGCGGCGGAGTTCGAACGTGGCCCCGCAGGAGCGGCAGCGGAAGTCGTAGCGTGGCATACCCCGCAGCGTAGCCGGGGTCCGCGTCCGGGCGCCCGTGTCCGCGCATTCCGGCCTTCGGCTCCCGGCTTCCGGCGCTCGGCCCGGAGCTCCAGACTTCCGGCCTTCCCCCCGGCTACTACCGCTGTCCGCCCAGGTCGCCGCGGATCAGCTCCACCACGTTCGCCGCCTTCTCCCGCACCGCGGCCAGCTCGGTCAGGAACCGCCAGTAGTCCGGATGCCGCCCGGCCTCCTCCAACTCGACCGCCGCCCGGTCCAGCCGCGCCACCGCGGCATCCAGCGGAGCCGCGTGCCGCGGGTCAGGCGCCTGGCGCCCGGCCATCGCGAGCCGCTGCGCGTCCCGCAGCGCGAACCGGGTGCGCTCGATCTCCCGGCTCGGGTCGTGCTGCACCTCGTTCAGCTGCCGCAGCCGCTCGTTCACCGCGACCACCGAGCCGTCCGCCGTCTCCAGCAGGGCCCGCACCGTGCCGAGCGCGGCCGTCGCGTCCGGCCACCGCTGCTCGTCGCGCGCCCGTGCGGCCTCGGCCAGCTTCCCCTCGGCCGCCCGCCGGGCCTCCACCACCTGGTCCGGCACCCGCTGGAGGTCCTGCCAGCACGCGATGGTGAACCGCCGGCGCAACTCGCTCAGCGCAGGCTCCACCGTCTCCGCCTTGGTCTCCAGCGCCTGGATCCTGGTCCGCAGACTGGCCACCCGGCGGTCGATCTCCCGAGCCCGCTCCGGCAGCTGCTCCGCGTCCGCCGCGATCGACTCCGCGCGCTCCTTCACCCGCTCCGCGCGCTGCAGGGTCGCCTCCACGCCGTGCCGGCCCGCGCCCTCGTTCAGCCGCCCCAGCTCCGGCGCCAGCTCGGCCAGCCGCGCCGCCAGGTCGTCCGCCCGCAGCCCCGCGCCGCGCACCGCCTCCAGCGCGTTGCTCGCCGCCAGCAGCGCGTGCTTGGCCTGCTCCACCGCCGGCGCCACCCGCATCAACTGCGACTCGGCCCGGTCCAGCGACGGCTGCAGCTTCCGCAGGAAGTCGTTCAGCTCCGCCAGCGCCGAGCCGAGCTGCCCCTTCACGTCGTTCAACTGGTTCCTGGCCCGCGCCGCCGCGCCGGACTCCAGCTCCTCCGCGTCCAGGTCGTGCGCGTCCAGAGCCGCCAGGTAGTTGACGGTCACCTGGTCCACCCGGCCGGAGATCGCCTCGAAGTCCGACACCGCCCGCCGGGCCGTCGCACTGTCCCCGACCGCGCGCACCGTCTCCACCGCCAGCCGCACCTCGCGCTGGGCCGAGTCCACCTCGTAGAACGCCTGCTGCGCCGCGTCCCGGGCCGCCCGGGCGTCCGACCGCGCCCCGTCACCGCCGCGCCGCCCCCACCAGCCCCCGCCGGTCCCGAACGACGCCGCCCCGGCCGCCCCCAGCACGCCCGCGACCACCAGCGGCAGCACCAGCGCCTCGGCCATCACACCCCCCGGCCACCGCCGCCCCCGCCCGCCTCCGCCGGCCACCCTCACTGTGCGCTCCCTGCTCCGACAGCTGATCCACCGCCCATTGTTCCCGATCACCCCACCCGACCGGCACCCCACCCGTCCCACCCACCGAGCACCTGCACCACACCACCCCGCGGACCAGGTACTCTGGGCACTCGTCGTGCGCCCTCCACAGGCCCACGACCAGGGGCGCGTAGCTCAGTGGTAGAGCGCTGCTCTTACAAAGCAGATGTCGGCGGTTCGAAACCGTCCGCGCCCACAGCGGAGAAGGGCCAGTTCGGAGGAGTGAATCCTCACGAACTGGCCCTTGATCGTTTCCTCGCTCCCAGAGATCCCCCAGTGTCTCCGCGTGTTCGAAAGCCGCTCGCGCCCATCAGTGCAGATGCCCCGGACCGCGGGCGGTTCGGGGCATCCGGCATCTCGGACCGACATCGGTGACGAACCCGTACTGCGCCCCGTCCGGTCGAATCACCGGGGCACTCCCGGCCGGGTCGTGCAGTGGCGACGCGCGTTCGCAACCGGCCGCTTCTGAGTCCGGGACAGCCGGTGACGTTGAAGGCCGTGAAGTTCGGTGAGAGCTGCCCGTAGCGGTGTTCACCCGCGTGCGGGTGGGGGTGGGGTTCCGGGGGTCAGGGGAGGCGGGTTTCGAGGATGCGGAGGGTGTCGGTGATGCGGATGGTGCGGGTGACGAGGAGGCCGGCGCGGGTGGCGAGGGTGCGGTAGTCGGACTCCGGGCGGTCCTGGCCGCCGACCAGGACGGTGAGGAGGAGGCCGCGGAAGAGGGCCTCCTGGTCGGACTCCTCGTCGACCATGCCCTCGATGACGAGGAGGGTGGAGTCGGGGCGCATGGCCTCGCGGATGCGTTCCAGGATGCGGACGATGGTGTCGTCGTCCCAGTCGTGCAGGGCGCGCTTGATGGTGTAGACGTCCGCGCCGGGCGGGACGGAGTCGAAGAAGTCGCCGGCCACCACCTCGTAGCGGCCGTCGACGCCGGAGGCGGCGAGGAGGTCCTCGGCGAGGGGGACGGTCTCGGGGCGTTCGAGGATGGTGCCGCGGAGGGCGGGGTTCTCGGTGAGGATCGCGGCGAGGAGGCTGCCGAGGCCGCCGGCGACGTCGACGACGTGGTGGGCGGCGGTGAAGTCGTAGGCGCGCGCGGCGGCGGTGCTCTCGGCGACGGAGACGGCGCTCATGGCGGCGTTGAAGCGCTGCTTGGCGTCCGGGTCGGTCTTGGTGAGCTCCCAGAAGGAGACGCCGCCGTTGGCGACCTCGAAGGAGGACTCGCCGGTGCGCACCGAGTGCAGCAGGTCGCCCCAGGCGGCCCAGTGCCAGTTGGCGGCCATGAAGCGGGCGTCGGTGGACTCGGGGTTGCCGGGTTCGCTCACCAGGACGGCGGAGAGCGGGGACTGGGCGTACGTCCGGCCGTCCGGGAGGCGGTGGAACACCCCGTAGGTGGTGAGGGCGCGCAGCAGGCGGCCCAGGGTGGGGGCGTGGGTGCCGGTGAGTTCGGCGAGTTCGGTGACGGTGCGCTCGCCCGAGACCAGCAGGTCGGGTATGCCGAGTTCGGCGGCGACGTGGATGGCGCGGGCCCGCCACGCCCCTTGGAGCAGGGCGACCATGTCCTGGTGGGCGTCGAAGGTCTCGGGCTGCTGGGGCATCTGGGTCTCCGTGGGTCGCGAGGACGGGGGAGGTGCGAGGGGGCCGGCCCGCAGCTCGGGCCGGCCCCCTGCGGTGCTAGGCGGTGTGCGCCGGCGGGATGTTGTGGTTGTAGCGGAACGCGTTGGCCGGGTCCCAGGCCGTCTTGAGGGCGACCAGCCGCTCGTAGGCGTCGGCGGTGTAGGCCTCGCGGACGTACGCGGGGTCGGTGTGGGCGATGCCGGCCATGAAGTTGAGCATGCGGGTGCCGCTGTACCAGGGCTCGAAGGTCGCCACGACCTTGGCCTGGGCGGCGAGGACCTCGTCGTCGGCGCCGGTGCCGAGCACGCCGGCCGCGTACACCTGGAACGGTGCGGGTACGTGGGCGACGGCGTTGGGCGTCTTCGGCGGGCGGGCCAGGGCGCCGCCGAGCTGGCGCAGTTCCAGGCCGACCACGCTGTGGGTGCCCGGCCCGACGAGGGACAGCACGGCCTCCACGACGTCCTCGTCGAAGGTGCGGAGCTGGAACGTGTTGATGTGGTACGAGCCGGGCGTGGGCGGGTCGTTGTGGATGGTGCCGACCTCGGTGTACGGCATGTCGGTGACCGTGTCGAGCAGGGTGGGGGCGACCTCGCGCAGCGGCCGGATCAGCCGCTCGCCCTCCTCCGGCGTGCCCAGGTAGCAGAGCCGCAGGTGCAGGGCGAAGCGCCCGCGCAGTTCGGCGGGCACGCCGTCGACGTCCGGCCAGTCGAGCATGAAGAAGGAGGAGCTCATCTCGTCGGGCATCTCGGCCGCCCACGTGCGGTAGCGGTGCAGGGCCGCGCGGGTGGACTCGGCCGGGAACCAGAGGCCGCCGCCGTACACCCGGGTCAGTTCGACCAGGCCGACCTCGATCGCGGTCACCGCACCGAAGTTGCCCTTGCCGCCGCGCAGCGCCCAGTACAGGTCGGGGTTCTCGTCCTCGGTGGCCACCCGGGGCTCGCCGTCGGCGGTGACGACCTCGATCCGGTGGACGTGGTCGGCGGCGAAGCCGTGCTGCCGGGAGAGGACGCCGACGCCGCCGCCGAGCGTGTAGGAGACGGCGCCCACGAACGGGGCCGAACCGTTGAGCGGGGCGAGGCCGTGTTCGGCGGCGGCCGGGATGACGTCCTCCCACAGGACCCCGGCCTCCAGCCGTGCGGTGCGCTGCTCCGGGTCGATCCGCACGCCCGTCATCCGGCCGGTGGCGAGGTAGAGGGCGTCGCCGTCGGCGGGCACCGAGGCTCCGTGGCCGGTGTTCTGGACGGCGACGCCGAGCCCGAGCCCGGCGGCGAAGCGGACGGCGGTGGCGACGTCGTCGGCGTTCTCCGGGACGACGACGAGGGCGGGCCGGTGCACGACCGAGCGGTCGAAGCCCGCGGTGTGCTCGGCGTAGCCGGGTTCCCCGGGCAGGAAGACGTCGCCGGCGAGGCGCAGGGAGAGGGCCGCGGTCTCCTCGGGGGTGACGGTCGTGCCGCCGCTGGAGGGGGTGCCGTGGGTGGCGGTGTTCTTCTCGTTCACTTGGTGCCTTCTTCTCCATCGTTCCGTGGTCCGCGGCCGGCTGTCTGGTGCGGGCCGCGCGGGTGGTTCGGTCCGGGTGGTTCCGCGGGGCGGGTGCGGTGTCGAACGGGCATGCGTGTCAACGGGATTGGCCGTTCGCTTCGTGCGATTCGCCGGCGGTGCCGGGTGCCTGGCCCACCATTCCGGCCGTGAGCGTACTGCCGTCCGCCGGGTCGATGAGCAGGAACGAGCCGTTCCGGCGCGAGCGCGCGTACGGGTCCAGGGGGAGCGGTTCGGCGGTGCGCAGCGTGACCCGGCCGAGGTCGTTGACGGAGAGGCTGCCGTGTGCCGGGGAGGGGCGCAGGCCGTCCGGGTCGAGCCGGACGGGAATGGCGGTGACCAGTGCGGGGACGGTCCGGGTGGCGTGTTTGACGAGGACCCGGGCGCCCTCGCGCAGGGGCCGGTCGTGCAGGTGGCAGACGGTGGCCTCGACGGTGCGGGTCGGGCGCGGCGCGGCGTCGACGGGGGCGATGAGGTCGCCGCGCGCCACGTCGAGGTCGTCGGCGAGCCGGAGGCTGACGGACTGCGGGGCGCGGGCGGAGTCCACCGGGGTGCCGAGCGCGTCGATGGCGGTGACGGTGCTGGTCAGGCCGGCCGGCAGTACGGTGACGCGGTCGCCGACGCGCAGGGTGCCGGCGGTGATCCGGCCCGCGTAGCCGCGCTGTCCGGTGGCGCCGGGGCGGATGACGTACTGCACGGGGAAGCGGGCCGGCGTGTCGTCCGGTTCGGCGGTGGCGGGCACCGTCTCCAGGTGGTCGAGCAGGGTCGGCCCGCCGTACCAGTCCATCCGGGTGGAGGCGGTGACGACGTTGTCGCCGTCGCGGGCCGAGATGGGGATCGCGGTGACCTCGGACACGCCCAACGACCTTGCCAGGGCGGTGAATTCGTTGACCACGGCGGTGAACGGGGCGGCGCGGAAGTCGACCAGGTCCAGCTTGTTCACGGCGAGCAGCAGGTGCGGCACCCGTAAGAGGGCGGCGACGGCGGTGTGCCGCCGGGTCTGTTCGACGACGCCGTGCCGGACGTCGGTCAGGATCACCATGAGCTCGGCGGTCGAGGCGCCGGTCACCATGTTGCGAGTGTACTGGACGTGTCCGGGGGTGTCGGCGAGCACGAACCGCCTTCTGGGCGTGGCGAAGTAGCGGTAGGCGACGTCGATGGTGATGCCCTGTTCGCGTTCGGCGCGCAGCCCGTCGGTGAGCAGGGCGAGGTCCGGTACGGACAGGCCGCGGGCGCGCGAGGCGTGCTCGACGGCGGCCAGCTGGTCTGACAGGACGGACCGGGAGTCGTGCAGCAGTCGCCCGGCGAGAGTGGACTTGCCGTCGTCGACGGAGCCGGCGGTGGCGAAGCGCAGCAGCGAGGTCGCGGTGGTGGTGAGGGCCTCGGCGGGTTGCCCGGTGGCGGCGGTCATGGCTAGAAGTACCCCTCGCGCTTGCGGTCCTCCATGGCGGTGTCGGAGAGCCGGTCGTCGGCGCGGGTGGCGCCGCGTTCGGTCAGCCGGGACGCGGCGATCTCCGTGATGACCGCGCGCACCGTCATCGCGCTCGACTCGACGGCGCCGGTGCAGGCCATGTCGCCGACGGTGCGGTAGCGGACCGTCCGCTTCTCGGCGTGCTCGTCGGCGCGGGGGCCGCCCCAGTCGCCGGCGGTGAGCCACATGCCGTCGCGGCGGAAGACCTCCCGGTCGTGGGCGAAGTAGATGCCGGGCAGCTCGATGTGCTCGCGTTCGACGTACTGCCAGACGTCGAGCTCGGTCCAGTTGGAGAGCGGGAAGACCCGGAAGTGCTCGCCGGGGCCGTGCCGGCCGTTGTACAGCTGCCACAGTTCGGGGCGCTGGCGGCGAGGGTCCCAGCCGCCGAACTCGTCCCTCAGGCTGAACACCCGTTCCTTGGCCCGGGCCTTCTCCTCGTCGCGGCGCGCACCGCCGAACACGGCGTCGAAGCGGTGGAGTTCGACGGCCCGGCGCAGGCAGTGGGTCTGCAGCGGGTTGCGGCTGCCGTCCGGGCGCTCGGTCAGTTCGCCCCGGTCGATGGACTCCTGGACGAGGGCGACGTGCAGCCGCAGCCCGTACGCGGCGACGACGCGGTCCCGGTAGGCGAGGACCTCCGGGAAGTTGTGGCCGGTGTCGACGTGCAGCAGCGGGAAGGGCAGCGGCGCGGGGGCGAAGGCCTTCCGGGCCAGGTGCAGCATCACCACGGAGTCCTTGCCGCCGGAGAACAGCAGCACCGGGCGCTCGGCCTCGCCGACCGCCTCGCGGATGATGTGCACGGCCTCCGACTCGATCTCGGTCAGGTGGTTCACAGCAGCCCCCGTCCGGCGAGCAGGCCGAGCAGGGCGGTGACCGACTCCTCGACGCTCTGCCGGTCGGTGGGCAGGACGAGGTCGGGCCGGGCGGGTGGCTCGTACGGGTCGTCGACGCCGGTGAGCCCGGTGAGGTCGCCGGCCGCCTGCCGCGCGTACAGGCCCTTGACGTCGCGCCGCGCGCACTCCTCGACCGGGGTGGCGACGTGCACCTCCAGGTAGGTGGTCGCGGAGTGCTCGTGGCGCTTCCGGACGGCCTCCCGGGCGTCCGCGTACGGCGCGATCACCGGGGCGAGGACGAGGACCCCGTTGCGGGCCAGCACCTCGGCGACCAGGCCGATCCGCTGGACGTTGGCGAAGCGGTCCTCCCGGCTGAAGCCGAGGTCGGCGGTGAGCAGGGTGCGGCTGCGGTCGCCGTCCAGGATCTCGACCCGGCGGAAGCCGGGTTCGAGACGGCGGGCGGTCTCGGCCGCGATGGTCGACTTGCCGGAACTCGGCAGCCCGGTGAGCCAGACGGTGGCACCGGGCCAGCAGGTGCAGTACGGGCGGTGGGGGGTCATCGGCCACTCCGTAGCCTGGGTCGGTGGGTTTCGGCCCGGTCCGCGGGCAGGGCCAGCAGGGCGCGGACGGCCGCGGTCAGCCGGCGGCGGCGCTGCTCCGCGGACGGCGCGGTGTGGGTGGCGGAGCGCCAGGCGACGAAGCCGTCGGGGCGGACCAGCACGGCGCCGCCGCGGCCGGTGCCGCAGGACCGGGTGAAGGACAGGGCCGGGGGCAGGGACTCGCCGGCCGGCAGGACGTGCGCGCGCAGTGGGACGCCGAGGTCGCGGGCGACCTCGGCGGCGGTGGTGCGCCACCGTTCGTCGGCGGTGAGCAGGGTGAGCACGGGGCCGGTCCGGGTGGTGGGTGCGCAGAGGTCGAGGGTGGAGGCGGTGACGGTGCGGTCGCCGCGCCGCAGCCGGACGGGGACGTGCGGCAGGCGGGTGCCGGGGGCGCCGGTCAGGGCGAACGCGGCGGGGAAGGCGTCGGCGGCCGGGTCGGCGGGTCGGTCGCGGTCGGCGGGCCGGGCGGGCGGCCCGGCCGGGTCCGGGAGATCCGGGAGGTCGGCGAGGCCCGCGAGGTCGGCCGGGTCGGACAGGCCGTCGGGGACGGAGGCCGAGCGGTAGCGGTAGCCCATGATGATGGTGCGCGGGTCGGCGGGGAGCGTCCCGCCGAGGCGGTCGGAGGGGACGCCGTCGAGCAGCAGGGTCTGCCGGGCGGTGGCGATGCCGACCGGGCGCCGTTCGGCGTCGTAGCTGTCGAGCAGGGCGGGGCCGGCCCAGCCGCGCAGGACGGCGGCGAGCTTCCAGGCGAGGTTGTGCGCGTCCTGGATGCCCATGTTGGATCCGTAGCCGCCGGCCGGCGGGTGCAGGTGGGCGGCGTCCCCGACCAGCAGGACGGGGCCCTGCCGGTACCGGTCGGCCATCCGGTGCCGGGCCTGCCAGTGGAAGGTGGCGGCCAGGTCGATCCGGATGCCGGGCACGCCGATCGCGGCCCGCAGCAGTTCCAGGCACCGTTCGGGCGCGGGCGCGGGCGCGGCCTGCGGAGCGTCCGGGAGGTTCGGGGTGCCGGGGCCGGGGCCGGGGCCGGGGCCGAGGGCGGTGGCCTCCACGGCCGCCGCCCAGCCGTGCGCGTCGTTGAGCTGCATCAGCGCGCCGGAGAAACCGGGGTTGTCGATCATGCTCATGAAGAAGCGGCGGTGCCCGATCAGCCCGGCCAGATCGGCCCGGAACAGGATGCTGGTGCGGCGGGCCACCGTACCGAGGCCGGTCCGGACGACGCCGACGTGCTCGGGGATCCAGCCGTGCGCGCCGTCGGCGGCGACCAGGTAGCGGGCGGAGAGCCGTTCGAGGCCGCCGTCCGGGCGCCGGACCCGGGCGAGCACGCCGTCCTCCCCGACGTCCAGCCCGACCAGCTCGTGGCCGAACCGGACGTCCGCCCCGGCCCGGACGGCGCCCTCGCGGAGCAGTGGCTCCATGCGGTCCTGACCGCACCAGAACGGCGGGCACGGTCCTGGGACGGCGAGCTCCTCCTCGCCGGTCTCCAGGACCTCGGCGTCGTCCAGCCGGGCGAGCGAGGGGATGCCGATCACCGTGCGGGGGAGCACCCGGTCCGGCTCGGTGCGGGCCCGCGGATCGTCGCCGGGCACCACCTCGAAGCCGACCGCCGCGACCGCCGGCTCCAGACCGGCCTCGCGCAGCAGCTCCATGGTGCGGCGGGTGACATGGGTGGCCCGGGGCAGCGGCGAGGTGGCGGCCCGGCGTTCCAGCAGCCGGACCGCGACCCCGGCGCGGGCCAGGAACAGCGCCGTCGCCAGGCCCGTCGGTCCTCCTCCGACGACCAGTACGGTCATGGGCGCAGCTTCTCCTTGTCCGCTCTCTCCGCCGACTCCGCCGTCCGCGCGGCTCCCGTCGTGCCGGCCGTCCCCGCTCAGGACTTGCTGACCAGGTGGCCGCCGACGACGAGGTGGTCGAGGTTCATCGAGACGAAGGCGGCGACCGCCTCCTCCGGGGTCTCGACGATGGGCTCCCCGGCCGTGTTGAACGAGGTGTTGAGCAGCACCGGGCAGCCGGTCAGCCGTTCGAACTCGCCCAACAGCGCGTAGACGGTGGGGTTCTGGTGCTCGAACAGCGTCTGGTGCCGGGCCGTGCCGTCGACGTGCGCGGCGGCCGGGATGACGTCCGGCCTGGTCACCCGGGTGACGATCAGCATGTACGGCGAGGGCTGGCCGAGGTCGAAGAACTCGTCGCTGCGCTCGGCGCGGACGATCGGCGCGTACGGACGGAACCACTCGCGGAACTTGACCTGCTCGTTGAGGTGGTCCCGCACCGACGCCGGGTAGGGCGCCGCGAGGATGCTGCGGTGCCCGAGCGCCCGCGGCCCGAACTCGCTGCGGCCGTCCCACCAGCCGACGATCCGCCCGTCGGCCAGCAGCGCGGCCACCTCCCCGGGCAGGTCGTCGGGCCGCCGGGACGGCAGTCCGGAGGCGGCGACGGCCGCGTCCACCCGCGCCTGTGGGTACTCGGGCCCGAGGTAGGCGTCGGTGAGCGCGGGCAGCTCGTCCATCGGTACGCCCGCCAGCCGGTGCAGTCCGTAGTAGGCGCAGCCGAGGCTGATGCCGTTGTCGCCGGCGGCGGGCACCACGAAGATCCGCTCGAAGCCGGTCTCCCGGAGGATCCGGCCGTTGGCGACGCTGTTCAGGCCGACCCCGCCGGCCACGCAGAGGTCGGTCAGCCCGGTGCGCGCGTGCAGGGCGGCGGCGCAGTGCACCAGGGCGCGCTCCAGCACCTCCTGGGCGGCCCGGGCGATCGCCGCGCGGACGTCGAAGTCGGCGTCCCGGGCGAGGCGTTCGAGGACGTGCGAGACCTTGCTCGCGGAGATGCTGACCCCGCCGCCGGGCAGCAGGGCGACCAGCTCGGCGAGCTCGTCGACGAACCGCTCGTCCCCGTACGGGGCGAGGCCCATGGTCTTGCCGTCCTCGCTGACCGGGAAGCGGGTCTTCGGCCCGGTGTACGCGAGCCCGATCGCGATGCTGGCGCTGCGGTAGAAGTGGCCGAGCGAGTTGTCGGTCTCGCCGGGCTGGTAGTAGGCGCTCTCGGAGGCGGCGTCCACGACGTGCGCGCCGCTGACCCGGTCGAGCAGGCGGATGCCGTTCCGGTCCGCGGTGTACGAGCTGACGGTCTCCGCCTCGCGGCCGCCGGGCCCGGTCCGGTCGCCGGCCACCAGGCTGCCGGAGTTGTCGCAGACGAGCACGGCGGCGCGGTCCAGCCCGGAGGCCGCGAACGCGCTGTAGGCGTGCGCCAGATGGTGGTTGATCACCTGAACGCGGTTGCGGAACGAGTGGTAGAACGGGCGCGGCACCAGCTCGCAGGCGACGACGTGCTCCACCTCCGCCGCGCCGGTGCCGAGCTGTGCCAGGACGGCCTGCCGGCTGGCGCCCGCCAACAGGTCGGTGCCCAGGCCGTACTTGCTGCGCACCAGCCGTTCCTCGTCGACGGCGACGAGGCGGCTGCCGTCGGTCGCGCACGACGACCAGTCGTGCCCGGAGCCACCGAGGCCCAACACGGTCATAGGAGGTCCTTTCCAACGCGAGGGCACCGGTCGACGCGTACGGGGCTCCCCGCCGCAGGCCGGAGCGGCCGGGCGGGCGGAGGAAGAGGCGCACACCGGAGGGGGCTTGGGGGAACGCACACCGCAGAAGGGCTGGAGGAACGCGCACCGGAGGAGGACGGCCGGAAGCCGTCCTGGTGTCGGCGGAGCACAGGCACCCGGGAATCGGGGCGACATCGGCACTCTAGTCAGGCGGCGTCACAGACTGTCAAGAACGGGTGCCGGTCCGTGCCCCGAGTTGGCTCAAATCGCCTTTCGCGCCCGTACGTCCCCGGTGCGTCCAGTGGACACAAGGGATCTTCGGGTACGGAGCGGGAGCGGCGCGGACACGAACCCCAAGCGGAACGGCGTCGATCGTTCCGGACGCCGCCTTACCACCCGGCGGCCCCGTCGGCGGGCGCCTTTTCGGCCAACGTCAATCCGAGCGGGACACGACAAGCAGCGGAGCCGTTACCGTGATGCGGTGGCTGTCGGCCGCCGGCCGCCGCCCGTGTCTCCTTCGGGTGGCCCGCCTGTCCGTGGTGCCCCGACGCCCGTGACGCCCCGAGCTCGAACCCCGCCGGTGCCCCCATCCGGCAACCCGATCCCCTGTACGGCTGGACGAGGGAGTACTGGGTGACTGAGCAGCAACGCACCATCGTCATCATCACCGAGGGCGCCGCCCCCGCCCTGCTCGACCGCTGGTGTGCCCAGGGCCTCCTGCCGGGATTCGCCCGGCTCCGCTCCGAAGGGGCGAGCGGTCCGCTCGCGGCGGAGGGCACGCCCTACGAACCGCCCGGCCTGGTGAGCGTGCTCACCGGCCAACGCGCCGCCGACCACGGCTACTTCTCCTACTGGACCTGCCACGACCCGGAGTACTCGCCCCAGGTGCTCGGCTCCGGTGACCGCCGGCACCCGCTGCTCTGGCAGCACGAGGGCTTCGCCGGCCTGCGCTTCGCCTCGATCGGGCTGTTCGGGACCCACCCGATCGAGCCGATGGACGGGTCGCTGATCAGCTACCCCATGCAGGCGACCCTGCACGCCTGCCACCCGCGCGACCTCCAGCGCCGGCTCGCCAAGGAGGGCATCCGGCCGGTGCACGACGTCTCCATCTTCTGGACCGGCCAGCCGCGCGAGCAGCTGCTGCCCCGACTGCTGGAGGCCGATCGCCAGCGGGGGAGGGCCGCCCTCGCGCTGCTGCCGGAGCACGACGTGGTGATCGTCAACCTCACCAGTATCGACCGGACTTCGCACATCTACTGGCAGGAACTGGAGCACGGTCCCGACCGTGAGCAGGAGAGCGCGGTGTTCGCCGCGTACCGCACCTGCGACCAGGTCGTCCAGGACGCCCTGGCGGCGGCCGGGGACCGGGCCGACGTGCTGGCCTTCTCCGAGATCGGCTTCGGCCCGCTGCGCACCTACTGCTCCGTCAACGACGACCTGGAACGCGCCGGTCTGCTCGCCAGGACTCCGGACGGCCGGATCGACTGGGCGAACACCACCGCGTTCGAGGCCGTCCAGGGCACCCACGGCATCAACGTCAACGTGCGGGACCGCTACAAGGCCGGCCGGATCGCGGAGCACGAGTACGAGCGGGTCCGCGCCGAGGTGCGCACCGCGCTCCTGGAGACCGTCAACCCCCGCACCGGACGGGAGTTCCTCGCCGAGGTGCTCACCCGTGAGGAGGTCTACCCCGGCGCGGCGACGGCCGGCGCGCCCGACCTCCTCATGGAGCCCGCAGACTGGCGCTACCTGCCGATGGGCGATCCGCAGTGGGCCGCGCACGTCCACCGGACGTGGCAGAGCGGCTGGCACCGGCGGGAGTCCTACTGGGCCGGCCTCGGCCCCGGTTTCGCGTCCCGGTACACCGACGACACGGTGGCCGCCCCGATCGACGTGCCG
The DNA here is from genome assembly GCF_036290945.1 of Streptomyces sp. BE303. Taxonomy (NCBI): domain Bacteria; kingdom Bacillati; phylum Actinomycetota; class Actinomycetes; order Kitasatosporales; family Streptomycetaceae; genus Streptomyces; species Streptomyces sp. BE303. Next base: position 253,961 of record NZ_JAQYWZ010000880.1, read on the forward strand.
GCCACCCTGGCCCGGCTGCACGGGCGACCGGTCCCCGAGGGGTGGCGCGGCCGCCCGCTCGGCCCGGCCGTCCCCTGAGACCAGGCTCCGTCCGACCCCCGAGTGCGGGCTCCGCCCGACCCCGAGTGCGGGCTCCGCCCGGCTCGTGCCCGACGCCCACGTTCCGCCCCGATCTGCAGCGGAGGTCCACTGTTCATGTCCGACATACGCGTACCTGAACGCGGGCGCCCGAGGCGCCGGACGGTGTCCGGGCCACCCGGGGGAACGGACCGTGCCGCCCTCGCCCCGAAGGCCTCGTTCACCCCGTGGGACCCGCCCTCACCGGACGTGCCCCACTGGACGGGCGCCGCCGACCGCACCCCGGTCGAGCTGCTGCGCGCCGCCCTTGCCGAGGGCCTGCTCGGAGGGCCGTGGCACGACGGCTTCCCCGCGTACACCTGGCACCGGGACGGCGACGACGTCCACGAGTTCCGGCTGACCGGCCGGCTGACCGGTCAGTACACCGGGTACCCCCTGCACCCCAGCGAATGGCCGGAGGGCCTCGGATGAGCACGCTCCCCGACGTCACGCTCGCCTGGAAGTGGCACGAGCCGTCGACCGTTCCCGCCGACGAGTTCACCGCGACCTGGGCCGACCTGGAGATGACGGTCGGTTCGGAGACGCCGCTGACCACCGTCGAGGACCGGGCCGCCGGCACCGTCCGCCCCCACACCACCGGCTCGCTCTACCCGCTCGCCGAGTGGATCGCCTTCAACTGGTGGTCGCTGCTGGCGGACGCCCGGCCCGGCACCCAGATCTCCCAGCTGCGCTTCTGCTACCGCAACGGCGTCGGCGACCAGCGCGGCGCCTGGTGGGTCCGCTCGCGGCGGCACGTCCTGCGTGCGGCCGGCGGCGGCTTCCACTGGCCGGACGTGCTGTTCGTGCCCGAGGGCCGGCAGACCCGGATCGTCTGGATCCCCGACGGAGGTCCGACGCCCCGGCCCGGTCCGCGCCACGTGGCGCGCGGCAACCTCGTGGTCGGCTCCGAGGCCCTCGCCGAGACGTTCCGCGGCTTCGTCGACGCCGTCGTCGCCCGGCTCGCCGACTGGGGCATCACCGGCACCCCGCTGCAGCGCGAGTGGGCCGCGCTCGCCGACACCGACGAGGCCGAGGCGGCGTTCTGCCGGGCCGCGGCGCGGCTCGGCCTGGATCCCTACACCGAGGCCGGACCGTACGCGGCGGAGATCGTCCGGGTCGTCCGGGAGCTGCCCGATCCGCTGTCCTTCGACTTCCTCAACGGGGTCGCCCCGGGCCGGATCGCGGACCAGCTCCGGTGGGTCGGGCGGGCCCGGGAGGTCGCCGGCCAGGGCGGCCAGGCCGACCCGGCCGTCACCGAGCTGCGCGAGCTGTGCGCGGACGTCCGGACGGCCTTCCACGCCCCGGGCCGGCTCGACAACGCCTGGCACCTGGGCTACGAACTGGCCCGCCGGGTCCGCGCCTGGGCCGGGGTGGCACCCACCGAGCGGTTCGAGACGGACACCCTGCTCACCCACCACACCGAGCCGGTCCCCTACGTCGACCGCGGCCTGGTCGCCTACGGGACGCGCACCGGCGCCGGGGGCCCCGCCCTGGTGTCCAGCCGGTCCTACACCGAGCGGCCGCGGCGCTTCCTGGAGGCCCGCGCCCTCTGCCACTTCCTGTTCGAGAACGGACCGGAGTTCCTGATCGCCGCCGCGCACACCCACCGCCAGCACGTGGCCCGCGGCTTCGCCCTCGAACTGCTGGCCCCCGCCCGGGGCGTGGCCGAGCGTCTCGGCGATCCGAGCGGGCTGGTCACCGCCGAGGACGTCGAGCAGATCGCCGAGGACTACGGGGCCGGCACCATCGTGGTGGAGCACCAGCTGGACAACCAGGTGCTGGCCCAGGACTTCCCGTGGGAGCCGACCGCACCGACCGTGTTCCGGGCCCCGCGCTACCCGCGGGAGGCGGCCCGGTGAGCGCCGACGACACACTCGGCACCGGCACCGGCACCGGCACCGGCACCGGCACCTTCCCGTACCCGGCCGGGCCCGGCGGCACCGTGCCGCCCCGGTACGCACGGCTGCTCGCCGAGGACCCGGTCTCCCGGGTGCGGCTCGCCGACGGCGCCGAGATCTGGCTGGTCACCCGGGACGCCGACGTGCGGACCGTACTGGCCGACCCGGCGTTCAGCCGGTACCGGGCCGCCGTGCTGCCCGGCAGCGGCTTCGGTCGCGGCCAGGGCACCGGCATCGTCGACCTCGACGCACCCCGGCACACCGGGCTGCGCGCACCGGTGGTGGCCGGTTTCGCCCCCGAGCGGGTGGCCCGCTGGCGCCCGCGCATCGAGGCCGTCGCCGACGAGTTGCTGGCCGGTCTCGCCGGCGCGCCCGGGCCGGTCGACCTGGTCGCCGCGTACACGGCGCCGTACGCCGGCCGGATCATCTGCGAGCTGCTCGGCTTCGACGGCGACCGGTGGTCCGTGATCACCGGCGACATCGAGACCCTGCTGCTGTCCGGCGGGTCGGACGGCCCCGGCACCGCGGCCGTCCGTGACCGCCTCCAGGGGGCCTTCGCCGGTCTGCTCGCCGAACGCCGCGCGCGGCCCGCCGACGACGTCGCGACCGTCCTGCTCGGGCTGGACGAACCGGCCTCGGGCGGGCAGCACCTCACCGACGGGGACCGCACCACCCTGCTGCACGGCCTGGTGATCTCCGGCTTCATCGGCGTCCGGGACCTGCTGGCCCGGCACCTCTACGCGGTGCTGGCCGAGCCCGACCGCCGGGAGCGGCTGGCGGCCAAGCCCGACCTGGTCCCCGGCGCGGTCGCCGAACTGCTGCGCTACTACCCGTCGAGCAACGACGGGCTGCTGCGGGTGGCCACCCGGGACGTCGAACTCTCCGGAGTCCGTGTCCCGGCCGGGGCCGCGGTGCTGCCGCTGATCTCGGCGGCCTGCCGCGACCCCCGGATCGTCGACCGGCCCGACACCCTGGAGCTCGACCGCACCCCGGTGCCCGTCGCCGCCTTCGGCGCGGGCCCGCACCGCTGCCCTGCACTGGACCTCGCGGTGGTCCAACTGACCGTCGGGCTGGGCAGGTTGGTCGCCACCTATCCGCAGGTCGCGCTCGCCGTGGCCGCCGAGGAGGTGCGGCACACCTCCGACCTGCTGCCGCTCGGCGTCGCGGCGCTGCCGGTCCGGCTGGGCGCCGCGGCCTGACCGCGTCGCCCGCCCGCCGGGCGCCGCGGACCCGGGCGGTCCGCCGGACCCGCCCCAGTCGCAGAGAGGAGGACGGATGGGAGAGCACTTCCCCCGGTACGTCGACGGCCGGCCCGCCCCGGCCCGGGACGGGGCGACCTTCCGGTCGTTCGAACCGGCCACCCGGCGGCACCTGGCCGACGTGCCGCGCTGCGGACCCGAGGACGTGACCGAGGCCGTGGCCGCGGCCCGCCGGGCCTTCGACCACGGGCCCTGGCCGCGTACCGCGCCGGAGGAACGGGCCGCCGTGCTGCGGCGGTTCGCCGACCGGCTCACCGCCGAGACCGCCCGGTTCGCCGAACTGGAGGTCCGCGACAACGGCACCACCCTGCGCAAGGCGCTCGGCGCCGACGTGCCCGGCGCGGTCGCGGCGTTCCGCTGGAGCGCCTGGTGGGCGGAGCAACTGCCCGAACGGCTGCACCGCGGACCGGCGGTGCCGGGAGGCCCTGCCGCGCGTCACCTGCGCTGGCACCCGCTCGGGGTGGTCGCGGTCGTCGTGCCGTGGAACCTGCCGCTGCTGCTCGCCGCCTGGCGGATCGCCCCGGCGATCGCGGCGGGCAACACCTGCGTCGTCAAACCGGCGTCCTTCACCTCGCTGACCACCCTCGGGCTGGTCCGGCTGCTGCACGAGTGCGGGCTGCCGCCCGGGGTGGTCAACGTGGTCACCGGGCCCGGAGGCACCACCGGGGAGAGCCTGGTCCGCGCGCCCGGCGTCGACCTGCTGTCCTTCACCGGCTCGGACGCGGTCGGCGAGAGTGTCCGGCGCGGGGCCGCTGCGGCCGTCCGGCTGGACCTCGGCGGCAAGTCGCCGAACGTGGTGCTCGCGGACGCCGACCTCGACCGGGCGGCCGACGGGGTCGTCTGGGGCGCCTTCCTGCACAACGGCCAGGTCTGCATGGCCGGTTCGCGCGCCGTGGTGCACGCGGCCGTGCACGACGAGTTCGTCGAGCGGGTCCGGGAGAAGGCGCTCGCCCTGCGGCTCGGCGATCCGCTGGACGTGGCGACCGACCTCGGTCCGCTGGTCTCGCGCAACCAGGTCCGCACCGCCCTGCGGTTCACCGAACTCGGGGTCGCCGAGGGCGCCCGACTGCTGTGCGGGGGCAGGGTGCCCGGCCCCGGCGAGCCGGCCGAGGGGCTGGACCCGCAGGCGTACTTCCCGCCCACCGTGCTGACCGGCGTCGAACCGGGCGCCACCGTGGCCCAGGAGGAGGTCTTCGGTCCCGTGCTCTCGGTGATCCGGGCGGCCGACGACGCCGACGCGGTGCGGATCGCCAACGGGTCGCGGTACGGGCTGAGCGCCGGGGTCTGGTCGGGCGACCGCGACCGGGCCCGTGCGGTCGCCGAGTCGCTGCACGCCGAACAGGTCTGGATCAACGACTACCGGCTGGTCGACCTCGACCTGCCGTCCGGGCCCGAGGTGACCGGTGACCTCGTCTGGGAGCGGCTGACCAACGAACTCGACGGCTACCGCCGCCGGCAGAGCATCACCGACGGCACCGGCCCGGCGGACCCGTCCGGGCCCGCACCCACCCCGTACCACCTCCTGGGGCTCTGAGCGCCCCGCCCTCCGGCCTCCCGTGGAGCCCCGATGAAGATCGGCATCGCGTTCCCCAACACCATCCCCGGCGCCTCCGGCCGGCTCCAGACGGAGTGGGCCGTCCGGGCCGAGGAGCGCGGCTTCTCGACCGTCTCCGCGACCCACCGGCTCCGCTACCCCGGGCACGAGCCGCTGCCGGTGCTCGCCGCGGCGGCGGCCGTCACCTCGCGGATCGGGCTGTCCACCAACATCCTGGTCGCCCCGCTGACCACGGCCGAGGTGCTCGCCAAGGAGGCGGCGACGGTCGCCTCGCTCGCGGAGGGGCGGCTCGTCCTCGGCCTCGGGCCGGGAGTGCGGGCCGACGACTTCGAGGCGGCGGACCGGGACTTCGGCCGCCGCGCGCAGGTCTTCGACGGGCAGCTCGCCGAACTCGCCCGGCTGCGCGGCAAGGAGGGCGCCGGGATCCTGCCCGGGCCGGTGCCGCCCGTCCTGGTGGGCGGGCTGAGCGCGAACGCCGTCCGGCGGGCGGCCCGTTGGGCGGACGGCTGGACGGCGCCCGGGCTGGAACCGGAGCTCGTCGCCCCGACCGTCCGGCAGGTGGAGGAGGAATGGGCGGCGGTGGGCCGGGAGGGGATGCCGAGGCTGGTGGCGCTGTCCCGGTACTGGCTCGGCGCGGACGTCGCCGAGGAGGCGGCCGGATTCGTCCGGGACTACTTCGGGGTGCTCGGGGACGAGGCGGAGTCCTTCGTCGAGAAGACCCCGCGCTCGCCCGGCCGGATCCGCGAGCAGATCGCCGAACTGGCCGCCGCCGGATTCGACGAGATCGTCTTCCACCCCACGGCGGCCCGCCTTTCCCAGGTCGACCGGCTGGCCGACGCCGTCCTTTCCTGAAAGAGCGCTCCCGAAAGACGGCTCCTGAAAGACGGCTCCTGAAAGACCGCAGACGCGCCCGTACGAAAGTGTTCCGAAGTGTTCCGATGTGTTCCGAGGTGAAATCGAGACCATGAACGCGACCCTGACGGGAAATAGGACCGAGGCCGTGGAGGACCTTCGGGAATTCGGCTACTGCCTCCTGGAGTCCCCGCTTCCGTCCGCCGAGTTCGAACGACTCCGGGACCGCCTGCTGGAGGTCGCGGAGGAGGAGCGCAAGGACGGCACCGCCTTTCTGTACGACGGCGGCAACCAGCGTGTCTTCAGCCTCCTCAACAAGGGCGAGGAGTTCGAGCGCAGCGTCTGCGACCCGCTGGTGCTGGAACTCATGGAGGAGGTCCTGGGCTTCAACTTCCTGCTGTCCAGCACGCACGCCAACATCGCCGGCCCCGGCGGGGTCGCGATGAACGTGCACGCGGACCAGACCTTCGCGCGACCGCCCTGGCCGCCGTACGCCCTGGTCGCCAACAGCATGTGGATGCTGGACGACTTCACGGAGTCCAACGGCGCGACCCGTCTCGTCCCCGGCACCCACCGGCTCGGCCGGCAGCCGGACTACGCGCGCGGCGAGGGCGACGTCGAGACGGTGCCGGTCTGCGCGCCGGCCGGCAGCGTGATGATCTTCGACGGCCGGCTCTGGCACCAGACCGGGGCCAACACGACCGACCGGCCCCGGCACGGCATCCTCAACTACTACTGCCGGGGCTACGTCCGGCAGCAGCAGAACTTCTTCTCCGGGCTCAGGCCGGAGGTCGCCGAGCGCAGCACACCCGCCATGCGGCGGTTGCTCGGTTTCGAGAACTACTTCTCGCTCGGCCTCGCGGACGGTCTGGAGTGAGCGCCGGACCGGGCGGCGCCGCGCCCGACCCGGGCCGGTTCCTCCAGGCCCCGGCGGCGCGGCCGGTGCTGCGGCTGGTGCTGGCGGACCCGGCGGGTGCGGCCGGCGGGGTGCTGCCGGCCGCGATGGGGCCGGAGCTGGCGGTGGAGCCGCTCGCCGGACCGCTCGACGGCGCGGAGCCCTGGTCGGTCGGCGCCGGTCGGTGGCCGCTGCTGCCCTGGGCGCTGCTCGCGGTGGCGGGTGCGGGGCCGGGCGGCGCGACCGTGCTGGCGGACGCCGTCCGGGCGGTTCGGGCCGCCGGGGCCGCGGGCCGGCCGCCGGCCGGACTGCTGCTCTGCCCGTCGCCGGACGCCGCGGCGCCGCCGCTGGAGGCCGGTGCCGAGGCCGACGGTCCGTTGCCCTGCCCGGTGGTGGTGCTCGCCCGCGACGGTGACGGCAGCGGCCCCGCCGGTACCGGTACCGGCGGGGCCGCGGACGGTGCGGTGGCGGCCTGGCGCCGTCTCGCGCCGGAGGCCTTCACCGTCCGGCTGCTGGGTCCGGCGGGCTGGTCCGACCCGGCCGCCGCCGCCGAGACGGCCCGGACGGTCAAGGAGGAACTGCACATCTGGCCCGCCTGACCGGTGGCGGCCCGGTCCCCGCAGGGCGGGCCGGGCCGCTCCGGGGCGCGGTGCGCGCCCGGCGGCGGTGCGCGGAGGCCCGGCCGGAGGGATCCGGCCAGGCCCTTCCGGTGGCGCGTGGTGTGTGGCGCGTGGCGTTCGGCACGTGGCGTGTGGTGCGTGGTGCGTGGTGTGTGGTGCGGTCAGCCGGTGAGGGCGCCGTACAGCTCCAGCGGACTGGCGCGCCGCAGGTCGACGTCGGCCGGCAGGTCCAGCCCCAGCTCCTCCTCCAGCAGGATGGCCAGCTCGATCATGCGGGCGGAGTCCACCAGCAGCTGGATGCCCAGCGGGACCTCCGGATCCAGCTCGACCCCCTCCACCCCGAGTCCGGCCACCAGGGCGGAGAGGAACTCCGCGAGGCTGTACGGACTCGACGTAGCTTCACCCATGGTCGGGGTGTCCTCTCGGTCGGGACCCGGTCGCCGCGCGCCCGCGGGCCGGCCCGGGGCACGCAGCGGAAGGTCCTGGACGTAGGGCAGGCCGAGCCGCAGGGCGGTCTCGGCCTTGGCCAGCTCGCCGCCGAGGTAGCCGGCGTGGGCCGGTTCGGCGACCACTCCGGCGCTCAGCAGCCCCAGCAGCATCGACTCGGCGCGGACGCCGGTCATCTCGTGCCGGGGGGTCAGGTCGTTGTCGTAGTGCCGCAGGACGATCCGCCGGGCGAGCAGGTCGAGGCCGATCACCACGAATCCGTCCAGCGCCCGGCTGATGCCCACCCGCCGGCCGCCGGGCCGCAGCCGCCGGAAGGCCGGCCGGGTGCTCGCGGGGCCGCCGTCGGCGCCCTCCCCGGGGCCCGCCGTGTCGTCGTCCGCGTCCGGGACGGCGGGGGCGGGCGCGGAGGCGGTGCGCGCCGACAGGTCGGCGATCACCCGGCGCAGCACCGCCGGGTCGCACTCGCCCCGGGCGTCCACCAGCTCGATCTGGGCGCGCACCTGCGCGACCTCGCGCAGCGCGACGCCGCGCAGCACCGGCAGGTAGCCCGCCGCCCCGCGGATCAGGCGCTGCTCGGCGTCGACCCCCTCGCGGAAGAGCGCGACGAGGCTCTGCCCGGCCAGGAAGCGCGGTGAGTCCCGTCCGCAGACGACCAGGCCGCGGATCGAGGGCCGGTGCGCGATGGTGCGCACCAGCTGCTCGATCCCGAGGTTGGCGGTCATCAGCGTCCCGACGATGGCCACGTCCGGCAGCCCGGAGAGCGGTTCGAGGAGCTCCCGGCTGCTGAGGCTGCACACCGCGATCCGGCCGGCCGCGGCGGGCTCACCAGGTGGCACCGCTGCCCTCGCCGCTGTAGCTGCGCGGCAGGCCGCCGGGCCCGAAGCTGGGCAGGGTGGAACTGATCTCCATGACGCGGGCGCCCAGCCGGGTGAGCCGCTTGCCGACCCGCAGCTGTTCGGAGCGGAGCCGGTCGAGCCGGTCGCGGAAGTACTCCTCGACGTCCACGACCTGGACCTCCTGCTTGTCCCGGTCGAGGGAGTCGTTCATCACGGCCTCCAGGTTGGACATGAAGAAGCCGTAGTTGAACTGGCCCATCTCCTGGCGGATCTCGTGCACCGTGGCCTTGAAGTCCTCCATCACCTCGTCGACGCCGGGCAGTCCGCCGAAGCGCCGGTGCAGCCGGGAGATGAAGGTCTGCATCACCACGTTGTAGGTCTCGAACTCGAAGACCGCGGACTGGTCGGTGATGACCCCGCGCTGGTGGTAGTCGTCGTTGTTGTAGAGCCTGGCGAAGTGCTTGGCCAGCAGGCCGACCCGCTCGTCGGCGAAGTCGTAGCCGTACGGGTCGAGGTTCTTCTGGTAGCTGTCCCAGAGCAGGCCCTCGCCCTCGATCCGGCGGACGATCGCGGTGCCCGGGTAGATCTCCAGCCGCTCGGTCATCCGGCGCAGGTTGTGGCCGGAGTTGTCGCGCAGGAAGCGGGCGTTGGCGATCAGGGTGTCGAGGGTGGCGTAGGGGTGGAAGGGGATGAAGCCCATCGCCAGGTAGATGCCGTGCTCGCGCAGCATCCGGATGATGGTGACGTTGTCCTCGACGGTGGCCCGCTTCTCCCAGAGCAGCAGCTCCTCGGCGGTCCCGGCCTCGATGCCGACGTTGACCTTCTCCAGCCCGGAGGCGGTGAGCAGGTCGAGCAGGGCGTGGTCCTCGGGGGTGTCGCTCCAGTTCTCGGCCCGCATGCAGACGTTGTAGTAGATGTCGAGGCCCCGGTCGAGCATGCCCTGGGCGATGGCGGCGGCCCGCTTCTTGCCGACCCGCCCGCCGTCCGGGTCCTCGAAGGTCGAGTCGACGAAGTCGAACGTGCGGAACTGGTGGCGCTCGACGATCTGCGCCACCTCCTCGACGATCTGCTCCGGGCCGCGCCCGCGCCAGGCCTTGCCGGCCTGCACGCGGTTCTTCAGGTGCGGGGCCGAGCAGAAGGCGCAGTTGGCGACGCAGCCGCGGCTGGTGCTGACCCGGACGTACTCCAGCTTGTCGCCGTGCTGGCTGAGCTGGTCGCGGGCCGGGAAGGGCAGCACCTCCAGGTCGTGGATGAGCGGCCGGGCGGGGTTCTGGCGCAGGGCGCCGTCGGCGTCCCGGTAGCAGATGCCGGGGCAGTCGGTGAGCGCCTCGTCGAGGTACAGGCGCTGGACCAGGTCGAGGATGGTGGGCTCGCCCTCGCCGACGGCGACGAGGTCCGTGTAGGGGTTGTTGCGCAGCACGTCGAGCCCGGCGAACGTGCCGGCCGGGCCGCCGCAGGCGATCGGGGTGTCGGGCAGGGCCTCCTTGAGCTGCCGGCAGAGGCTGACGCAGCTGGTGAGGTTGAGGCTCATGAGGGTGAAGCAGACGAGGTCGGGACGGTACGCGCGCAGGTGCTCGACGGTGGCGGCGTGCGCGTCCTCGTCGTGGTCGACCTCGCGGATCTCGGCGGTGAAGCCGACGCTCCGCAGGACGCTGGTCATGTAGGCGACCCCGAGGTGCTCGGGGGACATCACGAGGTCGCCGTCGAGCAGGATCAGGAAGCTGACCTTGAAGCGTCCGGGGTCGGTGATGCGCGGGTCGAGGGCGATGGCGAACTCGCCGGGCTTCTTCCGCGGGGGTGCGGGGCTGAGGTCGATGTCGATGGGCTGTCGCATCGGATGCTCCCGGTCAGGCGCTGGTGCCGGCGGCGGTCCGGTCGCCCCGGAGCCGGTTGTCGACGTACTCGGCGAGCAGGTCGAGGTCGTCGATGAGCTTGATCGACAGGTCCTCGTCGGCGATCTCGACGCCGAACTCGCTCTCCACCCAGATGAGGAACTCGATGGTGTTGATGGAGTCGAGTCCCAGGGCCTCCACGAGTCCGCGGTCCGGGATGTCCGCGGGGGAGAGGGACAGCTCCAGCGAGTCGACGAGCACCTTGCGCAGCCGGGCCTTGGTGTCCTGTGTGTCCTGCGTGTCCTGCATGACGCTCATTCCTCCGTGGGTGTGGCCGGTCGCTCAGAGGTAACCCATCTCGCGGAGCCGGCTGCTGGTGTAGTCGTCCTCCTCCTCGGCGGCACGGTCGGCCGCTTCGGAGGGCGGTGCCGTGGCGCTGCGGGCCGCCACCCGGGGGTCGGGCCCGGGGACGGGCACGCCCTCGGTGAAGATCTCGGTGCGGGCGCGGCCGTCGACGTCGTCGGGCCAGGCGGCGCCCAGGTCGGCGAGCAGCGTGGGCAGGGTGTCGGCGAGCGGGACGCTGCGGTCCAGCCGGCCGGGGCGGGTGCGCGGCGAGCGGTGCGCCCAGATGCCCTGGTGCCGGTGGAGGCCGGTCTGGGCGCTGGGCTGCCAGAGCTCGCCGGTGAGGTCGGTGACGGGCAGGACGGATTCGTCGGCGGGCAGCAGGAGCAGGTCGGGGGCGCGTCCGCGCAGCGGGCCCGGGTAGGCCTCGGCACTGGGCAGGACGCTGCGGAAGACCCGGTCCCCGGTGGGGCCCTTGAGGTCCTCGAACAGCTCGACGACCTCGGCGGTCACCCGGTCCCGGTCGCGGGGTGCGACGGTGCCCCGGGCCTGCCGCGCCCGCAGGTTGAGGTTGAGGCCGTAGCTGCCGGGGACGGGCATGTAGACGGCGGTGCGGGCGAAGTCGATCCGCCGGCCGCCGGCGGCGAACCAGCTCGCGGAGCCGTCGGCGGGCGCGTCGCCCGGCTCGGTGGCGAGCAGGCCCGCGTCTTCGAGGATCCGGTGCACGGCGAGCCCGTACCGGCCCTGGCCGAGGCCGTGGTCGGAGACCAGTGTCACCACGGTGTCCTCGTCGACCAGGTCGAGCAGCTCGCCGACGGCGGTGTCCAGGGCGCGGTGGATGCGGGTGTTGGCGAGCTCCCAGCCGGTGCCGGACGGGGCCGGCTCGTGCCGGGGGTGGGTGGTGTCCTCGTAGTGCCAGTAGTGGTGGCCGACCCGGTCGGCCTCGGTCAGGACGACCATCACCACGTCGGTGGGCCGGGTGGTCATCAGGTGCCGCACCGACCGCACCCGGGCCTCGACGTTGCGCTCCGCCTGCTCCAGGTAGCCGAGGTCGCCCCGGAACATGGTGGCCAGGTCGGACTGGAAGTGGGCTTTGGCGGCGGCGAGTTCACGCAGCAGGGAGTCCGGACGGCAGTGCCGCAGGGTCCGTTCGAGCGGCCAGGTGATCTGGTAGCCGGGCAGGTCGGCGGGCGGGTGCGACATCGGGATGTTGATCAGCCCGAGGGTGTACTCCTGGGCGGCCAGCCAGTCCCAGGCGGAGGAGCGGCCGAGGTCGCCGGCCTGGGTCACCCGGGCCCGGTAGTCCGGCTCCTGGGTGTCGTAGAACTGGTAGATGCCGTGCTTGCCGGGCTGACCCGCCGTCACGAAGGTGCTCCACCCGGGTGCGGTGTGGGCGGGCCAGGTGCAGGTGGTCCGGCCGACGGCGGAGGTGCGGAGCAGTCCCGCGATGTTCGGGAGCAGGCCCCGCTCGATCAGCGGGTCGATGACGTCGAAGGTTCCCCCGTCGATTCCGATGACGAGGGCACGGGGCGTGGGTGGCACGGGGGTTCGCCTCCAGCTGTGGGCAGCACCTGCGTTCCGGGTCCGGAGCTTCGCGCTGCCTGGGGATCCGCCCGGAGGGGGGAGTGCGGGGGTGGGGGCCGGTCTCCGCCGACGCACGGGTGCGCCGGCCACCGGCGGTCCGGGGCCGACCGCAACACTACGCATTTCTCCGGGATATTGGTACACGGCAGGACGGCCGAATTCCGGTGATCTCCCATTCGCCCCAGCCACCACAATTGACCACGGGTCACCGGGTGTTCCCGCCGGAAGCGGAATTTCGATCAACGGGGCGGGGCGGCGGGACCCGGCCGCGGGGCGGCCGGAACGGATCGGTCGGCCCCGGATGATCCTTACCGCGGGCCGTCGGCGGGGCCCGCGAGTATGTGAGGATTCCGTTCCGCCGGTTGACTTCGCCGGGCATCCCGGTAGAGCCTCTCAGGGCGGGCCGTTCGCTGAGGAATGAAGTGCCGACGGCTGTTCCCACGTATCTTCACGTATCTTCACGCACTGATCCCACCCGTATTCCGGCAGTGCGTCCCGTCCGGGTTCCCGGCGTTCCGTACCGGTGACCGGGGTGTGACGGGCCATGCCGATCGCCTCGCACGCGGAAGGGCCGACCCGATGCACTTACGCACGCGCTCCGCACCGGCCGGACCGGCCGTGGTCGTCCCCACCCGGGGCGACCACGAGCGGCTGCGGGTGACACTCGCCTGCCTGGCCGTGCAGAGCGCAGCACCCGGCCACGAGGTGATCGTGGTCGACGACAACGACGCGGGCGGGGCCGCCGCCGAGGGTCTCGCCGGTGTGCTCGGACAGGCGCGTGACTGGCTGCCGCTGCGGGTGGTGCCGGGCCCCGGCCGGGGTCGGGCCGCCGCCCGCAACGCCGGTGCGGCGGCGGCCGACGGGGCCGGCTGGCTGGTCTTCCTGGACGCCGACGTGATCGTCGGCCCGCACTTCCTCGCGGCGTACGCCGGGGCGGCCGAACCCGGCTGCTTCCTGCACGGCAGGATGCGTGAACTTCCGACCGCGGCGCGGTTGTTGGCGGAGGTGGCGGATGCCCCGCCGGCCGTCGTCCGGGAACTCGTGGCCGGTCTCGCCGACCCCGGCGCACCGCCCGACCGCAACCCCCGGCGCCGGACCGTGGCCAACGCGCTGGAGCGCGCGGTCGAGGCGATGGAGGCCGGGGTGGTGCCCGACGTCGCCCCGTGGCTCGGCCTGGTCGGCGCCAACTCCGCCGTGGAGCGCGAACTCTGGCGGCGGGCGGGCGGATTCGACGAGGAGTTCGGCCGGCTCTGGGGCTGCGAGGACCTCGAACTCGGGCTCCGGCTGTATGACCTGGGGGCGCGCCGGAGGCTGGTGCCCGAGGCCGGCGGCGTCCACCTCAGCCACGCCCGGCCGGACCGCTGGGACCAGCACGACCGCAACCTCGCCCGCTTCTCCGACCTGCACCCCCGGCCCTCGGTCCGCGCCCTGGCCGCCCTGCTCGGCCCGGAGGGCAGCCCGGAGCGGTACGCCGCGGCCGTCCTCGCCGCGACGGCGGACGCGCCGTGACCGGGACGGACACGGCACTCCGGCACGTCGTCGTCTCACCGCACCCCGACGACGCGGTCTGGTCGCTCGGCGGCCGGCTCGCCCGCTGGACGGCGCTGGGCGCCGAGGTCACCGTCGTCACCGTCTTCGACACCGCGGACGGCGCCGCGGGCCACACCGCGGGCCACACCGCGGACACCTCCCCGGGCCACCGCGCGGCCCACCGCCCGGACGACTGGCGGCGGATCGCCGAACCCGCCACCCGCCGCCGCGAGGACCGCGCCGCGCTCGCCGCGCTCGGCGTCACCCGGGTGTCCCTGGGCCTCACCGACGCCGCCCTGCGCACCTCCGCCGGCCGGCCCCGCTACACCGCCGCCCCCCGGGTCCTCGGCCGGCCCCACCCCGACGACGGCCCGCTGCCCGACACCATCGCCGAGGCGCTGCGCCCCTGGTGCCCGCCCGGCACCCGGCTGCACGCCCCGCTCGCCGCCGGACGCCACGTGGACCACGCCCTGGTCCGCGCCGCCGCCGAACGACTGGCCGTCCCCGGCACCGCCTGGTACGAGGACTTCCCCTACCCGCTGCGCCGTCGCGACCACGACGGACTGGTGGCCCGCTGCGAACCGCTCACCCCCGCCGACCTCGAACGCTGGCTGGCGGGCGCGGAGCACTACACCAGCCAGGCCCTGGCCCTCTTCGGGGGGCCGGGCCGCCTGCGCGAGGCGCTCGGCGCCCGGGCCCGCGGCCACGGCGCCGCCGCCGGACACCCGTACGCCGACCGCTACTGGCAGCGGCCCGGGCCGACGGAGGCGGGCGGCGCGCGGCAGACCCCTCGGCCACCCGCCTGACCCGCTCGTCCGGACCACCGCGCCCGCCCAGCCAGCCGACCGCGAAAGGACCGAGACCCCATGCCGTCCACCACGCCACTTCCCCTGATCGGCAACGACCTCGTCATCAACGAGGACTCCTGCAACCTGAGTTGCACCTACTGCCTGACCGGGCAGAGCAACCTCAAGGAGGGCCACTCCCTCAAGCTCATCTTCGACCCGCCCAAGCGCGACGACTACTCGCCGACCACCGACCTCGGGCGGCGCATCAACACCGTGGCCGGCCGGCTGCACGGCCGCTTCGACCTGCCGCTGCTCAAGGTGACCGGCGGTGAGATCTTCCTGGTCCGCGGCATCATGGACTTCCTGGAGGAGCAGTCCGCCCACTACGAGGTCCTGGTCATCCAGACCAACGGCGTCCTGGTCAACGAGGAGCAGCTGGCACGGCTGCGCTCCTTCGGCAACGTCGTCCTCCAGATCTCGCTGGACAGCCACCTGTACACCGGCAACAGCTACCGGGTGCAGTCCGAGTCCCTGCACGCCAAGGTGCTCCGCACGATCGGCCGGATCCTGGAATCCGGCCTGCCGGTGGAGATCTACGGCGTCCTCAACGACCGCAGCATCACCGAGCTGTGCGAGTTCGCGGGCTGGCTCGGAGGCTTCGACAACCCGCCCACCTTCTTCCCGTTCCCGGTGCGCGGCCCGGACTCCGAGACCTTCAAGGTCCGGCCGGACCAGATCGGCCACATCGAGGAACTCGTCCGGCGCTACGACGAGTTCGCCGACATCCTGCCGCCGCGTCCGTACTTCGACCGGCTGCTCAGCTTCTACCGCGAGGGCAAGCGGACCTTCCGCTGCCACCTGCCCCGGCTGGTCGTCTCCACCTTCAGCGACGGGGTGGTCACCCCCTGCCCCAACATCTGGTTCTCCGACATGGGCAACGTGCTGTCCGACGAGGCCGAGGGCGTCCTCGACAAGCTCGGCTCCAGCGGCCTCTACCAGGCGCTGCTCGCCCCCCGGCCGCGGCTGAGCGCCTGCCACGGCTGCTTCACCCCGTGGGACACCCTGTCGATGTACTTCGAGAGCGAGATCACCCTCGACGAACTGTGCGCCGCCCCCACCTACGCCCCGCCCCGGATCCGCGGCATGATCGAGCAGGCCAAGGCCGACTACCTGGCGGGCGCCGATGTCTGACGCCGCAGGGTCCGGCCCGCAGACGCTGCTCGGCGCCGTCGGCCGGCTCGACCCCGACCGGGAGGTGCTGCCGGGCCTGACCGCCGGCGCCCTCCTGGCCGCGGCCGGGGCCGCCGCGGACGCGCTCGCCGCCGAGGGCGTCGAGGGCGAGGCGGTGGTCCTGCGGCAGCCCAACGAACCCGCCTGGGTGACCGCCTTCCTGGCCCTGCTGGCGGCCGGCGCCCACCCGCTCCCGGTCGCCCCCGACACGCCGGACGCCGAGGTCGCCCGGCTGCTCGCCGCCGCCGGCGGCGGCCGGGTCCTGGACGCGGCCGGCCTGCGGCCGACCGGTACGCCCGGCCGGAAGTCCGGGGACGCCCCCGCGGTGCTGCTGCCCACCTCGGGGTCGACCGGTGCGCCCAAGCTGGTGCGGCGCTCCGAGGCGAGCTGGCTCTCCGAGGCCCGCCGCTACCGTGACGGGGTCGGCCTCACCGCGCGGGACACCCTGCTGCTGCCGGTCCCGCTCTCCCACGCGTACGCACTCGGCTGGCTCTGCGGCGGCCTGCTCACCGGGGCGGCCCTGCGGCCCGTCCCGCCCACCGCGCTCGGCCGGGTGGGCCGTGAACTCGCGGACGGCGCCACCGTGGTGGCCCTGGTACCCGCCACCGCCCGGCTGCTCGCCACCCGCCGCCGGCTGAAGGCCCGGCGGGCCGCCCCGGAGGACCCGCCGCCCGCCCCGGCGCTGCGGATCGCCATGGTCGGCGCGGGCCCGGTCGACGCCGCGCTCGACGCCCTGTTCCGCGAGGCCTACGGGATCGGACTGGCCCGCAACTACGGTTCCACCGAGCTCGGTGCCGTCCTCGCCGGGCCGGCCGGGCTCGCCCCGCTCGACAGCGGCTCCCCGCTGCCCGGCGTCACCGTCCGGCTCGTCGACCGCGCCACCGGCGCCGAGACGCCGGACGGTCCGGGGCTGCTCCGGATCCGCACCGACGCGCTCGCCGACTGGCACGACACCGGTGACCTGGCCCGGCGCCAGGGGAACACCCTGCGCGTCCTCGGCCGCGAGGGCACCGCCGTGCGGCGCGGCGGACGCTGGGTGGCCCCGTTGGAGATCGAGGCGGTGCTCCGCGGCCACGACGGCGTACGGGAGGTCCGGGTCGGAGCGCGGCGCCGCGCCCACGAGGGCGAGGACGGCATCGTCGCCGAGATCGTGGTCGCCACCGGCGGGCCGGACGAGAAGGAGCTGCGCGCGTACGCCGAGCAGCGCCTCGCCCCGTACAAGGTCCCCGACACCTTCCTCCTGCGGGCCGCGCTGCCGCGGACCGCCGCCGGGAAGGCCGCCGCCGCGCCCCGCTACCGGCTCACCCCGCGCGCGCTCGCCGCCGCCCGGGCCTACAAGGCCTCCGAACTGCTCTTCGCCCTGCACCGGTTGGGGCTGCTCGACGCGCTCTCCGACGGGACCGGGCTCGCCGAACTCAGTGCCGGGTCGGGCTGCGACCCGCGCGCCCTGGAACTGCTGCTGGACACCGCGACCGCGCTCGGCCTGCTCGACGCCGGGCCCGCGACGGCGCCCGCCACCGGGCCCGCCGCGAACCCCGCCACCGGGCCGGACCCGGCCGGGCCGCGCGTCCGGGCCGCCGAGCTGATCGCCTTCGTGGAGCTGGAGGAACGCCTCTCCCGCGACCTCGTCACCCGCGAGACCCTGGCGGCCGTCGCCCGCGCCGGCCTCGCCGGGCGCGACTTCGACCGCCGCTCCGCCGCCGACCCGGCGCACACCGCGCTGGTCCGGGCCTACCAGGGCGCCATGGGCGGGCCGGCGGCCCACGCCCGCACCGCCCTCGGACTCCGGCTGCTCCGCCCGCGCCCCGGCGCGCGGCTGGTGGAGGTCACCGCCGGCGCGGGCCGCTACCTGGAGCGCCTGCTCGCCGCCGACCCCACCGCCACCGGCCACCTCTGGCAGGCGGGCCGGCTCGCAGGACCGCCCGCGCCGGCGGTCGTCGAGGCCGTCGAGGCGGGGCGGGTCACCGTCGGGCCGCATCCGCCGCGCGGCGGGGCGGACCTCTGCGTCGTCGCCAACGCCGTGCACGACCCCGCCTCGGGCGCGCGGCTCACCGAACTGCTGGAGACCCTGCGGCCCGGCGGGAGGCTGCTCGTCGACGACGTGTTCCTGCCGTCCGCCGGCGATCCCGCGACCGCCGCCGCGCCCGACCTGGCCGGCGGCGCCGAACTCGCCCTCGACTGGCTGACCCACGGCGGCACCGACTGGCCCACCCTCGACGCGCTCGCCGCCGGGCTGGCCGAAGCGGGCGCCGACGTCGTCCGCAGGCTGCCGTTCGAGGGCTCCCCCTGTCATCTCGTCATCGTGAAGGAGGCCGACTGATGGGCGAATCCTCCGCCCGCATCGCGGACAGCATGGGACAGCACGGCCGGGTGGTCGTGGTCTCCGGAGCCTCCGGGGACATCGGCCGGGTCGTGGCCCGCCACCTCGCCGACCTGGGGGCCACCGTGGTCGCCGGCTACCACCACGGCGAGGAGCGGGTGCAGAAGCTCGCCGCCGAGATCGCCGAGACCGGCGGCACGTTCGTCCCCGTCCAGGCCGACCTGGCCACCCCGGACGGCCCCGCCCGGCTGGCCGGCACCGCCCTCGACCGGTTCGGCCGGATCGACGGCCTGGTGGCCGCCGCCGGGCTGCGCACCCGCCGTCTCGCGATGGCCACCGACGCCGCCGCGCTGGAGACCCTGCTCCAGGTCAACCTGGCCGGTTCGATCAACCTCGCCAAGGCGTGCCTGCGGCCGATGATGCGGGCCCGGTACGGACGCATCGTGCTGTTCGGCTCCCGGGCCGGCACCAGCGGCCTGCCCGGCCACAGCGCCTACGCCGCCACCAAGGGGGCCCTCCAGCCGTGGGCCGCCTCGCTGGCCGGTGAGGTCGGCAAGCACGGCATCACCGTCAACGTGGTGGCACCGGGGGCGATCCGGGCCGAGGTCATGGACTTCTCGCCGGAGGAGCGCGACCTCGTCCTCAAGTTCATCGGCGCCGGCCGGCTCGGCGAGCCCGAGGAGGTCGCCGCCGCGGTGGCGTTCCTGCTCTCCCCGGGGGCCTCCTACGTCAGCGGCAACACCCTCGTGGTGGACGGCGGTGCGCGCTTTTGAGCACCGCCCCGGGCGCCGGCACCACTCCCGGCACCGGCGCCGCACCGCTGCGCACCGCCGTCCTGGGTGCCGGCTGGGTGGCCCGCGAGGTCTGGGTGCCGCTGCTGGAGGCGCACCCGGTGTTCGAGGTGGCCGCCGTGGTGGACGCCGACCCGGAGGCGGCCCGCGCGGTCGCCCCGGCCGGCCGCGCCGTGCCGGTCGCCGCACGGCCGGAGGAGCTGGCGGACGTCCCGCTGGACGCCGCCGTCGTGGCGCTGCCCAACCACCTTCACGTCCCGGCGGCCCGGGTGCTGCTGCGGCGCGGGGTCCCGGTGTTCGTGGAGAAACCGGTCTGCCGGACGGGCGAGGAGGCCCGGGCGCTGCGCGCCGCGACCGCGCCCGGCGCGGGGGTGCACGCGTGGAGCGCGGCCCGCCACCGCGGCGACGTCCGGGCGCTGGCGGCCCTGCTGCCGGACCTCGGCGAGATCCGCGCTCTCGGCCTCAACTGGACCAGGGCGGCGGGGATCCCGCAGCGCGACGGCTGGTTCACCGACCGCCGGCTGGCCGGCGGGGGTGCGCTGCTCGACCTCGGCTGGCACCTGCTGGACGTCGGGTTCGACCTGCTCGGCTGGCCCGACGTCGCGCGGGCCCTGGGCAGCCTCTCCGGCGACTGGCTGGGGCGGGCCGAGGGAGCGGCCGACTGGAGCGCCCGCCCGGTCGCGCCCGGTGCCCCGTCCGGCCGGCCACCGGGAGCCCCCGCCGAGCGGGTCGAGGACACCGCCCGCGGCTTCCTGCTCACCACGACCGGCGTGGCGGTCACCGTGGAGTCCCGGTGGGCCTCGCACCAGCCGCTGGACAGCACCGTGATCACCGTGGAGGGCTCCGAGGGCGTCGCCGTGCTGCGCGGCACCTTCGGCTTCAGCCCGCACCGCCTCGGCCGCTCCTCGCTCACCGTGCTGCGGCGCGGCCGGGAGGAGAGCGTCCCGCTGCCCGAGGAGCCGGTCGGCGCCGAGTACGGGCGCCAGGTCGACGAACTCGCCCGGCGGCTCGTCCGGGCCCGCTCCGACGGCCCGGGACCGGGACCGGGCCCCGGCCCCGGGTCGGTGGCGGGAACGGGGCGAGCCCCCGACTCGCTCGCCGAGATCGCCGTCCTCGCGTCCTGCGTCGACCGGCTGTACGCGTCGGCCGGCCGCCCCGCCCCCGACCGGGGACCCGCCACCGACCCGGGACCCGCCACCGCACCCCACCCCCGAACCGCCGACCTCCCGCACCGGAGCCGCTGATGAAAACCGCCTACTTCACCCACGTCTGGGGCCGTGAGAACCTCACCGTCCGGGACCGCTACGACGAGCTGTGGCGGGAGGTCGAGGCCGCCGACCGGCTGGGCTTCGACTACGCCTTCTCGGTGGAGCACCACTGCACCCCCCGGGAGAGCTGGATGTCCTCCCCGGTGGCGTTCGCCACCGGCGCCGCCCTGCGCACGGAGCGCATCCGGGTCGGGCCGATGGGCTGGGTGCCGCCGCTGCGCCACCCGCTGCACGTGGTCGAGGAGGTCGCCACCCTCGACCAACTCCTCGGGGGCCGGCTGGAGGTGGGGCTCGCCTCGGGCGTCAGCGACGAGCCGTTCCTGCCGTTCGGCGCCGACTTCGCCAGGCGCAAGGTGCTCAACCGCGAGTGCGCGGACCTGCTGCGCACCGCGTTCGCGGCCGAGGGGCCCTTCGACTTCGACGGTCCGGTGCACCGGATGCGCGACATCGAGCTGTCCTTCGGCGCCGTGCAGCGACCGCACCCGCCGATCTGGATCCCCACCGGCGACCGCGCGACGCTCCGCTACCTGGCGACGATCGGGGGCCACACCGCCTCGACGATGATCGTGCCGCGCGCGGCGACGGCCACGGTCTACCGCCACTTCGTCGACTGGTGGCGGGCGGGCGGCCGGACGGGGGAGCCGAACATCGGCTACTGGAGCCTGGTGCACGTGGCCGAGACCGACGCCGAGGCGGAGTCCCGGGCCGCGGACCAGGTCGTCGACGCCTTCGTCAACACCCTGCGCTACGGCTCGGTGAAGCGCTCCGGCACGCCGGCCGCGCCGGCCAGCAGGCTCAGCACCGCCGACATCCTGGCGGGCTGCCACGACTTCAAGTTCCTGCTGGACCAGAACCTCGTGTTCGTCGGCTCCCCGGAGACCGTGGCCGAGCGGATCCGGGCGGCGGCCCTGGAGGGCTGCTTCAACACGCTGTTCGGCGAGTTCGTGTTCGGTGACATCGCGGGCGCCGAGGCGATCCGGTCGATGGAGCTGTACGCGGAGGGCGTGCTGCCCCGGCTGGCGGACTTCTCCCCGTTCGCCGCGCAGGAGGCGGAGGCCGACGGGCCCGACGCGCCCGCCGGTGACCGGGCGGACGGCGGACCGCGGGAGCAGGGGCGGACGGCGGTCCCCGCCGCCGTCCCGGGCCCGTACAGCGCGGACGAACAGGACGAGGTCGCCGCGCGCCTCGAAGCCCTCGGCTACATCGACTGAACCCGAGCGACCCGACGATCCGAGCGACCCGGAGGAACCCCCGATGGCGACACCCGTCGGCAGCACGGCACGCGAACAGCACGTGCCGGAGCCCGCCGCCCTCGACGAGCTCGTCCGGCGGCTGCGGCAGGTGCCGGACCGGCAGCGGCGCTTCGCCGTCACCGCGACGGGCGCCCGCCGGCTGCACCGGATCCGGCCCGAGCTGCTCGCCGCCCTCACCACCGCCGGCGTCCCGTACGTCGGCGGGGGCGGCGACCGGCTCTACGACGGGTACGACCTCGGCAACACCGCCCTGCACCTCGGTCTGGTCTCGGTGCAGAGCCGCTCCATGCGGTCCTGGGCCAAGGCCCTGGAGACCGCGGCCCCGGCCGGCCCGGAAGGGAGCGGCCGGGGCTACCGGGTGGAGGTGGTCGCCGGGTGCCCGGCCCCCGGGCACCCGGGGCGGTGCGGGTACGGGGTGCTGACCGCCGCCGGGCGGCGGCGGGCCGAGGGCGGGCCGGTGGACGCCCGGCTGGCCGGGCTGCTCGTCCGGCCGGTCGCCTCCTGGCCCGAACTTCCATCGAACATCAGGGAGTTGCTTGCCGAGGTGGAGGGCATCGGGTTCTTCCTGCTGCCCGAGGCGGTGCGCTGGGACCAGGAGTTCATGTGGCACACCCGGATGGCGGACTGCGGGGGTGCCGCCGCCTGGCTGGTCTCCGAGGGTGAACGGCGCGGGATGAGGACGCGGTTCTCCTTCGGGCTGCTGGTCGCCCAGCCCTACTCCACGCCGCACTGCTGGGCGGAGTTCCTGGTCGACGGCGTGTGGGTGCCGGTGGATCCGCTGCTCGTCCGGGCGCTGAACGACTGGGGCGGGCTGGACGCCCGGTCGTTCCCGCCCGACGGCCGGCCCGGCGCGCTCTTCCACCGGCTCTCCGACCGCTTCACCAAGGTGGTCAGCCACGCCGGCGTGTGGGCCCAGGTGTCGCTCCCCACCGAGCGGATCGAGGAGGGCGGTTGAACCGCCCGACCGGCCCTTGCAGGGGCGACAGTCGGTTTTCGGACATCTCCCCGCTACGGCCTGTGTCGTGGCCGTGACCACTCCGCGCACGGCCTAGGCTGGGCACTGACCCTGGAGCCGTGGGGCCCCAACTCTCTTTGGACGACGGAAGGATGGGGCATGACTCCGCAAGAGCTGTCCGACTTCGCGCTGGAACTCCCGGGCACCACCGACGACGAGGCGTTCGGCCCCGGCGCGACGGTGTTCAAGGTGGAGGGCAAGGTTTTCGCCATCCTCCAGGACGAGACGTCGGACCAGACGGCCCAGGTCACCCTCAAGTGCGAGCCGGACCTCGCGCTCCATCTGCGCGACCAGTACCCGGCCGTGGGACCCGGGTACCACGTCAACAAGCGCCACTGGAACACGGTCGTCCTCGACTCCACCGTCCCGGTCCCCGAAGTACGGGAGATGGTGGAGCACTCCTGGGACCGCGTCGTCGCGGGCATGCCCAAGGCGGCCCGCGACCGGCTCCGGCTGCAGCGCGGCTGAGGCCGGCCGGCGGTCCCGTTCCCGACCCGCACTGACCTGCACGAACCGAGCGAGAGAGAGCACTGCTCATGGCAGTCCCGAAGCTGACCCTGTTCGCGATCGTCGCTGACGACCTGGCCAAGTCCCTGGCGTTCTACCGCCGCCTCGGGCTCGACATCCCCGCCGAGGCGGACTCCGCGCCGCACGTCGAGGTGGTCCTCGACGGCGGTCTGAAGCTCGCCTGGGACTCGGTCGAGACCGTCCGCAGCTACGACGCGGAGTGGCAGGCGCCGACCGCCGGCAGCCACCGCTTCGCCGTCGCGTTCGAGTTCCCGGACGCGGCGTCCGTCGACGCCAAGTACAAGGAGCTGGTGGGCGCCGGTTACGTCGGCCACATCGAGCCCTGGGACGCGGTCTGGGGCCAGCACTACGCGATCGTCCTCGACCCGGACGGCAACGCCGTCGACCTGTACTCCGCGCTGTAGGACCGATCTCCCCACGGAGGCCCGGGTCGTGACACTGCTGGGGATCGACGTCGGCGGGACCAAGGTCGCCCTCGTGCTGGAACGCCCGGGCCTGCGCCGACCGGTGCACGCCCGCTTCGACTGGCCGCGCCCGGCCGACCTCAGGGTCGGCCGGGAGGCCGATCTGGCGGCGCTCGCCGCGGCGGTCGTCCGGATCACCGGCGCGGCCGGTCCGGGCGCCGTCCGGTCGGCCGGGCTCGCCCTGCCGGCCACCGTCCGGGACGGCCGGCTCACCTCCTGGCCCTCCCGGCCCTCCTGGGCCGGGCTGCGGCTGGACACGGTGCTGGAGCGGGTCCTGCCGGGCGTCCCGGTCCGGTACGAGGACGACGGCAACCTCGCCGCGCTCGCCGAGGCCGCCCGCGGCGGCGTCCGTGACCTGGCCTACCTGGGGCTGGGGACGGGCGTCGGCGGCGGGATCGTGCTCGGCGGCCGGCTGCACACCGGCCCGTACGGCGGCGCCGCCGAGGTCGGCCACCTGGTGGTCGACCCCGGCGGCGCCGGCTGCGTCTGCGGGCGGACCGGATGCCTCCAGGCCGTGGCCTCCGGCCCGGCGACGCTGGCCCGGGCCGCCGCGGCCCGGGGTGCGCCGGTCGGCCCGGCGGAGTTCCGGGCCGGGCTCGCCGAGGGCCGGGCCTGGGCGCTCGGACCGCTGCGGGAGACGGCGGCGGCGCTGGCCGTCGCGGTGGTCAACCTCGGGGAGCTGCTCCAGTGCGCCGAGGTGCGGCTGGGCGGCGGGTTCGGACACGGGGTCCCGGGGCTGGTCGGAGCGGTGCGGCGGGAGGTCCGCCGGCTGGCCCGGCCCGGGGTCGCCCCGCCGGCCGTCCGCCGGGCGCGCTGCGGGGCCCGGGCCTCGCTGCACGGGGCGCTGCTGCTGGCCCGCGGGGCGGCGGACGGCTGACCGGCGCCCCGGCCTCCCGAACCCCCGGGCACCCCGTCCGGTGCCGTCCCGCGGCCTTCCCGGACCCGCCCCGAACACCCGAACACCCGAACGCCCCTCCCGGGAACGTCGGAGGGGCGTTCGGGTGTCCGCCGTCAGTGCGGCAGCCGCCCGCCGGGCAGCCCGAGCAGCTCCCGCAGCGCGGGCGCGACGTCGTAGATCGAGAGGCCGTCGGCCCGGCCCGGCGTGACACCGGGGGAGTCGAGCAGGAAGACCCCGGTGTCCCCGTGGTTGGCGTGGTCCGGGCCGGTGTCGTTCTCCGTGGTGTACAGCCCCTGGCCCATGCCGAGCGTGGCGAGTGCGCGCCACCGCAGGTTGCCCACGTAGACGAGGAGGTCGGGGGCGATGCCGTTGACCTCGGGGTAGAGCTGGTCGGGGCGCAGGGCCCGGGTGCCCATCGGCTGTCCGGCGTCGTCGGGCAGGAGCTCCAGGGCGGTCGCGATCCGGTCGAGGGTGTCCTGGTACTCGCCGGCGGGCACGGTGCCGTGCGGTTCGCGGCCCTCGACGTTGAGGAAGATCCGGCCGTAGTACCCGCCCTCCGCCCAGGCGGTGGTGCGTTTCCAGTCGACGTCCGCCTTGGCCATCGGGGTGGGCCCGGCAGGCTCCGTGGCGAGGACGAGCAGACCCTCCTTGCGCAGCCACTCGTTGATGAAGAGTCCGCCGACCATCGGCTGGGCGCCGTGGTCGGACACCACCAGGACGGTGGTGTTCTCGGGCAGGCAGGCCAGGAACTCTCCGATGTGCCGGTCCAGCGCCCGGTAGTAGTCGCGGAAGAGGTCGATGTAGGGGTTGCCGGGCTCGTGCCGGGGGTGCTCGGGGTCGCAGTACTTCCAGAAGCCGTGGTGGAGCCGGTCCGGTCCCATGTCGACGAAGGAGAGGAACTCCCAGTCCTGGGTGGTGGCGAGGTGCCGGGCGACCTGGAAGCGCTGCTCGCTCAGGTCGAAGATCTGCTGGGAGACCCGGGCGAGTTCGGGCGAGCGGAAGTTCTCGACGTCGAGCGCGTACCCGCCGGTGAGCTTCTCGATCTCGTCGCGCAGTCCGGGCGGGGAGGTGTACTGGGCCCGCGTGGAGGGGGCGAGGAAGCAGGAGACCATGGCGCCCCGGATCGGGGTGGTCGGGTAGGTGCCGGGGACGCCCAGGACGACGCTGTCGCGGCCGGCGGCGGTCATCTCGTCCCAGATCCGGGGCGCCCGGATGCTGTGGGAGGTGGCGAAGGCGAGCGGGCCGTAGTCGTGGGCGGCGCGGTCGCGGAAGCCGTAGACGCCGAGTTCCCCCGGGGTGCGGCCGGACATCATGCAGGACCAGGCGGGCATGGTGATGGGCGGGTCGACGCTGCGCATGGGGCCCCACAGGGAGCGCCGGCGCAGCGCGGTCAGGACGGGCATGTCGTCGGCGAACCGGTCGAACAGCAACTGCGGGGTCGCCGAGTCGAGTCCGATCACGGCCACCCGGCCGGGGTGGGGCATCTGGTTCTCCCTCAGGGAGTCGGTCCGAGGACGGCCTGGGCCTTGTCGTCGGGGCGGTCGCAGGGGCGGTCGGAGGGGCTGTCGGCGGGGCTGTTGTCGGGGTGACCGTAGGGGCGGTCGGCGGGCACCAGCAGGGTGAGCGAGCGGGCGGCGACGCGGTAGCCGAGCGCCCCCATGCCCATCACCACGCCGGCGGCCAGCGGCGCCGTCACCGAGGTGTGGCGGAAGCTCTCGCGGGCCCAGACGTTGGACAGGTGCACTTCGATCCAGGGCGGGCCGAAGTCGGCGAGCGCGTCGCGCAGGCCCCAGCCCGCGATCATCAGGGCGCCCGGGTTGACCACCGCGCCCGCCACGTCGCCGTGCCGTTGCAGGGCGTCGATCAGCTCGCCCTCCCCGTTGTGCTGCGCGGAGACGACCTTCCAGCCGCGGACGGCGGCCTCCTCGGCGACGGCGGCCTCGATCTCGGCGAGGGTGGTGGTGCCGTAGATCTCGGGTTGCCGGGTGCCGAGGGTGCCGAGGTTGGGGCCGTTGAGCAGCAGGATCCGGCTCACGGGCGCCCGCACCTCCCCCTCGTCCGGCGGCTTCGCCGGGTCACGTCGCCCGCGCCGTTCCGCCGGCGCCGAGGACGACGGCGCCGTCCAGCCCGAGCGGGTGGACCCCGACGGCGGCGAGCAGGGTCGGCGCGACGTCGAGCATGTCCAGCGAGGCGGGTCCGGTGCCGCCCGGGGCGGCGGGCGGCGGGGCGGCGCCGCGCCGGTAGAACAGGGCGTTGTCGCGGGTGTGGGTGCCGGTCAGGGTGTCGGTGCGCAGCGGCGCCCTGCCGCCCCAGGCGCCGCGCAGCTGCACGCCCCCGGCGGGCAGGGCGAGCAGGTCGGCGGCGTGGTCGAGCAGTGGGCCGTGGTAGAGCTCGGCGGGGCGGTGGACCGCGGCGACCAGGAGCGGGCCGTCCACGTCGGTGCCGACGCGGACGCCGTCGCCGCGCAGCCGCAGCAGCTCGTCGGCGATCTCGTCGGCGAGCGCGTCGGCCTCGGTGTCGGTCAGGCCGCCGCGCGGGAAGCGGTGCTTGCGGTGGAGGTAGATCCGGGCCGGGTCGAGGGCGAAGGCGTGGCTGCGGGTGTCGAGGTCGGCGAGCTTCGCGGTGGTGTCGAGGTCGGCGAGGTGGCCGGCCTCCCGCAGCCAGGCGTTGAGGTAGAACTGCCGGTCGACGGGGCCGAATCCGTGGTCGCTGACCAGGAAGAGCTCCTCGTCGGGGCGGCAGACGTCGGCCAGCCGGCCGGCGCAGTCGTCGACCAGGCGGTAGAAGTCGCGGACCGCGCCGTGCAGCGGGTCGGCGGGGTCGGCGACGGCGCGCCAGAGGAAGTGGTGGACCCGGTCGGTCTCGGTGAGGACCGCGATGCCGAGGTCCCACGGCTCCTGGGTGAGGACGTGCACCATGGCGTCGGTACGGGCCCTGAGGGCGCGTCCGGCGCGGGCCAGGAAGCCTGCCGGGTCGTCCGCGACGTCGCCCACCTCGACGTCCAGCTCGTAGGCGAAGCGCTTGAGCTCCGGGAGGAGGCGGCCGGGGGTGACGGCGTTCTCGATGCGCGGTGCGACGAAGCCGGAGACCACCACGCCGTCGACGGCGGGCGCCGGGTAGGTGCCCGGCACGTTGAGGCAGACGGTGCGGCGGCCGGCTGCGGAGGCGAGTGCCCAGAGGGCGGGTTCGCGCAGGTGCAGCAGGTTGGGGAAGCAGATCCGGTAGCCCTCGTCGGGGACGAGGTCGGTGAAGCCGAAGATGCCGTGCCGTGCCGGGTTGGTGCCGGTGAGGAAGGTGGCCCAGGAGGTGGAGCTGATCTCCGGGACGGGGGCCCGCAGCGGGGCGCAGTACCCCTCGGCGAGCAGGGCGCCGAGGCGGGGCATGACCCCGTCGGCGGCGAGCTCGGCGAGCAGGGTGCGGGGCATGCCGTCGAGCCCGATGACGAGGGCGCGCTCTGCCATGGCTGCCGTCTCCCCGGTTCAGGCGGCCGGGGTGCCGGTGCCGGCGCCGGTTCCGATGCCGGACGTCCGGCCGTGGACGTATTCCGCCAGGAGGTCGAGATCGTCGATCAGTCTGATCGAAAGGTCCTCGTCGGCGATCTCCACGCCGAACTCGCTTTCCACCCAGATGAGGAACTCGATGGTATTGATCGAATCGAGTCCGAGGGCCTCGACGAGTCCGCGGTCCGGTATCTCGGAGGGCGCGACGGACAGTTCGAGCGAGTCCACGAGAACCTTGCGCAGTCGGGCCTTGATCTCTTCCACGGCGGGGGTCCTTTCGGCGAAGGCGAGGAGGACGGCGGGAATGATCGCCGACGATCGTCGGCGTTTCCGATCGATCTTCGTGAACGACCGGGAGTGATCGGAATGTGCGCGGCCGGCCCCGGGGGCGGTCGGGTGGAGCAGGCCGGAGCGGCCTGCGGGCCGTGCGGGGCGAGGCTCCCGAGCATGGTTCATTTCCCGGCGGCGTACCACCTTACGGGAACGTATTTTTCGCGTCAGGCATGTGCTTCTGGCCATTTCCTGCTGTCCGGACGGCCTGAACGATCGGTCGCGAACGGAGCCCGGGGCGTTTCTGCGCAGCGACGTCCCGGTCGTCCGACACCGTGTCGGCGGGTGGCGGGAAAACGCCGGTGCCGATGGGCGTCGAACCCGGTCGGACGCTTGGTGTTGACGTGTTCGGGATGACCTGGCCATGATTTGCGTGGCTGAGCGAACGGTTGTCCACCCCCCTCCCTGCCGGCCATTTCTCACGGAGCAGTACGCCCGAGGCCGGCCGGTCCGAGGTTTTCGATCGGTGGCCCCGCCCACGTCCGAGCGGCAGTCCGGCGGGTCGCGTCACACCCGGTGTCCGGCGGCTCCGCCCGACGGACGGACCGGTTTGCAGCAGGGTCGCCCCCCGTGTGCGGCGGCCTGCCCCCATGCCGCACACGACCGAGAGGCCCGACCCATGTCATCCATTCCGGTCCAGTCGCCCCTGACGTTTCCCGCTTGGCCGCAGCACGGTGCCGAGGAGCGTGAGGGCCTTCTGCGCGTCCTGGAGCAGGAGGGCTGGTGGCGCAACGGGGGCAGTGAAGTCGACAGCTTCGAAAGGGAGTTCGCCGATCTGCACGGAGCCCACCGCGCCATCGCGACCACCAACGGCACGCACGCGCTGGAGCTGGCCCTGTCGGTGCTCGGCGTCGGGCCGGGCGACGAGGTGATCGTCCCGGCCTTCACGTTCATCGCCACCTCGCTGGCCGTCCAGCGGGTCGGCGCCGTGCCCGTCCCGTGCGACGTCCGGCCGGACACCTACAACCTGGACGTCGAGGCCGCCGCCCGGCTCGTCACCCCGCGGACCAAGGTGGTCATGCCGGTCCACATGGCCGGGCAACTGGCCGACATGGACGCACTGGCGGAACTCGCCGCCGCCACCGGCGTGGCGGTCCTCCAGGACGCGGCGCACGCGCACTCGGCCCGCTGGCGCGGCAGCCGGGTGGGCGAGCTCGGCTCGATCGCCGCGTTCAGCTTCCAGAACGGCAAGCTCATGACGGCCGGCGAGGGCGGCGCCGTGCTGCTGCCGGACGACGAGACCCACCGGGAGGCGTACCTGCGGCACGGCTGCGGGCGCCCCCCGGGCGACCGGCTCTACGCCCACCTCACCCAGGGCTCCAACTTCCGCATGAACGAGTTCTCCGCCACCGTGCTGCGCGGCCAGCTGTCGCGCCTGGAGGCGCAGGTGACCCTTCGGGAGGAGCGCTCGCGGCACCTGGCCGCCCTGCTTGGCGCAATCCCCGGGGTGGTGCCGCAGGACCGCGACGAGCGCTGCGACCGCATGGCGCACTACATGGCGATGGTCCGGCTCCCCGGCATCACGCGCGATCGCCGGCTCGCCGTGGTGGACGCGCTGCTCGAACACGGCGTGCCCGCGTTCGTGGCCTTCCCACCGGTCTACCGCACCGCCGGCTACTTCCAGGGGCCGGCCGTCGGCGACGTCGACGAGATCGCCAAGCGCTGCCCGGTGTCCGAGGAGATCGGCTCCGACTGCCTCTGGCTGCACCACCGGGTGCTGCTCGCCGACACCCCCGTCCTCGACCGGCTCGCCGAGGTGTTCGCGGACGTCGTCGCCGCGAACTGATCCCGCCGCCGAGCCCACCGTCCGGACAGATCGGACCAACTCTCAAGGAAGCGGCAGTAGATGACGGTGCATCAGGCATTTTCCACCGTGGTGTTCGATCTGGACGGCGTGCTCATCGACAGTTTCGGCGTGATGCGCCAGGCGTTCGCCGCGGCCTACCGCGAGGTCGTGGGCGACGGGGAGCCGCCGTTCGACGAGTACTGCACCCACCAGGGGCGCTACTTCCCGGACATCATGCGGCTGATGGGACTGCCCGGAGGGATGGAGCGGCCCTTCGTCGAGGCCAGCCACCGGCTGATCCACGAGGTGGAGGTGTACCCGGACGTGCCGCTGGTGCTCAAGCGGCTCCGGGAGTCGGAGGTCCGGACCGCGATCGCCACCGGCAAGTCCGGCGACCGGGCGCGGACCGTCCTGGAGGTGGTCGGACTGCTGCCGCTGCTGGACACCGTCGTCGGCAGTGACGAGGTGGACCGGCCCAAGCCGGCCCCGGACATCGTCCGGGAGGCACTGCGCCGGCTCGCGAGCGAGCCCGGCGACGCCGTCATGGTGGGCGACGCGGTGATCGACATCCAGAGCGGGAGGTCCGCCGGGACCGCCACCGCGGCAGCCCTCTGGGGCGAGACCGCCACCGATCAACTCATCGACGAGAAGCCAGACTTCGTGCTCGCCAGACCGACGGACCTGCTCGCCCTGGTGCAGGGGGGTGCCCGGTGAGCGCCGGGGTGGCGCAGGCGCCGCGCTGGAGCGTCGCGGCCCCGCAGGGCGCCGGTCTCGAACTGGCCGGCCTGGGCGGGTCCGCAGCCTGGCGGACCGTCGTCGAGACCGCCGCGCTGGCCCGGGACTGCGGCTACCACGCCCTCTGGCTGGAGGACCGCACCGACACCCTGCCGCGCCGCGAGGCACAGCCGGTGGTCGAGGCCTGGACCGCCCTCGGCGCGCTCGCCGCGACCCTGCCCGGCATCCGGCTCGGCCTGCTGGCCGCGGGCCCGCCGCACCGCAACGCGGTGGTCCTCGCCAAACAGGCCGCCTGCGCCGACGTCATCTCCGGGGGGCGGCTGTCGCTCGCTCTGACCACCGCCGGACCCCTCCCCGAGCACGTCGCGGCCGGCACCGTGCCCGGCACCGCCCTGGCCGCGGCCGATCCCGCGGCCGACCTCGTGGCGCACCCCGGGACCGACCTCGCGGCTGATCCCGCGCCCGTGCTCGCCGAGACCATCGGGGCCCTGCGGGCCCTGTGGTCCGGCACCCGGACCGACGCGCCCGGCCCCGCCGTCCCGCTCGCCGGTGCGCACGCGGTACCGGTCCCGGTCCAGCCCCGGCTCCCGCTGGCCGTCCGGGTGGACGCCGCCGCACCGGACGCGGCCGCCCGGCTGCCCGAGGCCGCGGTCCGCGAGTGCGCCGCCGTCCAGTGGCAGGGCGAACCCGAGCAGGTCGCCGCCGCGATCCGGGCCTTCGGCCGCCGCCGGGAGGAGCTCGGCCTGGCCCCGGAACAGGTCCGGCACGCGCTGGTCGCCGAGGGCCGGGTCTTCGACGACCGGGTGGCGCGCGACCGCTGGCTCTCCACCCCGCACGTCGTGGTGTTCTGGAGCCACCACCCCGATCTGCTCGCCCGCCGCAGCCTGTACGGGACACCGGACCAGCTGGTCGAGCGGGCCGCCCGGTACACCGAGGCCGGGGTGGGCGAGTTCCTGCTCTGGTTCCGCGACTACCCCGCGACGGAGAGCCTGCGCAGGTTCGCCGCGGAGGTCGCCCCCCGGGTGCCCGCGCCGCCCGCCCCGGTCCCCGTCCGCGTCCCCGTCCCCGTCCGCGAGGGGTGACCGATGCCGACCGCCGCCCCCGCCCTGCTCACCCCGGACTGGCTCGCCGCCGCCGGCCGGCTCGCCGCCCCCGACCCGGCCCCGCGCAGCACGGTCGCCCTGCGCCTGGCGATCACCGACCCGCCGCCCGGCACCGCCCCGGCCGCCGACCTCCTGGTGGACCTCGCCGGCGGACGGCTCGCGGTGACCGCGGCGGCCGGCGATCCGCCCGGACTCCTGCTCACCCTGCCCTACGCCGCCGCCCACACCCTGCTGCTCGGCCCGGCCCGGGCCCGCGCGGAGATCCTGGAACGCGGCGACGTCACCGTCCTCGGCAACTTCAGCCTGCTGTTCTTCGTCGACGCCGCGCTGCAGCGCGACCGGGCCGGCCAGGTCGCAGCCCTGCGGGCCGGCACCGCCGCACTGCCGCCGGGCGCCGCCCCCGCCGCCGGTCCGGAACCCGTCCCGGTGGGCACCGCCGACCCCGCCCCGGCCGACGTCGACGCCGTCGCCCGGGCCGCCGACGTCCTCCCGCGCACCCTGCGCGAACTGGGCCGCGAGGTCGGCACCTCGACGCCCGGCGCGCAGTTCTACGCATCGCTGCACGGCAAGCCGCTGGCCGACGTCGGACTCGGCCTGGCCCGCCCCGGGGTCGCCATGTCGGCCGGCTCGGCGCCGCTCTGGTACTGCTGCGCCAAGCCGCTGCTCTCGGTCGCGCTCGGCCGGCTCTGGGAGGCGGGCGACTTCGACCCCCACCTCCCGGTGGCCCACTACCTGCCCGAGTTCGGGACCGCCGGCAAGTCCGCGATCACCTCGATGGACCTGCTCACCCACACCGGCCCGGTGCCCACCGGCGCGGACCCGCTGCACGGCGTGGTCACCGGCCCGGACGACGAGCGGCTCCGCCGCGCCCTCGCCACCGTCGTGGAACCGGGCCCCGCCGGCGCCGGGCCCGGCATCAACTACAGCCAGTGGTGGGCCTGGTACGTGCTGGCCCGGCTGCTGCCCGCCATCGACGGGCGGGACTACCCGGCGTACGTCGAACAGGAGATCCTGCGCCCCTGCGGGATGGACCGCACCAGGGTCCACCTCTCCCCGGAGGACTACGACGCGTACGGCGACCGGCTGCCGCTGATCCACGTCAGCAACCTCGGCGACACCCCGCAGCCCACGTACTTCTGGTCGACCCGCGGTGCCACCACCCGTTGCGTGCCCGGGGTGAACACCCGCGGCCCGCTGGGCGATCTCGGGCTGCTGCTGGAGATGCTGCTGGCCGGCGGTGCCGCGCCCGGCGGCCGGATCCTCGCGCCGACCACGGTGGCCGCGCTGACCGCCCGCCACCGCACCGGGCTGCACGACCGCTACGGCAACGCCGACTGGGGCTTCGGCCTGCGGCTCGAATGCCGCACCCTCGGTCCCGCGTACACCAGCTTCGGCACCCACGCCTCGCCCCGCTCCTTCGGCCACGACGGGCTGTGGACCGCCGTCGCGTTCGCCGACCCGGACGCCGGCCTGGTACTGGCCGTCCACCTGAACGGCAAGGTCGAGCACGAGCGGCACCGCGAACGCATCGTCCGGATCGCCGACGCGGTCTACCAGGATCTCGGGCTCACCTGACGCCCCGCCCCCGAAGCCCCGCCCCCCGACGCCCTGCACCCGACGCTCCGCCCCCGCTCTCCCGTCCCGGCCCCGCACTCCGGCCGGCCCCCAGCCAGGAAGGCGCCCGATGGCACAGCAGCCCGCGCTCCCGTTCCTCCCCGACCCCGCCGAGGTGGGCAGGCTCTACGACCGCTACACCGACCTGGGCAGCGCCACCCTGGGCGAGAGCCTGCACTTCGGCTACTGGGACTCCCCGGACAGCCTCGTCCCGCTCGCCGAGGCGACCGACCGGCTGACCGACCTCATGACCGACCGGCTGAACATCGGCCACGGCTCCCGCGTCCTCGACCTCGGCTGCGGCACCGGCGCGCCCGGCAACAGGATCGCCCTGCGCACCGGCGCCCAGGTGACCGGCATCTCGGTGAGCGGACGCCAGGTCGAGCGGGCCAACGCCCTGGCCGACAGGCTCGGCCTGGCCGACCGGGCCCGCTTCGAACACGCCGATGCGACGGACCTGCCGTTCGCCGAGGCCTCCTTCGACGCCGTGATCGCCCTGGAGTCGATCATCCACATGCCGGACCGCGCCCATGTGCTGGGGCAGGTGGCCCGGGTGCTGCGCCCGGGCGGGCGCCTGGTGCTCACCGACTTCTTCGAGCGGGAGCCGATCCCGGAGAACGGCCGGGCCGCCGTGGACCGGTACCTGCGGGAGTTCCTGATGACGATGATCCAGGCCGAGGACTACCCGCCGATGCTGCGCCGGGCCGGCTTCCGGTTCGAGGAGCTGACCGACATCAGCGAGCCCACCCTGCGCCGCACCTTCGTCGAGCTGTCCGAGCGGATCAGCGGCGCGGCCACCGACCTGTCCGCCGCCCACGGCCCGGAGCTGGTCGACCGGTTCAACCCGCACGACATGATCGACGTGGCCGGGTTCGGCCACCTCCTCGTGGTCGCGACCCGGACGGAGAAGTGAGCCGGCGATGACCACCGACCCCCGCGCCGACGACGACCTCGGCACCTTCTACGACCGGGTCAACGACGCCATGGCCGACGCCATGGGCGGCTACCTGCACGGCGGTTACTGGGACGGCCCGGTCGACCCCGAGGAGGTCGAACGGGCCGCCGACCGGCTGACCGACTTCGTCTCCGACCGCCTCCTCCTCGCCCCCGGTCAGCGCGTGCTGGACATCGGCTCCGGCAACGGCAAGGCCACCGCCCGGATCGCCCGCCGCCACGGCGTGCGCGTCACCGGCATCACGCTCAGCCCGCGCCAGGTCCGCCAGTCGACCGAGCTGGCCGCCGAGCTGGCGCTGTCCGACACGGTGGACTTCGAGGTCCACGACATGCTCGGACTCTCCTTCCCGGACGCCGCGTTCGACGCGGCCTACGCGATCGAGTCGATCTGCCACGCCGAGGACCGCACCGGGGCCTTCAGCGGGCTCGCCCGGGTGCTGCGCCCCGGCGCCCTGCTGGTGGCGACCGACTTCGTGCTGCTGCGCCCGCTGGAGACCGACGAGCACCGCAGGCTGGTGGACGGCGCCATGAAGAACTACCAGCAGGGTCCGATGCTCACCCAGGAGCAGTACGAGACCTGTGTGCGGGACGCCGGCCTGGAGGTCGTGGACTTCACCGACATCGGCGAGTACGTCCGGCCGTCCTACCAGGTGGTCGGGCACAACCTCCTCCGCGGCGGGGAGAAGCTGCGGGATCAGGTCACCGAGGAGGAGTTCCGTTACATGGTCGAGGACCTCGCCGGTTTCGGCGACATCACCGAGCTCGGCTACGCCGTGGTCACCGTCCGGAAGCCGTCCGGCACCGCCGCCCGGCAAGGGGGCTGAGCCGATGTCGTCCACCGCGACCAGGCCCGGCGCCGCCGCCGCCGACTGGACGGCGGCCACCGCGCCGGGTGCGCTGCCGCTGCTGGGCCACCTGGTGCCGCTGCGCCGCCGGCCGCTGGAGTTCCTGACCGGGCTGCCCCGCCACGGCGACGTGGTCGAACTGAGGATGGGCCGCCGGACCGTCCACATGGTCTGCCACCCCGAGCTCGTCGGCCAGGTGCTCAAGGACCCGCGGACCTTCGACCGCGGCGGGCCGTTCTACGAGAAGACCAAGCTGCTGATGGGCAACAGCCTCGGCAACTGCCCCTACGCCGACCACCGGCGGCAGCGGCTGCTGGTCCAGCCGTCGTTCCGGCGGGAGCGGATCGCCACCTACCCGCAGGTGATGCGGGAGGAGATGGCCGCCGAGACGGCCGGCTGGCGCCCCGGGGGCACCATCGAGGCCAACGACCGGATGCACGCCGTGACGGCCCGGATCGGCGCGCGGGTGCTGCTCTCGACCGAGATCGGGACCGATCACGTGGACCGGATCCTGCGCTGCCTGCCGATCGTGCTCAAGGGCATGTACAAGCGGATGGTCGCCCCGGTCGGTCTGGTGTACCGGGTGCCCGGGCCCGAGTCGCGGCGCTTCGAGGGCGCCCTGGCGGACCTCCGGGAGCTGATCGACTCGATCATCCGGAACTACCGGGGAGCCGACCAGGACCACGGCGACCTGTTGTCCGGCCTGCTCGGCGCGCGCGACGAGGACGGCCGGGGACTCTCCGACCAGGAGATCCACGACCAGGTGATGAACTTCCTCACCGCGTCCACCGAGACCACCGCGACCGCCCTCGCCTGGGCGCTCCAACTGCTCGGCCGGCACCCCGAGTACGAGCGCCGGCTCCAGGAGGAGGCGGACGCCTTCGCCGCGTCGGGCGGAGCCGACGCGCACGGCCGGGACGGGCTGGACTACACCCGCCAGGTGGTGAACGAGGTGCTCCGGCTCTACCCGCCGGGGTGGCTGGTCACCCGGGTCGTCACCGCCGACACCGAACTGGGCGGCGTCCGGCTGCCGGTGGGCTCGGTCGTCTTCTACAGCTCGTACGCGCTGCACCGCAACGGCGAGCTCTTCCCGGACCCGGAGCGCTTCGACCCGGACCGCTGGTCGCCCGAGCGGGTGGGCGACGTGCCGCGCGGCGCGATGATCCCGTTCGGCGCGGGCAGCCGCAAGTGCATCGGCGACGACTTCGCGATGATGGAGACCACGCTGGCGCTCGCCACGATCGCCGCGCGCTGGCGGCTGCGGCCCACGTCGGACACGCCCGTCCACCCCAAGCCGCGGGCTCTGGTGGGCATGGGCGAGCTGCCGATGGTGACCGAACTGCGCTGACCGGGCTGCGCGTCGGGCCGGGCTGCGTTGACCGGTCTGCGGCGGGCCGGCTGTGGCGGGCCTGCTGCGGCGGGCGCGGGGGAACACCCCGGCGCCCGCCGCCTCCTCACCGGTCCAGCAGGTACTCCACGGCGACCCGCACGACCAGCAGGTCCTCCTCGGCGGGCAGCAGCTCGCCGAGGAATTCCGCGTGCGACTTCCCGGTGTACCGGCGCGACATCTCGTCCATCAGCCCGTCGTGCAGCTTCACCGGCTCGATCGACGCCGTCCCGCGCACCGCCAGGTAGGTGTACGGGGCGTCGGCCGGGTGCAGCAGCACCGAGATCCGCGGATCGCGCCGCAGGTTGCGCTCCTTGTGGCTGCCCCGCTCGATCCCGAAGAGCAGGTCGGTGCCGTCGTGGCCGACCCAGACGACGGACTGGTGCACCGTGCCGTCCGCGCGGAGGGTCGCCACCACGGCGAACACCGGCGCCGCCAGCACGGCCCTGGCGTGTTCGGTCAACGGCACGCGGGCCATCACGCCTCCCGCCGGGGAGCGGTGCGCCGACGGCGCAGCGAGGGGTCGGTCAGCGACTGCGGCACCCAGTGGTGGTCGGCGCGGTTGAGGTCGACGCCGGGCGGCACGATCGCGTCGATCCGGTCGAGCACCTCGTCGTCGAGTTCCACCCCGGCCGCGCCCAGCAGGTCGGTCAACTGCCCCGGCGTGCGCGGGCCGAGGAGGACGGAGGTGACGGCGGGATGGGACTGGACGAAGGCCAGCGCGAGGTGCGCCGGCGACAGCCCCGCGTCGGCGGCCACCTTGCGCAGCTCGGCCACCGCCTTCGCCTTGGCGGCGTTCTCCGGGACGGAGAGGTCGAACTTGCGCTGTTCCAGCACGGCCCGCCCGACGCCCGGCCGGATCTCCCGGCCGGTGAGCCAGCCCGCCCCCAGGGGCCCCCAGGGCAGGACGCCCATGCCGTGCCGCTGTGCGGTCGGCAGGACGTGGGTCTCCACGGAGCGGGCGAGGGCGGAGTACTGCGGCTGCTCGCTGCGGAACCGGACGTGTCCGCGCCGTTCGGAGACCCACTGGGCCTCGACGATCTGGTCCGCGGGGAAGTTGGAGGTGCCGACCGCGCGGACCTTGCCGGAGCGGACGAGGTCGGAGAGCGCGGAGAGCGTCTCGTCGATGTCGGTGTCCGGGTCGATCCGGTGCACCTGGTAGAGGTCGATGTGGTCGGTGTCGAGGCGGCGCAGCGATCCCTCCACCGCCCGCGTGATCCAGCGCCGGGAGTTCCCGCGGTGGTTGGCGTCCGGGCCCATCGGGCTGTGGAACTTGGTGGCGAGGACGACGTCGTCCCGGCGGCCCCGGATCGCCCGGCCGACGATCCGCTCCGATCCGCCGTCGCCGTAGATGTCGGCGGTGTCCACGAGGTTGATGCCCGCGTCCAGGGCCAGCCGGATCGTCCGGACGCCCTCCTCCTCGTCGGTGTTGCCCCAGGAGCCGAACATCATGGCCCCGAGGGCGAATTCGCTGACCGATATGCCGGTGCCGCCCAGAATCCTGTGTCTCATGCGACGTGTGCCCTCCGTCGTCGGACCGGTCGGATGAACGGTTCCACTCTGACCCAGCGGCCACGGGCACGCCAGGGGACGTGTGCGAGATGTCCGTTTTCTCTCCAGGTCGGCTGGTATGGTACTTCTCGCCCGATGGCTGACGCTCCGTCAGTACCCTTTCTGCACAACCTCGGGAGGCCCCGCGTGCGTACCGTCCTCGAACGCGCCGAATGGTTCGTCTGGCTCTCCGCCCGTCCGCTGGAGCAGCACCGCTTCGCCCACCACTTCCTCGGCGGCGGCGCCGACGCCGTGGAGACCGCGCTCGCCGCCTACGTCCGCCCCGACGGCGGCTACGCGTACGCGCTGGAGGCGGACGTGCGCGGGCCGTCCTCGCAGCCGCTGGCCGCGGCCGCGGCGCTCAACGTCCTGGACGAGATCGGCCGGTGCGACGCCGCCCGCACGGCTCGGCTCCGCAGTCACCTGCCGAGTCTGACCTCGCCCGACGGGGGCCTGCCGACGCTCCATCCCGGCATCGCCGGCTACCCGTCCTCGGCCGTCCTCACGGTGCGGCCTAACCCGCCCGGCAGCCTGCTGGCCACCGGTGTGATCGTCGGCCGGCTGCACCGCAACGGCATCGAGGACCCGTGGCTGGACGCCGCGACCGAGTTCTGCTGGCAGGCCGTCGACGGTCTGACCTCCTCCCACCCGTACGAGGTGGAGGCCGCCCTCGCCTTCCTGGACGGCGTTCCGGACCGGGGGCGGGCCGCCAAGTCCGCCCAGCGGCTCGGCGAACTCGTCCGCGACCAGCGGCTGGTGGTGACCGACCCGGCGCGGGCCGAGGAGTTTCCGGTCCACCCCGCGTACGCGGCGGGGGAGTACCACTACGTCACCGACGTCCTGCGGAGCCCCCGTTCGCTCGCCCGGGAGTGGTTCACCGAGCAGGAAGTGGCGCGTTGCCTGGACCACCTGGCCGCCGTGCAGCAGGAGGACGGCGGCTGGCCCGTGCTGTGGCGGCTCTGGGCCCCGGGCTCGGCGGCCGAGTGGCGCCCGATCGTCACCCTGGACGCCCTGCGCACCCTGCGGGCCCACGGCCGGCTCTGACCGTTCCCGCCGGACGGACCCCGGACCCGGACCCCGGATCTCGGATCCCTGATCCCGGACGCCGCCGGGTTCGCCGGTGTCCGGGGTCCGCCGGGTCCGCGGGCGCCTAGGGTCCGTCGGGCGCGGCCGGGCGGCTCCCCTCCGGCTCGCGCTCCATCGCGTCCAGGGTGCGGGCCACCACCTGCTCGGGCACGTCCGGCACCAGCTCGACACCGCGCGGCCCGTCCAGCACGAACGCGAGCGCCGTGCCCGACAGGGCCTTCTTGTCCTGCCGCATGAGGGCGATCAGGGCCGCCGTCCCCACTCCGGCCGGCAGCCGCTCGCGCAGCCCGTACGCGCGCACCGTCGCCAGGTGCTCGGCCACCCGCTCCGGGCCGATCCGGCCCAGCGCACCGGCCAGCCGCCCGGCGAACACCGTGCCGATCGCGACGCCCTCGCCGTGCCGCAACGCGAAGTCGGTGGCCCGTTCCAGGGCGTGGCCCAGGGTGTGTCCGTAGTTGAGGATGTGCCGCAGCCCGCCGTCCCGTTCGTCGGCGGCCACCACCGAGGCCTTCAGGGCGACGCTCGCGGCGATCTGCTCGTGGACGGGCAGCCCGCGCAGGTCGCCGGCGCCGATGAAGTGGCAGCGGGCGATCTCGCCGTACCCGTTCGCCCACTCCACCGGCGGGAGGGTGCGCAGGTGGTCGGTGTCGCACAGCACGGCCCGGGGCTGCCAGTAGGCGCCGACCAGGTTCTTCGCCTCGGGCAGGTTGACCGCGGTCTTCCCGCCGACCGCCGCGTCCACCTGCGCCAGCAGGGTGGTCGGCAGATGGATCACGGCCACCCCGCGGTGGTACAGCGCCGCGGCCAGGCCGACCGCGTCGGTCGTGGTGCCGCCCCCGCAGGAGACCACCACGTCGTGGCGGGTCAGGCCGTATCCGGCGAAGGCCCGGCAGAGCTCCTCCACCGTGGCCAGGGTCTTGCGGTGCTCGCCGTCCTGGGCCGGGACGAGCAGGGACGGCACGCCCGGGTCCGGGACCTCCTCCGGCGGGCGGGCCGACACCACCACGGCCCGGGCCGCGCCGGTGGCGGCCACGACGGAGGGGAGCAGGTGCCGGACCCCGGGGCCGATGTGCACGGGGTAGGAGCGGTCACCCAGCCGTACGTCGATCCGTCGAGGAGTCGTCATGTCCACAGGGTGCCGACTCCGGATGCCCGTGAACAGAGCGCCTCCCGGGCCCCTTCCGAGCCCCTTCCGAGCCCCTCGCCCGACCGCCCGCGCTCGGGAGGCGGGGCCGCACGGCCTGTGTTTGTGTGGGGGCGCAGCCCGCTCGGGAGAGGTGAACCACCGTGACCATGCCGCCGTTCGGATCGAACGACCCGTTCTCCGACCTGCTCAGCCGGTTCTTCGGCATGAGCCCGATGGCGTCCCCACCCAACGTGCAGCGGGTGCCGATCGGTCGGCTGCTCAGCGAGTCGGCGCAGGAGCTGCTCGGCCTGGCCGCGCAGCGTGCCGCCGAGGACGGGAGCAGCGATCTCGACACCGCGCACCTGGTGTGGGCGTCCACCCGGGTGGATCCGTCGCGCCGGATGCTGGAGCGGGCCGGGATCGACCCGGACCGGCTGGCCGGCGACCTGGCGGAGGCGCTGCCGGTCGGCGCGGAGACGCCCACCGGGGACGGCCGGCCCGCGTTGACGCCGGCCGCCAAGCGGGCGCTGCTCGCCGCGCACGCCCGTTCGCAGGCGGCGGGTGCCTCGTACATCGGGCCCGAGCACATCCTCGGGGCGCTGCTGGAGGAGGAACGGTCGGGCGCGGGGGCGGCCCTGCGGAACGTGGCCCCCTCGCAGGAGGCGCTGCGCACGGTGCTGGACGGCCGCAGCTCCGGTGGCGAGCGCAGCTCCGGCGGTGCGCAGCCGAGCCGGACGCCCACCCTGGACGAGTACGGCCAGGACCTCACCGAGGAGGCGCGGGCGGGCCGGCTGGACGCGGTGGTCGGCCGGGCCGAGGAGATCGAGCAGACCGTCGAGATCCTGTCCCGCCGGACCAAGAACAATCCGGTGCTGATCGGCGAGCCGGGCGTCGGCAAGACGGCGATCGTGGAGGGGCTGGCGCAGCGGATCGTCTCCGGTGACGTGCCGCAGAGCCTGAAGGAGAAGCGGGTCGTCACCCTGGACCTCACCGGGCTGGTGGCCGGCTCCAAGTACCGCGGCGAGTTCGAGGAACGGCTGAAGAGCGTGATCGACGAGGTCACGGCGGCCGAGCAGAGCGTGATCCTGTTCCTCGACGAGCTGCACACGGTGGTCGGGGCGGGCTCCGGCGGCGAGGGTTCGATGGACGCGGGCAACATCCTCAAGCCGGCCCTGGCCCGCGGCGAGCTGAGCGTGGTCGGCGCCACCACCCTGGACGAGTACCGCCGGCACATCGAGAAGGACGCCGCCCTGGAGCGTCGCTTCCAGCCGGTGCTGGTGCCCGAGCCGACCGTCGAGGAGACCGTCGAGATCCTGCGCGGCCTGCGCGACGCGTACGAGGCGCACCACCAAGTGCGCTTCACCGACGAGGCGTTGGACGCCGCCGCGACGCTCTCCGACCGCTACGTCAGCGACCGCTTCCTGCCGGACAAGGCGATCGACCTGCTGGACCAGGCGGGCGCGCGGGTCCGGCTGCGCAGCCTGAGCGGATCGACGACGGCGATGCCGGTGCAGGACCGGATCACCAAGCTGCGACGCGAGCTGGAGGAGGCGGTGGCGGACGAGGAGTTCGTCCGGGCCGCCAACCTGAAGGCCGAGCTGCGCCAGACCGAGGACGAGCTGGCCGCGCTCGCCGAGGACCGGGAGGAGGTCGTCGCCGTCACCGCCGAGGACATCGCGCAGGTGCTCTCCCGCCGTACCGGCATCCCGGTGGCCGAGTTGAACGCCACCGAGCGTGAGCGGCTCCTGCGGCTGGAGGAGCACCTGCACGAGAAGGTGATCGGGCAGGACCAGGCGGTCACGGCCGTCGCCCAGGCGGTGCGCCGCGGTCGGGCCGGCATGGGCGACCCGGACCGGCCGACCGGCTCGTTCCTCTTCCTCGGGCCGACCGGTGTCGGCAAGACCGAGCTGGCCAAGGCCCTGGCCGCGCTGCTCTTCGGCGACCCGGACCGGATGATCCGCTTCGACATGAGCGAGTTCCAGGAGAAGCACACGGTCTCCCGGCTGGTCGGCTCCCCGCCCGGGTACGTCGGCTACGACGAGGCGGGCCAGCTGACCGAGGCGGTGCGCCGCAAGCCGTACAGCGTGCTGCTCTTCGACGAGGTGGAGAAGGCCCACCCGGACGTCTTCAACCTGCTGCTCCAGGTCCTGGACGACGGACGGCTGACGGACGCGCAGGGCCGCACGGTCGACTTCCGCAACACCGTGGTGATCATGACCAGCAACATCGGGTCGCAACGGATCCTCGACCACGCCGGCGACGTCGACGAGATCAAGGACGAGCTGATGCGGGACCTGCGGACGCAGTTCCGGCCGGAGTTCCTCAACCGGATCGACGAGGTGATCGTCTTCCACGGGCTCACCCGCAAGGACCTGCTCCAGGTGGTGGGCCTGCTGCTGGACCGCAGCCGGCGCCGCCTGAAGGCGCAGGACGTCCGGCTGGAGGTGACGGACGACGCCAAGGAGTGGCTGGTGAACCGGGGTTACCAGCCGGAGTTCGGGGCCCGGCCGCTGCGCCGGACGATCCAGCACGAGCTGGACAACCGGATCTCCAACCTGCTGCTGGACGGCAGCGTGCAGGAGGGCGACACGCTGGTGGCGAAGGTGTCGGGCGGCGAACTGGTGGTGGTGACGGAACGGCCGGAGCCCTCGGCGACCTTCGCGGAGGCCGAGGAGAAGGCGCCGGAGTAGTAGGGGCGGCAGGGCCGGGAGGCGGCGCGTCGGGAGTGACCGGCGCGCCGCCCGGGCGTTCAGGACTGCGGGAAGACCTCGCGCAGCAGCGGGTCCGGCAGGCCGCGCTTGCCCCACTCGCGCGGGTAGCCGAGCGAGACCTCCTCGAACCTGACGCCGTCGTAGCTGGTCCGCCGGGGGATGTGCAGGTGGCCGTAGATCATCGCGGCGGTGTTGAAGCGGCGGTGCCAGTCGGCGGTCAGCTCCGTGCCGCACCACTGGGCGAACTCGGGGTACCAGAGGATCTCGGTGGGTTCCCGGACCAGCGGGTAGTGGTTGACCAGGACGAGCGGCAGCTCCGGGTCGTGCCCGGCCAGCCGCTTCTCGGTGAGCCGGACGCGCTCGCGGCACCAGGAGTCGCGGTCCGGGAACGGGTCCGGGTGGAGGAACCGCTCGTCGGCGCAGACCACGCCGGACTCGTAGGCGGCGGCCAGCGACTCCTCCTTGGTCGTGGTGCCGGGGGCCCGGAAGGAGTAGTCGTACAGCACGAAGAGCGGCGCGACGGCGACCGGGCCGCCGGCGCCGGTCCAGACCGGGTACGGGTCCTCGGGGGTCACCACGCCGAGTTCGCGGCAGAGCCGGACCAGGTACTCGTACCGGGCGACGCCGCGTAGTTGGACCGGGTCGTTGGGGTGCGTCCACAGCTCGTGGTTGCCGGGCGCCCAGATCACCTTGGCGAAGCGCTCGGCGAGCAGGCCCAGCGCCCAGCGGATGGTGGTGGTGGACTCGGCGACGTCACCGGCGACGATCAGCCAGTCGTCGGGGGATTCCGGGCGTAGCTGCTCCACCAGGTCGCGGTTCTGCTGGTAGGAGACGTGCAGGTCGCTCACGGCGAGCAGGCGGCCGGCCCGCCCGGGCCCGGTGTCGCCGCGCCCGGCGGTGGTCCTGTCGGTCGCTCCGGTCACTTCGGTCACTTCAGCCCCCATGTCGTCACCCGGCCTCCGGCCAACAGTACGGGGGGCGGACGGGTGTGTGCCCGCAGAGTGGCC
Organism: Streptomyces sp. BE303; assembly: GCF_036290945.1. Taxonomy (NCBI): domain Bacteria; kingdom Bacillati; phylum Actinomycetota; class Actinomycetes; order Kitasatosporales; family Streptomycetaceae; genus Streptomyces; species Streptomyces sp. BE303. The sequence continues at coordinate 298,018 of NZ_JAQYWZ010000880.1, forward strand.
GGATCTCGACCACCGGAGGCGGGGACCGGACCCCGGAGGACCCCGGTCGGCGCCGGGTCGGACCCCGGAGGACCCCGGCCCGGCGCCGACCCGAGCCCGGTCGACCCCGGCCCGGCGCCGGAGGCCGAACCGCCGGAGCACGCCGTGGTCGGCCGACCCGGGGCGCGAGCCGGCGGGTTGCGGCCACGGCCCCGCCTCCAGCCGCGGCTGATCAGCGTCGGCCGCCGGCACTGGCCGGTGGACGGTGCCGAGGCCAATAGCCCTCAGGGGTAGGCGAGTTGATGCTCCGGCCATTCGGCCGGTGCGTCGGGATCGGTCGGGGCGGCCGAAATCGTCGCCCCGGTCGGGGCGTCCGGATCCGGACGCGGCGCGACTCTTGACAACACGTCATGTCCGCGACAGCTTTGGTGCACCCCCACACCGAGAGGTCTCTCATGAAGAAGCCGCTCATAGGCACGCTCGCCACGCTCCTGTTCGCCGGGGCCACCGCCCTGGCCGGAGCCCCCGTGGCGACCGCCGCCCCCTCCGTGACCGCCCCGACCGCCGCGACCGCCGAAGCCGCGGCCCGGACCGTCGCGGCGGCGCCCGAGGGTCAACAGGCGCTCGCCGCGGTCACCTTCGCCGGTACCGTCGCGCTCAACAACTGTTCCGGCTCGCTCGTCCGGCTCCCCAACTCCACCGCCAACGACCCGGCCCTCGTGCTCTCCAACGGCCACTGCCTGGAGACCGGCATGCCCGGCCCCGGCCAGGTGGTCGTCAACCGGGCGTCCAGCCGCACCTTCACGCTGCTCAACGCGAGCGGCGGATCGCTCGGCACGCTCCGTGCCACCAAGATCGTGTACGGCGCCATGACCGACACCGACGTGTCGATCTACCAGCTGAACACCACCTACGCCGCGATCCAGTCGCAGTACCGGATCGCCCCGCTGACCGTCGCGGCCACCCACCCGGTCCAGGGCACCCCGATCAAGGTCGTCTCCGGGTACTGGAAGAAGATCTACTCCTGCTCCGTCGACGGGTTCGCCTACCGGCTGAAGGAAGCCGAGTGGACGTTCAAGGACTCCGTCCGCTACACGTCCAGCTGCAACGTCATCGGCGGCACCTCGGGCTCGCCGGTCGTCGACGCCAACGGCACCGTCGTCGCCGTCAACAACACGATCAACGAGTCCGGCCAGCGGTGCACCCTGAACAACCCCTGCGAGGTCGACCAGAACGGCGCGGTCACCGTCCGCCGGGGGATCGGCTACGCCCAGGAGACCTACACCATCCCGGCCTGCTTCGCCTCCGGGAACCGGCTCGACCTGACCCTGCCCGGCTGCACCCTGCCGCGCCCCTGACCAGCACGTTCACCCCGATGGGCCATCCGCGACCTGCGGGTGGCCCATTCGGCCGTCTACCGGACGGCCGGTCCGTACGGCAGCCGCCCGCCGGCTGTCGGAGAGTACGGACAGAGCATCGAACAGTTCCGTTGACCCGATGGAGAGTTGATGACCAAGAAGCTCAGAGGGCTGCTGGTGGCCGTCCTGCTGATACCGCTGTTCGGCCTCGGCCTGGCCACCCCGGCGCTCGCCGAGGGTGCCGCCGCGGGCGCGTCCTCCGTCGCCGACGACCCGTCGGCCGACATCAAGGACCGCCTGGCGGCGATCCGCGGACTGACCGTGACCGAGGAACGGCCCACCACCACCGGCCACCGCTACTTCCTGCTCACCTACACCCAGCCGATCGACCACGACCGCCCCTGGCTGGGCAGCTTCCAGCAGCGGCTGAGCGTGCTGCACCGCGGCTACGACCGCCCGACCGTCTACTTCACCAACGGCTACGCGCTGCGCACCACGCCCTCGCGCACCGAGCCGGCCCGGCTGGTCGACGGCAACCAGGTCTCCGTCGAGTACCGCTACTTCACGCCGTCCCGTCCCGTGCCCGCCGACTGGAGCAAGGCCGGCATCCGTCAGGGGGCCACGGACTCGCACCGGATCATCACCGCGCTGAAGCGGATCTACCAGGAGGAGTGGCTCTCCACCGGCGGTTCCAAGGGCGGCATGTCGTCGACCTACCACCGCCGCTTCTTCCCGGACGACGTGGCCGGCACCATCGCCTACGTCGCGCCGAACGACGTCGACGACCGTGAGGACTCCGCCTACTCCCGGTTCTTCCGGAACGTCGGCACGCCCGAGTGCCGGGCCGCGCTGACCGCCGCCCAGCGCGAACTGCTGGTCCGCCGCGACCGGCTGTTCGCCCGCTACACCGCCGACAACGCCGCCGCCGGCTCCACCTTCACCACCACCGGCAGCGCCGACCGGGCGTACGAGTCCGGCGTGCTCGACACGGTCTGGGCGTTCTGGCAGTACAGCCTGGCCGCCGACTGCGCCAAGGTCCCGGCCGCCACCGCCACCGACGACGAGCTGTACGCCTGGTTCGACGCCCAGTCCGGCATCACCGGCAACAGCGACCAGTCGCTCGCCAACTACACGGCGTACTACTACCAGGCCGGCACCGAGCTGGGCGCGCCCAGCTTCGACGTGTCGCACCTGAAGGGCCTGCTGCACTACGACTACAAGGAGCTGTACTCGCCGCGCACCTACGTGCCGAAGAACATCGCGATGCGGTTCGACCCGTCCGCGATGCGCGACATCGACCGCTGGGTGCGGAACTCCGCCGAGCGGATCATCTACGTCTACGGCCAGAACGACCCGTGGGGTGCCGAGCCGTTCCGGCTGGGCCGGGGCAGCGAGGACAGCTACGTCTACACCGTGCCCGGCGGCAACCACGGCGCCAACATCGAGAAGCTGCCGGCCGCCGAGTCGGCGGCGGCCACCGCCAAGGTGCTGGAGTGGGCCGGACTCGGCGGGGACGCCGCGGCCCGTTCGCTGAGCGGGCAGTACCGCGTCCCGCCGATCGGCCCGCTCGACGAGGAGGGGCTGAAGCAGGACCGCGTCCGCCTGTAGGGCACGCGCCTGCCCGCGCCCGCCTGTAGGGCGCGGTGGCCGAGCACCACCCCCGGGGGCCACCCGCCGACCGCGCGTCGGCGGGTGGCCCCCGGTCCGTTCCCGGGGCCGCGCGCCTCTCCCCGAAGCAGTGAATCGGTGCTTCAATTCTTTCATGGCCTACCGACGCACGCCCGCCGTACAAGCCCGCCTGGACGCCCAGCGCGAGGCGGTGCTCCAGGCCGCGGTCGGGCTGCTCGCCGAGCGCGGCTACGGCGGCTGCACCATGGCCGCGGTCGCGGACCGCGCCGGGATCGCCACCGGGTCGATGTACCAGCACTTCGCGAGCAAGGCCGAGCTCTCGGTCGAGCTGTTCCGCCGGGTCGTCACCCGGGAGGTGGCCGCCGTGCACGAGGCCGTCGCCCGGCACGACACCCCCCGGACGCGCATCGCGGCCGTGGTCGAGACCTTCGCCGCCCGCGCCCTGCGTGCGCCACGGCTCGCCCACGCGCTCCTGGTCGAGCCGGCCGACACCGTGGTGGACGCGGAACGCCTGGTGTTCCGGCGGGCCTTCCGCGACGTGATCGCCGCCGAGATCACCGCCGCCCTCGCCACCGGCGACGTGCCCGGCCAGGACCCGGAACTGACCGCCGCCGCGATCGTCGGCGCGGTCGGCGAGGCGCTCGCAGGTCCGCTCGCGGCGGCCCGTCCGCCGGACACCCGGACCGCCCCGCCCGAGGTGGTCCCCGCCCTGGTCTCCTTCACCCTGCGTGCCCTGGGAGGACGCGATGACAGCGACGCATGAGGTCACCAACCAGGTACCCCTGCCGTACGGACACGACACCGCGGCCGATCCGGCCCTGCTCGCCGCCCTGCACCGGGCCGGCGCGGGCTGGGCCGAGCCGGAGCTGCACGAACTCGGCCGGCTGGCCGGCTCCGAACAGGCCGCCGAGTGGGGCCGGCTGGCCAACGAGCACCCGCCGGTGCTCCGCACCCACGACCGTTTCGGCCACCGGATCGACGAGGTCGAGTTCCACCCGTCCTGGCACGAGCTGATGCGCACCGCCGTCGGCCACGGCCTGCACGCCGCGCCGTGGCGGGACGACCGGCCCGGCGCGCACGCCGCCCGCGCCGCCAAGTTCCTCGTCTGGGGCCAGGTCGAGGCCGGTCACACCTGCCCGGTCTCGATGACCTACGCCGCCGTGGCCGCCCTGCGCGCCGCCCCGGCGCTGGCCGCCGAGTTCGAGCCGCTGCTGACCTCCACCACGTACGACTTCGGGCTGCGGGCACCGCAGGGCAAGCGGGGCCTGATCGCCGGCATGTCGATGACCGAGAAGCAGGGCGGCTCGGACGTCCGCACCAACACCACGGCCGCCGCCCCGCGGCCGGACGGCAGCTACCGCCTCACCGGCCACAAGTGGTTCACCTCGGCGCCGATGTCCGACCTCTTCCTGACCCTCGCCCGGGCGCCCGGCGGGCTCAGCTGCTTCCTGCTGCCGCGGGTCCTGCCCGACGGCACCCGCAACCGGATCCACCTCCAGCGGCTCAAGGACAAGCTGGGCAACAAGTCCAACGCCTCCGCCGAGATCGAGTACGACGACGCGGTCGGGTGGCTGGTCGGCGAGGAGGGCCGGGGCGTCCCGACCATCATCGAGATGGTCAACATGACCCGCCTCGACTGCACCACCGGTGCCGCCTCCGGCATGCGGCTCGGCGCCACCCGGGCCGTCCACCACGCCCTGCACCGGCGGGCGTTCGGCAGGGCACTGGTCGACCAGCCGCTGATGCGCAACGTGCTCGCCGACCTCGTCGTCGAGTCCGAGGCGGCCACCACGGTGGCGATGCGCCTCGCCCAGGCCACCGACGCGGCGCTCGCCGGGGACACGGGCGAGGCGCTGGTCCGCCGGCTCGGCCTGGCGGTGGCCAAGTACTGGGTCTGCAAGCGCGGTCCGGCGCACGCCGCCGAGGCGCTGGAGTGCCTCGGCGGCAACGGCTACGTCGAGGAGTCCGCGATGCCCCGGCTCTACCGCGAGGCGCCGCTGGTCTCGATCTGGGAGGGATCCGGCAACGTCGCCGCCCTGGACGCGCTGCGCGCCATGGCCCGGCGCCCGGAGACCGTCGAGGCCCTCCTCGGCGAGCTGGACGCCGCCGCCGGCGCGGACCGCAGGCTGGACGCCGCCGTCGCCGGGCTGCGCAAGGAGCTGGCCGGCCCGGACGACCCGGAGTTCGGCGCCCGCCGGCTGGTCGAGTCGATGGCACTGGCCTTCCAGGGTTCGCTCCTGGTCCGGTACGGGGACCGGGCGGTGGCCGACGCGTTCTGCGCCTCCCGTCTCGGCGGCGACCACGGAGCGGCCTTCGGCACGCTGCCGGCCGGCGTCGACGCGGGCGCGATCATCGACCGCGCCCGCCCGGTGCCGGCATGACGGGTCCGGCCGAGCAGGCCGTGCAGGCCGCCCGGGAGGCCCGGGAGGCCCGGGAGGCCCGGGAGGCCCGGGACGCCGAGACGGCCGGGGTCCGCGCCTTCTGGCAGGGCCTCGGCCTGCCCGGACTGATCGACGTGCACACGCACTTCATGCCGCAGAACGTCCTCGACAAGGTGTGGGCGTACTTCGACGCGGCCGGTCCGCTGGTCGACCGGCCGTGGCCGATCACCTACCGCGAGGCCGAGGACCGGCGGGTCGGGTGGCTGCGGGAGTTCGGTGTCCGGGCGTTCACCGCGATGCTCTACCCGCACAAGCCCGGCATGGCCGGGTGGCTCAACGGCTGGGCCGCCGAATTCGCCGCCCGCACCCCGGACTGCCTGCACACCGCCACGTTCTTCCCCGAGCCCGGGGCACCCGGGTACGTGGCCCGGGCGATCGAGGGCGGCGCCCGGGTCTTCAAGGCGCACCTCCAGGTCGGCGGCTACCACCCGGCGGACGAGCGGCTCGACGAGGTCTGGGGCCTTCTCGCCGAGACCGGTACGCCGGTGGTGACGCACTGCGGATCGGGGCCGGTCCCCGGCAAGCACACCGGTGCCGGGCCGATCGGCGAGGTGCTCGCCAGGCACCCCCGGCTCGTCCTGGTGGTCGCCCACCTCGGCCTGCCCGAGTACACCGACTTCCTCGACCTCGCCGAGCGGTACCCGGAGGTCCGGCTCGACACCACCATCGCGTTCACCGACTTCGTCGAGCGGGACACCCCCTTCCCGCCCGCCGAACTGCCGCGCCTGGCCGGGCTCCGGGACCGCGTCCTGCTCGGCAGCGACTTCCCCAACATCCCCTACCGGTACGTGCACCAGCTGGACGCGCTGGAGCGGACCGGGCTGGGGGAGGACTGGCTGCGCGCGGTCTGTCACGACAACGCGGCCCGCCTCTTCGGCATCTGACGATACGTCAATGCATGGCGCGGGCTGCGGCGCGGCCCTCCCCGGGCGGCCGGGCCCGACCGGCGGGGAGGCCATGACCTCGGAGGTAATCGACGCCTTCCGGGCGGCCCGCCAGAGTGGGCGGCACCGGGTCGCGGGACCGCGGCCCGGGATCCGTTCCGACCACCGGAGGCCGATCCGCCATGTCCGCGAACACCCTTGCCGCCGCCCGTCCGACCGCCCCCGCCTCCCCGAAGGCCCTGCGCGGCTACCTCGCGCTGGACGCCGTCGTGACCGGCGGCAACGGCCTCGCCTACCTGGCCTTCTCCGGCCCGCTCGGTGACCTGCTCGGCGTCGGCCGCTCGACGCTGGTCGAAATCGGTGTGCTGCTCACGGTGGTCGGCCTCGCCGTCGGCCTGCTGGCAGCCCGTCCGCAGCCGCCGCGGCTCGCCGTGCAGGCGGTGATCGAGGTCAACCTGGCCTGGACGGTGCTCAGCGTCCTGGCGATGGAGCTCTGGCTGGAGCCGACCACCGCCGGCCTCGTCTGGATCCCGCTTCAGGCCGGCACGGTGCTCCTCTTCGCCGTCCTCCAGTTCACCGCGCTGCGCCGCCGGGCCGTCGCCCGCTGAGGGGTCACCGCTCCGGTCCCACGGCGGCCTGGAGGAACGCGACCGTCTCCGCGTCGGCCGGGAGGAAGGCCTCCAGGGCGAGTTCGGAGACGGTCACGTCCATCGGGGTGTTGAACGTCGTGATCGTCGACAGGAACGACAGCACCCGCCCCCCGAAGGCGATCCGCAGCGGCAGCGCGAAGGGGAACAGGGCGGTGGCGTCGTCGTCCGCGCCGTCGTCCGCCGCGCCGCCCACCGGGTCCGGATAGGCGCCGACCTCGTCGAGCAGCGCCCGCAGCGGCTCGGAGCGGATCAGTCCGACCTGCCGCTCCATCCGCTCCAGCAGGTGCTGCCGCCACTGCCGCAGGTTGACGATGAGCGGGGCCAGTCCCTCGGGGTGCAGGGTGATCCGCATCGCGTTGAGCGGCGGTTCCAGCAGGTGCGGGGCGACCCCGGCGAGCAGCATCCCGAGCGAGCGGTTGGCCGCCAGGACGCGGAAGGTGCCGTCGACCACCAGCGCCGGGTACGGGTCGTGCGAGGCCAGCAGCCGCTCCATGCCGGAGCGCAGCGCGTCCATCGCGGGGTCGTCCAGCTGCTTCTCGGGGTAGTGCGGCGCGTACCCGGCGGCCAGCAGCAGGGTGTTGCGCTCGCGGACCGGGACGTCGAGGTGCTCGGCGAGCCGGAGCACCATCTCCTGGCTGGGCCGGGCGCGTCCGTTCTCGACGAAGCTGATGTGCCGGGCCGAGGAGTCGGCCAGCAGGGCCAGTTGCAGCTGGCTGAGCCGGCGCCGCTCCCGCCAGCCGCGCAGCAGGACGCCCACGCCCGAACCGGTCTCCGGCCCCATCCCCGCGATGATCGTCATGGGCGGGACAGTAGTACGGAGGCCGTACCGGCGGGGGTGGCGGGGTCAGGCGCCGGTGGTCGATCCCGGTCGGATGATCATCAGGACCACGACCACCGCCCAGAGCAGGTTGAACACGCCGGCGGTCATCGGAAGCAGCTTCAGTCCCCGGACGGCCCTGCCGTGCTCGGCCGTCTCGGCGTCGAGGTCGAGCGCGTCCACCGCGGCCTGCTGCGCGGGCAGGACGAACAGCAGCAGGGACAGCGCCGCGACCGCGGTGAGCACCATCGAGACGATCAGCCAGGACTGGTCCAGCACGTCCATCACCTGGGCGACCCCGATGCCGAGCACCGGGACGGCTATCCCGAGCAGCGCGTAGACCTGGGTGATCCGGTGCAGCATCCGGAGCATGCCGGCGTCGGCCGCCTTGTCCGGGCCGCCGGCGAGTGCCGCCGACGCCCGGCGGGGGAACATGCTGACGGCCACGGCCACCGGACCGATGAACAGCACCGAGGCGAGGACGTGCAGGCTCAGCAGGAACTTGGCCATGGCGGGGCACCCTAGGGACTCAACGGGGGCTGCGCGGGCGATCGCGGCGCGGACAGCCGGGGCGTCCGGTTCCTCCGCCCTGGTCAGGACGCTAACACCGCTTATCCGGAGCCCCTCCGGGCGGGTGGATCCGCGGCCGGTCAGCCGGCCGGCGGCGCCAGCACCACCACGCGGGGCGGCACGGCGCTCACCGCCGCGACGGCCGCGCCGTGCGCGTCGTCCACCCAGTCGAGCAGGTACAGCTCCTCGAATCGGCTGAGCAGCGGCCCGCCGGCGGGCAGGTCCAGGGCGAGGCCGGAGAGGTCGACGCCGGCGAGTTCGTCCAGGCTGGTGCGGCCGATCTTGATCAGCGACTCCTTCCGGACCCAGAACCGCAGGAAGGCCGACGCCGGGTCGGCGTGCGCCTCGACCTGCCGCAGCTCGGCGGCGGTGAGCACCCGCCCGGCCACGTCGAGCAGGCTGCCGCTGCGGGCGTTCAGCTCGACGTCGACCCCGATCGGCCGGTGTCCGGCGGCGGCGGCGACCACGCCCTTGGTGTGCGAGAGGCTGACCGAGACGTCCGGGTGGTCGGGCAGGTACGGCTTGCCGTGGTCGCCCTTGCCGCAGTCGGGGCAGTTCTGCGCCAGGGTCAGCCCGGCGGCCGGGACGCCGAGCAGCCGGGCGGCGCAGAGCCGGACCAGGATGTGCGCGGCGGTGAAGTCGACGCGCGCGGCCTCGTGGCGGAACCGGGCGGCGCGCTCCTTCTCGACGGCGGTGAGCAGGTGCTCGCCGGCCTCGGGGTGGCGCAGCACGTCGGCGCTGGCCGCGACGGTGGCGAGTGCGGCGTCCGTGCCCGTGTCCGCCCCCGTGCCCGTGCCCGTGTCCGCGTCCGGGCGGGTGTCCGGGTTCTCGTGCGTCTGCTGGGGCTCGGAAGTCATGGTCTCAACCTAGCGGGGAGGGGCGGCCCACGGGGCCGGTCGGCCGTTCGACGGATTGTCGGATCGCTGCTGATGGTCTGTAGGGTGTGGATCGTCCGATTTGATATTTGATGTCCCGGATCTGAGGGAATCAGGTGGGATGATCCTGTATCAAACGGAACGAGGCAGGTTGTGCAACCTGCCCTTTTCTCTGCGCGGAGGAATGTGTCGATGGATCAGGGCACCGGTACGCCGGATCACAGAAGAACCGCCGTGGAGCGCGCGCCGGCCGCCGGCCGGCGACGGACCGTCCGGGTCGCGGTGGCGACCGCCGTCGCGGCACTGCCGCTGGCGGCGGTGCTGACGGTCGGCTCCGCCGCGCCGCTGGCTCCGCCGCTGGGCGCCTGCAGCGGGCCGGACTGCCCGGCCACCTGGCCGCCGCCGAACAACGGCGACTTCCCCGGCCGGGACGCCACGATCAACGTCTTCACCGGCGGCGACTACACCGTGAACGGGCGGGCCGCCGAGGCCGAGGGCAAGATCGTCGCGCTCGGTGACTTCACCGTCGACAAGAGCGAGGGCGGTGGCGCCTACAACGCGGGCGTGGTCGGCGTCGGCTCCCGCGTCGTGCCGCCGAACGGCAGCGACTTCCTCACCGTCGGCGGCAACGTGACCATGCTGCCCGGCAACTCGCTGCTGATCGGCGGCAGCGACTCGCAGGGCCAGGCCTTCGGCAACCTGCGCTACGCGGGCACGCTCACCGGCACGGTCTCCATCGACCCGACCGGTCAGGCGATCCAGGACGCGAACGCCGCCGCGCCGTACCAGTCGGTGCTCACCCAGATCGAGGACGTCTCCGCCTGTGTCGGGCGGGCGACGGCCACCGGCACCGTGGCGGTCACCATGACCGAGGCGACCTTCACCGGTGACGGCACCAGCATGAAGCAGGTCTTCAACGTCACCGGGAGCCTGGGCGCGGCGGCCCGGCAGATCGGCCTGGTGTTCAACAACATCCCGGCCGGTGCCACCGTCGTGGTCAACATGCTGTCCGACGACGCGAACATCAACACCTACACCGGGACGGGCCTGCCGGGCGACCCGACCACCGAGATGCGCTCCAAGCTGTTGTGGAACTTCCCCACGGCCACCTCGGCGCAGATCCTCGGCAGCGCGCAGTTCCAGGGCTCGGTGATGGCCGGCAACCCGGCCGGCACCACCACCATCGCCATGCCGGGCATGAACGGCCGGGTCTACCTGGCGGGCAACCTGATCCAGACCGGCAACGGCGGCTACGAGATCCACAGTTACCCGTTCGACGGGGACCTGCCGGACTGTGAGGTGACGCCGAGCCCGTCGCCCACCTCGCCGACCTCCTCGCCGACGTCGCCGACCGCGAGCCCGACCTCCCCGACCGCGAGCCCGACCTCGCCGACGGCCTCGCCCACGTCCCCCACCGCGAGCCCGACGTCCCCGACGGCCTCGCCCACGTCCCCCACCGCGAGCCCGACCTCGCCGACGGCCTCGCCGACCTCGCCCACCTCCTCGCCGAGCTCGTCCAGCGCGGCGCCGACCAGCCACGGGCCGACGAGCCACGGGCCGGGCGGCCACGGATCGGGCAGCCACGGTCCGACCGGCCACCACCCGGCCCCCGGCAAGCCGGGCGGCGGGGGCGGTGAACTGCCGTCGACCGGCGCGGGCAACGGCCCGGTCGTCCTCGGCCTGGCCGGCGTGGGCCTGCTGGGCCTCGGCGGCCTCGCCGTGCTCGCCGCCCGCCGTCGCGGACGCCACAGCTAGCCGCGTCCCGCAGTCGGCCCCGGGCCGCCCGGTCACCTCGACCGGGCGGCCCGGTCCGTTCCCGCCGGGACCGGCGCCCACCCGGGGTGCGCGGCCCGGCGGCCGTTCACCGGGCGGGCGGCCACCCCGCGAGGCCCGACCCCAGCAGGCCGAACCCCGCGGTCACCGCGGCTTCCACCCTCGTGCGGACCGCGTCCACCGGCTCGCCCGCCACCATGCCCCGCCGGATCTCCGCGAACACCGCCCGGTGCGCCCCGGCGATCGCGCCCGCGACCAGCCGGGGGAGCGGGGCGTCCGCGGGTGTCCCGGCCTCCTCGGCCAGTGCCGCCGCCAGCGCCCGCTCGGCGCGCTCGCCCAGATCGAGCAGCCGTGCGCGGAGCGCCGGGCTCTCCGCGACCAACCGCCAGAACACCGCCGCCTGCGGGCTCAGCCCGTACGTCGGCTCGCCCGCGTCCAGCCCGGCCAGCAGGTCCGTCCGGACGGCGTCCACGACGGACGCGCCCGCCGGACGCTCCCGCACCACTCGCGCCAGGTGACCCTCCACCTCGTCCTGCCGGTCGAAGAAGAGGTCCTCCTTGGTGGGGAAGTAGTTGAACACCGTGTTGGGCGAGACCCCGGCGGCCCGGGCCACCTCGACCACGGTCACCTGCTCGAACCCGCGCTCGGCGAACAGCCCCATGGCGGTGTCGGCCAGCAGGGCGCGGGTCCGGTGCTTCTTGTCCTCGCGAAGTCCCATGCCGAAATCATAGTGCCGCACCAAACTTGCAGTGACACCAATAATGTCGGCTACGGTGAGGCATGACCTTCACCTTCGGCATCTATCCCGGCGGCCTGCTCGGCGACGACACCGGCACGGTCGCACCCGTGAGCCCCGACGACCCGGACCGGATCACGGCCGCACTGCGTGACCTCCAGGGCGGGGCGCCCACCCTGCTCGTCCGCGCCTACCGCTCGTACCCGGAGGGGCCGGCCACCCCGCCCACCCCGGCCGGGCCGGAGCGCTACGCCGTCGAGGGCCGCCGGCTCGACCTCGTCCTGCAGTTCCGCGAGCCGACCGGACGGCTGGACGGCTGGCTCGACTTCGTCCGGCGGACCGTCCGCACCGAGGGCCACCGGATCGGCGTGCTCCAGATCTGCGAGGAGCCGAACGCCGACTCGCCGGTGCTCGACGGCTCCGTCCCGAACGTCCGGCAGGCCCTGGTCCAGGGGGTGGTGGCGGCCAAGGAGGAGGCACTGGCCTGCGGCCTCGACCTCGCGGTGGGGTTCAACGCGGTGCTGACCTTCGACCCCGCCGACACGTTCTGGCCGGACCTCGGCGCGCTCGCCGACGAGCGGTTCCACCGCGCGCTCGACTACGTCGGTCTGGACTTCTTCCCCGACGTCTTCCGCCCCGTCCCGGCCGAGCGGCTCGCCGAGGTGGTCGCGGCGGTGCTCGCCGGCTTCCGGAAGGAGAGCGTCGCCGCGGCCGGCATCGGCCCGGCGGTGCCGATCCGGATCTGCGAGCACGGCTGGCCGACCGGGCCGGACCGCTCGGAGGGGCGGCAGGCCGAGGTGGTGGAGGAGGTGGTCCGGACGGTCGCGGGCCTCGCCGCCGAGCTGAACGTCACCGGCTACGGGCACTTCGGCCTCCGGGACGCGGACAGCGCCGGCCCCGGTCCCTTCCACCACTTCGGCCTGCTCCGGGACGACTACACGCCCAAGCCGGCCTTCGGGGTCTACCGGCGGCTGATCGCCGAACTGACGGTGGTCTGAAGCCGGCCCGACGACGGCCTGAAGCCGGCCCGACGACGGTCCCGACGGAGGTCCGGCGGCGGCCCCGGACGGGCGGCGGCCCCTCGCCCGGTCCTGCGGGGGAGGGGCCGCCCGGGCCGGTCAGGTCACCTCGCCGCGGCGGGCGAAGCGCTCGTCCTTCCACTCGCCGCTCTCCAGCACCTCCGCCAGGTGCCGCGCGGCGTCCCACACGTCGGTGTACGAGAGGTAGAGCGGGGTGAAGCCGAACCGCATGAGGTCCGGCGCCCGGAAGTCCCCGATCACCCCGCGCGCGATCAGCGCCTGCACCACCGGGTAGCCGTCGGCGTGCCGCAGCGCGACCTGGCTGCCCCGCCGGGCGTGCTCCCGCGGGGTCGCCACCTCGATCCCGTCCAGCCCCTCCACGAGCGAGACGAACAGGTCGGTCAGCGCCAGGCTCTTGGCCCGGACGGCGGCCCGGTCGACCCGCTCCCAGACGTCCAGCGAGGACTCCAGCGCGGCCTGTCCGAGCAGCGAGGGCGAGCTCGTCAGGAAGCGGCCGATGCCGTCCTTCGGCGCGTAGCCCGGCTCGAAGGCGAACGGGCGGGCGTGTCCGAACCAGCCGCTCAGGGGCTGCTCCGGGCCGGCCTCCAGGTGCCGGCCGGCCACGTAGAGGAAGGCCGGCGAACCGGGTCCGCCGTTCAGGTACTTGTAGGTGCAGCCGACCGCGAAGTCCGCGCCGCTCGCGCCGAGTTCGACCGGGAGCGCGCCGACCGAGTGGCAGACGTCCCAGATCATCAGCGCCCCGGCGGCCTGCACCCGGGCGGTGATCCCGGGCATGTCCAGCAGCTCGCCGGTGCGGTAGTCGACGTGCGAGAGGACGACCGCGGCGACGTCCGCGTCCAGGTGGGCGTCCAGCTCCGCCGGGTCCACCAGCACGCTGCGGGCGCCGGGGACGAGCCCGGTCACGCCCTCGGCGATGTACAGGTCGGTCGGGAAGGCCGCGCCGTCGCCGAGCACCGTCCCCCGCCCGGGGCGCAGCCGCAGGGCGGCGGTCAGCACCTTGAACAGGTTCACCGAGGTGGTGTCGCAGACCACCACCTCCTCCGCAGCGGCTCCGACCAGCGGCGCGATCCGCCGGCCCAGCCGGTACGGCTGCTCGAACCAGCCCGCGTCGTTCCAGCTGCGGATCAGCTCCCGGCCCCACTCCTCCTCGACGACCTGCCGCACCCGCCCGGGGGTGCGGACCGGCAGCGCGCCGAGCGAGTTGCCGTCGAGGTAGACCACCCCCGGCGGGAGGGCGAACTCCCCGCGGAACGCCGCCAGCGGGTCGGCGGCGTCCAGCGCCCCGCACTCCTCGCGCGTGATCATGCCCAGCCTCTCGTTCGTTCTGCCCGTGCCGCCGGCCGCGCCGGTCACAGCTCGTTCCGGACGGTCCACAGCTCCGGGAAGACGTCCTGCTCGGCCGCGCGGCGCAGCCAGGTCAGGCCGCTCGAACCGCCCGAGCCGGGCTTGGCGCCCATCGACCGCTTCACCGACGCCAGGTGGCGCTGACGCCAGCGGGTCACCCGTTCGGCGACGTCCAGCAGCGCCTCGGCGAGCGGCAGCAGCCCGGCGAACTCCGGCTCCGTGTAGACCCGCCGCCAGGCCGCCGTCACCGCCTCGTCCTCCTGGTACCGCTGGTCGGACGCCTCGTGCGGCACCACCAGGCCGCGCCGGGCCAGCAGCGCCAGCGCGTCGTCGTACAGACCGGGAGCGTGCAGCGCGCCGGTCAGTTCGGCGAGCGTCTCCGGGGTGTCCCGGTACATCCGCAGCAGCGCGGCGTTCTTGTTGCCGATCAGGAACTCCAGGTGCAGGAAGGCCGACGACTGGAAGCCCGAGGCCTCGCCGAACACCGAGCGGAAGGCGTTGAACTCCTGCGGGGTCAGTGCGGCCAGCAGGTCCCAGGACTCCACCAGCACGTCCTGGGCGTGCGTGCCGCGCCGCAGCGCGGCCAGCGCGGTCGGCAGGTCGTCCTCGCGCATCGCCTGCTGGGCGAGGGTCCACTCGTGCCGCAACAGGTCGAAGAGCAGCTCCATCACCTGGGTGGTGACGATGAACGACAGTTCCGCCGGGACCTTGCTGAGCGGGTGCTGCAGGCTGTGCAGTTCCTCCAGCCGGGCGTAGCGGGCGTACGGGGTGCCCCGACCCGGCTCCCCGCCCCGACCGAACGACAGGCTGGGTGTCTCCACCGTGTCGTGCCCCATGCGGATCCCTTCTGGTTCTGCGGCGACGGACATCCAGGGGTCCGACAGCCGGACGGCCGATAACCGGACGGGCCCGGAATTCGGTCCTGCCGCCCCGGGCGTCGCCGCGGCCCCATTGTGCGGCGGCCCCGGCCCGCATTTGAATGGGTGGCGGGCACGGCAACCGCGACCGGGCCTGTCGTACGAGAGGCGTTTTCCCGATTCTCCTCACGATCGCAAAGCAGCGGGATCCAGCCACTCGAAACCGATCCGCGAGGAGCCGTGATGGACGCCGTCGACCGCCGTCTGCTGGCCGAGCTGCAGGCCGACGCCCGGCTCTCGTACAACGAACTCTCCCGCCGTGTGAGCCTCTCCGCACCCGCCGTCGCCGAACGCGTGCGCCGTCTGGAGGCCGACGGGGTGATCACCGGCTACCACGCCCACGTGGACCTGACCCGCTCCGGGCTGCCGATCACCGCCCTGGTGCAGATCCAGTGCTACGGACCGCGCTGCCTGCTGCGCGACCCCGCGGTGGCGGCCTGGCCGGAGGTGCTCCAACTGCACCGGGTGACCGGAGGGGCCTGCTGCGTCCTGCTGGTCGCGGTGCCGACGATGGCCGACTTCGAGGCGCTGACCGACCGGCTCGGCGGTTACGGGCAGCCGTCCAGCTCGATGATCCTCTCCAGCCCGGTGCCCTGGCGGCCGGTGGAGGTGCCGTAGCCCGGGGCGGAAGCGGTGCGCAGGCGGCCGGGCGGCGTGGACGGCCCGGCGGCGGACCGGGGCCGGCGGAGGGAGTAGGTTCCTCGCCATGCCGAACGACCCGAACGACCGTCACATCCTGCTGCTCCCGGGCAGCCTGCGCGCCGGATCCGCCAACGAGACGGTGCTGCGCACGGCCGCCGCCGTCGCGCGCTTCACCGAGGGCATCACCGCCACCTACTACACGGGTCTGGGCGGGCTGCCGCACTTCAACCCGGATCTGGACACCGACCCGCTGCCGGAGCCGGTCACCGGGCTGCGGGCCGCGATCGAGGCCGCCGACGCGCTGCTGATCTGCGCCCCCGAGTACGCGGGCACCCTGCCGGGCGCCTTCAAGAACCTGCTGGACTGGACGGTGGGCGGCATCGAGATCGCGGAGAAGCCGGCTGCCTGGATCAGCACGGCCGGGCCGGGCCGGGGGCTCGGTGCGGAGGAGGCGCTCCGGACCGTGCTCCGGTACACCGGGGCGGTCGTGGTGGAGGAGGCCTGCGTGCGGGTCCCGCTGGCGCGCGGGGACGTCGGGCCGGACGGGCTGGTCGCGGACCCGCTGGTGCGGGACCGGATCGGCGAGGTGATGGTCCGGCTGACCACGGCCGGCTGAGCGGGGCGGGCCGACCGCGGCCCCGCCCGCCCGCCCGGCCGGCGCCGTGCCGGCCGCCTCCCACGCCGGGCCGCTTCCCACGCCTGGCCGCCGCCCTGCCCGTCGGGGCTCAGTGCCCGTCGGGCAGGTGCAGGCCCAGCCCGGCCAGTCCGTTCAGGAACAGTTCGACGCCGACCGCCGCCAGCAGCAGGCCGAGCAGCCGGGAGACCACCTCCAGCGAGGTGCGGTGGGTGTGGCGCATCAGCGGGGCGAGGACGGACACGCAGACGTAGTTGATCAGCACGACGGCGAGGTACGCGCCGGCCACGGTGACCCGCCAGCCCCAGTCGTCCTTGGTGAGCGAGCCGACCAGCACCGCGGTGACCGCCAGCGGGCTGGCGATGTAGGGCAGCAGCAGTTCGCGGATGCCGTCCACCATCGGGTTGGCGAGGTGCTCGTCCTCCTCGTCGGTGCCCCCGCCCAGGTGGACGCCGAAGACCAGTGCCATCGCGTAGGTGAAGAAGATCGTCCCGCCGGCCAGCTGCAACGACTGGTCGCTGATGTGGAACAGCGACGTGACGAAGTCGGCGCTGAAGGCGAGCACCACGCCGATCACCGCCGAGATGATCGTGCTCCAGGCGGCCAGCCGACGCAGCTCCGCGGTGGACCGGGTGCCGGCCAGCCGGGCGAAGGACAGCAGGACCTTCGGCGGGCCCACGACGGCGAAGAAGGCGATGAAGGCGCTGCTCAGGTTGAAGACGAACATGGGCCAAGCATCCCTTCGGCGGTCGGCGCGGCCCGGCCGCCACGCCCCCGGGCACGGTGTCGTCCGGCGCCGGCCACGCCGGTGGCGGTTCATTCCCGGCCGGGCCTGAAATCGCCCGGATGGCGGTCCCGAGTCGAGCCGTCGGGCGTCGTCCGGTGCTATGGAAACCGGATCGTCCCTCCGCTGGTGACTGGAAGAGGATGCGACATGGCTCTGAACCGTATCGACCTGGGCCTGCTGGCCCTGCGCGGTGCCGTCGGCGGGGTGTTGATCGCCCACGGCACCCAGAAGCTGTTCGGCTGGTTCGGCGGCGGTGGCCTGGACGGCACCGCCAAGGCGATGGAGGCGATGGGCTTCCACCCGGCCCGGCAGAGCGCCCTGGCGGCGGGGCTCGGCGAGGCGGGCGGCGGCGCGCTGCTGGTCGCCGGTCTGGCCACGCCCGCGGCCGGCGCCGTGGTCGCCGGCACCATGGCTGGCGCGGTCGCCGTGCACGCCCCGGCCGGGTTCTTCATGACCTCGGGCGGCTACGAGTACCCGGCCTTCCTGGGGGCGGCCGGTCTGGCGCTGGGGCTGGCCGGCCCCGGCCGGTACTCGCTGGACCACCTGACCGGGCACGTCTTCAACCGGCCGTGGGTCGGCGTGCTGGCCTTCGCCGGCAGCGCGGCCTCGGCGTACGGGGTGGTGGCGCGGCGCCGGCACGTCGTCCGGTTGCAGGAGGAGCGGGCGGCGGTGGAGGCGCAGGAGCAGGAGGGCGCGGGGCTCTCCTGAGCACCTGCGGGCGCTCCCCGGGGGTGTGCCGGGCCGACCCCCGGCCGCCCTCCGGGGCGCGCCGGGCGCCGTTCCGGCCTCCCGCCCGGGCACCGCGGCCCCGGGTCTGCGGCCCCGGGTACCGCGGCTCCGGGCACCGCCGGGCTCCCGCCCGGGTGCCCCGGGGGCGGCTCCGGAGGGTGCTCACCCGAACGCACCAGCCCTGATGGCAGGCCCGCCCCGGCCCCCGGAGGGTGGGCGGGAGGCGTGCCGGGCCCTCCGGCGCAGGCCAGAATCGAGGACCCCGATGGATCGCCAGCCGCTCAGCCGCACTGCGGCTCCGTCCCGCCGGACCGTCGCCCGGCCCGGGCCGACCGCGCGGGACCGGGCCGCCCCGCCCCGGCCCACCGTCCAGGACCAGGCCGCGCCGGCCGTCCGCCGTCCGCGCCGGGCGCTGGCGGCGGTGCTGGGCGCCGCGGTGCTCGGCGGGGCCGCACTGGCCGGCTGCTCCTCGGACTCCGCGCCGAGCAGCGCCGTCTCCTCGGCCGCCGCCGCGGTGCAGTCGGGGATCGCGGGCGCCGCCTCGGCCGCCGCGTCGGCGGCGAGCTCGGCGCTGTCCTCGGCGGCGGGTGGGCTCTCCTCGGCGGCCGCGTCGGTGGCGGGCGGGCTCTCGTCGTCCGCCGCGTCGGCGCAGGCCGCGGCGTCCTCGGCGATCGCCGGGATCAAGGGCGGCCTGGATGCCAAGGGGGACACGTCGCTGGGTGCGGTGACCACCGCCTCGGACGGCAAGGTCGAGGTGCCGGTCACCGTGAACAACCACGAGCAGCAGGCCAACCGGTACGTGGTCCAGGTCAACTTCACCGACGACTCCGGCAACGTGCTGGACGCGGCGGTGGTCAACATCTCGGACGTGGCGGCCGGACAGAGCGGCCAGGGGACCGCGCGCAGCAACCGGGACCTCACGGGCTCGGTCAAGGCCGTAGTCGCCAATGCCGTGCGGTACTGAGCCGCCGGCGGCCGGTACCGGTCGCCTGCTCCGGCCCGGCCGACCCCGCTGACCCGCAGGTCAGCGGGGTCGGCCCGGTCACGGGGGAACCTTAAGGGCGGCTCAAGCCTCAACATCACCCCTTGACGGGGTAGTTGGTCTAGTCCATTTTAGTGCCCAGGTGCAGGGAGCCCCTGAACCGGCGTCAGTGGTTCGCCACTGGCGCCGGTTCGGCTTCTCCCGGCGTCCGTCGAAGGCATGCTCTCGCTCGATTCCCCATCCCGTTCTGTCATGTCCTGGTCGTACGGCCCCACCCCGTACGAGCGCCCGGGACGGACGGAATCCCCCACACCAGGAGTCACGCACCCATGCTCCGTTCACGCATCGAAAGGGCCGGGGCCCCGGTTCAGGAGGGCGGCCGTCGTCGGCGGTCCAAGAGCCTGACCGCGATCGCCGCCGGTACCACGGCCTCCCTGCTGCTCGGCGCGGGCCTCGCCCTCTCCGGCGGGACCGCGGCCAACGCCGCCGTCACCAACACCACCGGCGCGCCCGCCACCAGCGGCGGCATCAAGGTCGCCTACTTCGACCAGTGGTCGATCTACGCGAACGCGTACTACCCCAAGACGATCCAGGACACCGGCGTGGCCGGGAAGCTGGACTACCTGGTCTACTCGTTCGCCAACATCCACCCGACCAACCTCTCCTGTTTCCAGGCCACCAAGGCGGCCAACCAGGACGACAACAACCCGAACGCCGGTGACGGCGCGGGCGACGCGTTCGCGGACTACCAGAAGAGCTTCGGTCCGGACATCTCGGTCGACGGCGTCGGCGACGCCTGGGGCCAGCCGATCGCGGGCAACTTCAACCAGCTGAAGAAGCTGAAGGCGAAGAACCCCAACCTCAAGATCCTGATCTCGCTGGGCGGCTGGACCTACTCCAAGTTCTTCTCGGCGGCGGCGGCCACGGACGCCTCCCGCAAGAAGCTGGTCTCGTCCTGCATCGACATGTTCATCAAGGGCAACCTGCCGGTCGACGCCGGCTACGGCGGCCCGGGCTCGGCGGCCGGCATCTTCGACGGCATCGACATCGACTGGGAGTACCCGGGCGGTGGCGGTCACGCCGGCAACCTGGAGAGCCCGAACGACAAGCAGAACTTCACCCTGCTGCTGAAGGAGCTGCGTGAGCAGCTCGACGCCCAGGGCAAGGCCGACAACAAGACCTACGCCACCGCGGCGGCGGTCGGCGCCGGCCAGGACAAGATCCGGAACGTCGAGACCGACAAGATCGGTCAGTACCTGACGTTCCTGGACATCATGACCTACGACATGCACGGTGCGTGGGACGCCAAGGGCCCGACCAACCACCAGGCCCCGATCTACTCCGGTCCGAACGACCCGATGACCCCGGCCAAGCCGGGCAACGGCAAGTACTCGGTCGACGCGGCGATCAAGGCGTACACCGCGGGTGACCCGGACTACGGCATCCCCGGCGGCTTCCCCGCCAAGAAGATCAACGTGGGTGTCCCGTTCTACTACCGTGGCTGGACCGGCGTCCAGAACAACGGCAAGAACGGCCTCTTCCAGCCCGCCACCGGCCCCGCCGCGGGTGCCGCGCTCTCGGGCAACGTCCCCGGCATCCAGATGTACAAGGAGCTGGCCGGCTTCGTCGACAACCCGGCGAAGACCTTCTGGGACGACACCGCGAAGACCACGTACTTCTACGACGGTTCGACGTTCTGGTCGGGTGAGGACGCCCGTTCGATCCAGGCGAAGATCGACTACGCCCACTGCAACGGCCTCGGCGGCTCCTTCGCCTTCTCGCTGTACGACCTGGGCACCAAGACCGCGCTGTTCGACAAGATGGTCGAGGCCACCAACGGTTCCGCCGCCGCCTGCCCGGCCGCGCCGACCACGCCGCCCACCACGCCTCCGACCACCCCGCCGACCACGCCGCCGACGACGCCTCCGACCACCCCGCCGACGACTCCTCCGACGACGCCGCCGACCACTCCGCCGACCACCCCGCCGGGTTGCGCCGCTGCCCCGAGCTGGGACTCGGCCACCACCTACGCCACCCCGACCAAGGTCTCCTGGAAGGGTCGCTACTACACCAACAAGTGGTGGACCAAGGGCGACGACCCGTCGCTGGCCGGCCAGTGGGGCGTCTGGACCGACAACGGTCCCTGCTGAACCCCCCGGTTCGACCACCTGAGCACCTGAGCACCTGAACGCCCGTGCACCTGGAGATCCGCGGAGCGGAGACCCGAGTGCCCGAGTGTTCGAGGGCCTGACGGACCCTCGCACCGCAGTGCACCGCAGTACACAGCAGTCCGGCCCGCCGGGGGAGTCTCCCCGGCGGGCCGGACTGCTGTCGTTCGCGGGCCGTCAGCCCAGGTCGGCGGTGCGGCCGAGGGCGTCCGGCTGGCTCTCCTCGATCCGGCGGAGCATCCGCGCCAGGATCCCGGAGAGGACGGTGCGGTCCTCGCCCACGACGTCCTGGAGCAGTTCCTCCTCGAAGCCGGCGGCCATCCGCATCGACTCCAGCCACTTGTCGCGGCCGAGGTCGGTCAGCTCGATGATCACCCGGACCCGGTTGGCCTCGTCCCGTTCCCGGGTGACCAGGCCCTCGGTGACCATCCGGTCGATCCGGTGGGTCATCGCGGCCGGCGTGAGTCCGAGCCGCTTGGCCAGCTCGCCGGGCCCCAGCTGGTACGGACTGCCCGAGACCACCAGCGCCTTGAGCACCTCCCACTCCGCCGAGGTGATTCCCAGCACAGTGAGCTGCCGGTCGTAGGCGACGGTCATCCGCCGGGCGACCCGGGAGAGCGTCTGCACGATGGTCTCCACCTGCGGATCCACCATGGGGAATTCCCGCTGGTAGACGGCCACCTGCTCGGCGATGCCCAACTCGCGGTCGGTGGCCGGCGCGGGCTTCTCTGCAGTCATGCCGACCAGTGTCGCATGAAGAGGTGCACTCCTTAAGCCTTTGACTCAGCACTCTTCCAGTGCTAAGACTTTAGGGTCAAACTTTAGCTCTTAAGTCTTCCGGCCTTAAGAGTATCCAGTGAAAGCCAACGGACCCTTGACGGATCCGGCCTTGGCGGAGCTCGACGAAGGGGTGTGCACGGTGACCGGCACGGTGAAGCAGCAGAGGCAGCAGCGTCGCGGGGCGGGCGGCCCGCTGCGCCGCGTCCAGATCGGCAACGCGCTCAGCGCGTTCGGCAGCGGGTTCACGATGCCGTACATGTTCGTGTACGTGGACCAGGTGCGGGGACTGGGGTCGCTGGCCGCCGGGATGGTGTTCACCGTCTTCGCGCTGGCCGCGCTCGCCGTCCTGCCGTTCACCGGCCGCGGCATCGACCGGTACGGCCCGCGTCCGGTGCTGCTCGCCGGTGCCGCGCTCGCCGCCACCGGCGCGTTCGCCTTCGGTCACGCCACCGACACCCCGGCCCTGCTGGTCTCCTCCTTCCTGTTCGGCGCGGGTGTCACCACCTGCCAGCCGGCGCTCGCCACGATGATCGTCCGCTGCTCGACGGCCGCGACCCGTTCGCACGCCTTCGCTCTGCAGTTCACGCTGATCAACCTGGGCATGGGCATCGGCGCGCTGGTCGGTGGGCAGATCGTGGACGTCGCCGACCCGGCCAGCCTGACCCGGCTCTTCACCATCGAGGCCGCGACCTTCCTCGGCCTCGCCCTGGTGACCGGCACCGCCCGGATCCCGAACGCCGCGCCGGTGGCGGTCCAGGAGAAGGCCGGCGGTCCGCAGGGCCTGCGCGCCCTGGTCGCCGACAAGGCGATGTTCCGGCTCTGCCTGCTCGCCGGGCTGATCTTCTTCACCTGCTACGGCCAGTTCGAGTCCGGCGTCGCGGCGTTCGCCACCGACACCGTCGGCACCGCCCCCTCCACCCTGGGCATCGCGATCGGCGCCAACGCGCTGACCATCGTGGTGCTGCAGATGTTCGTGGTGCGGATCACCGCCCGCCGCCGGCGGACCACCGCGATGGCCGCCGCCGGAGTGGTCTGGCTGGGCGCCTGGACGATGGCCCTGGTCGCCGGTCTGATCCGGACCGAGACGATGGCGGCCACCGTCGCGATCGTCTCGATCTACGCCCTGTTCGGCGTCGGCGAGTCGCTGCTCGCGCCCACCCTGGGCCCGATCGTCGCGGACCTCGCCCCGGCCCGGCTGCTCGGCACCTACAACTCCGGCTACGCCCTCGTGAAGCAGATCGCGATCGCCGTCGGCCCGGCCGTGGGCGTGCTGCTGGTCGGCTCCGGCACCTGGCCGCTCTACCTGGCGGCGATGGCCGGCTGCACCGTGCTGATCGTGGTGATGGCGCTGCGCCTGCGGCCGTACCTCACCGCGGCCCAGGACAACGCGGCCCCGGCCGTGGTCCGCACGCCGGTCCCGGTGGTCCGGGAGCTCCAGACCGCGGCGTGACGCCGGGCGCGCGACCGGCGTCCCGACCGCGGGGCGCGGGCCGCGCGCGACGGCAGCGGCGACGGGGGCGGGCGACGGCAGCGGGCGATCACGACGGGTGACCGCCGGGGGAGCCCGCCACCGGGTGGGACAGGTGTACGAAACGGGCGCCGGACCAGGATCGAGCAGGTCACCTGGACGGCGCCCGTCGCGCTTGGCTTCGCGACCACCGGCACATAGTGTCAGTGGCTGTTGACCGCCCGGCCCCGGCCGGCACAGGCGAGACAGGCGAAATCGGCGAGGCTATGACGCAAGTGGCGCTCACGCACCCACCCGCACCACCAGCCCCCGCAGCCCCGGAACCGGGGCGGCGGGGGCTGCTGCGCAAGGCGGCCGACCGGGCCGACTGGCTCGGCCCGATCGGTGTGGCGCTCTTCGCCGGACTCCTGCGGTTCTGGAACCTCGGGTACCCCAACGCCTTCGTCTTCGACGAGACCTACTACCCCAAGGACGCCTGGTCGCTGCTGCGACAGGGCTACGAGGGCACCTGGCCGGAGAACGCCAACTCCGAGATCCTGGGCGTCCCGCAGCACATCCCGCTCACCGCGGCCCCCGAGTTCATCGCCCACCCCCCGCTCGGCAAGTGGGTCATCGCCCTCGGCGAGTGGGCCTTCGGCCTGCACCCCTTCGGCTGGCGGTTCATGACCGCGCTGCTGGGCACGGTCGCCGTGCTGATGCTGGCCCGGATCGGCCGCCGGCTCTTCGGCTCGACCCTGATCGGCTGCACCGCCGCCCTGCTGATGGCGGTCGACGGCCTCCAGCTGGTGATGAGCAGGGTCGGCCTGCTGGACGGCGTCCAGATGTTCCTGGTGCTCGCCGCCTTCGGTTCGCTGCTCGTCGACCGCGACCACGCCCGGGTCCGGTTGGCCGCCGTCCGGGACACCTACGGCGGTGACGCCGTCCGGCTCGGCCTGCGCCCGTGGCGGATCGCCGCCGGCGTGTTCCTCGGCGCCGCCTGCGGGGTCAAGTGGAACGGCGCCATGGTGCTCGCCGCCTTCGGCCTGCTCACCGTCCTCTGGGACCAGTCCGGTCGGCGCTGGGCCGGCGCCCGCCGTCCCTGGCGCTCGATGCTCCGCCGCGACGCGCTGCCCGCCTTCCTCTCCACGGTCGGTGTCGCCTTCGTCGTCTACGTCGGCGGCTGGGCCGGCTGGCTGTTCACCGGCGGTGGCAGGGGCGGCACCGGCGGAGGTTTCGACCGGCACTGGGCCGACGACCGGGCCGGGCTCTCCGCGGACAGCTTCCTCGGCGTCCCCCTCCCGCAGGTCCCGATGAGCTGGGTGCCGGCGCCACTGCGCAGCCTCTGGCACTACCACGCCCAGATGTACGACTTCAATACCGGCCTGAGCACCCCGCACACCTACCAGTCCAACCCGTTCAGCTGGCTGGTCCAGGGCCGTCCGGTCTCCATGTACTGGGAGCAGGTGCCGAACGGGCAGCGCGGGTGCACCGCGTCCGGCGGCTGCGCGTCGCAGATCCTCGGCCTGGGCACGCCGCTGCTCTGGTGGGCGGCCTGCTTCGCGCTCCTCTACCTGCTGTGGCGCTGGTTCTTCCGCCGCGACTGGCGGTCGGGCGCGGTGCTCTGCGGCGTCGCCGGCGTCTACCTGCCGTGGTTCCAGTACCAGGAGCGGACCGTCTTCTCCTTCTACATGGTGGTGCTCGTCCCTTTCCTCTGCCTGGCCGTCGCCCAGATGCTCGGAGCGATGCTCGGACCGGAGGGGTGCACGCCCGAGCGGCGACGGATCGGTGCGGCCGGGGCCGGGGTGATCGTGCTGGCGATCATGGCCTGCTTCGCCTTCTTCCACCCGC
This sequence comes from Streptomyces sp. BE303, assembly GCF_036290945.1. Classification (NCBI taxonomy): domain Bacteria; kingdom Bacillati; phylum Actinomycetota; class Actinomycetes; order Kitasatosporales; family Streptomycetaceae; genus Streptomyces; species Streptomyces sp. BE303. Next base: position 323,048 of record NZ_JAQYWZ010000880.1, read on the forward strand.
TGTACACGGCGGAGGTGATCCCGATGACGTCCTGGCAGGACCGGATGTGGTTCACCAGCTGGATCTGATCCGTGGCGGCGCTCGCGGCCGCGCAGGACCAACTGCTCCCGGTCACCCCGGTGCTCGGGGTGGTCACCGCGCTGCTGCTGGCCGCGGCCGTCGCGGTCGCGGGGTGGGGTCGGCTCGGGCACGGGTCCGCGGTGCTCCGGGCCGGGCTGCGCGCGGTGGTGCAGCTGGCTGCCGTCGCCGTGGTGATCAGCTGGGTGGCCGGCTCGCTCGGGTGGTCGGTGCTCTTCGTGCTGTTGATGTTCGCGGTCGCGGTGCGGACCGCCGGGCAGCGGATGGTGGACGGCCCGCGCACGGGCGGCGGGCGGCGCGTGCGGAGCGGTCCGCGGGCGGCCGTCGGTCGGGGGATGCCCGGCGGTCGGCGCACGGCGGGCGCGGGCGCCGAGGAAGCGGCGGGCGGAGAGGGGGCGGCCGGTGGAGAGGGGATGCCCGGCGGGGGCGGTCGCGCCTGGATGTGGGCGGCCGCGCCGATCGGGGCCGGGGTGCTGCCGGTGCTCGCGCTGCTGCTCGGCACCGGGCTCCTGCCGCCCGAGGGCCTCTCCGTCATCCCGGTCTCCGGCATCCTGATCGGCGGTGCGCTCACCGCCACCTCGCTCTCCGGCCGGCGCGCCCTGGACGAGCTCCGGCAGCGGCACGGCGAGGTGGAGGCCGCGCTGGCGCTCGGTTTCGAGGAACGGGACGCCCGGCTGGAGATCTGCCGCAGCGCGGCCGCCACCTCACTCGTCCCGGCGCTCGACCAGACCCGGACGGTCGGCCTGGTCACGCTGCCCGGCGCCTTCGTCGGCATGCTGCTCGGCGGGGCGTCACCGGTCCAGGCGGGCGCCGTGCAGCTGTTCGTGCTGGTCGGGCTGCTGGTGGTGGAGGCGGTGGCGGTCGTGGCGGTGCTGGAGCTGGTGGGCCGCGGTCTGGTCCGCGCCGGGCGGCCGGGGGAGGGGATCGGGTAGGGTGGGTGCCGTTGAAGGGGAGTAGCCCTCCACCGGACCGTCGACATACTGGCCCCCTGCGGGGCCCGGCGCCCGGGGCACACCGCACAGGGGTGCCGGCGAGACCTTCGGCCGCAGTGCTGTGATGTTCCAACCAGCGCTGTCGGGCCGAAGCGTCCCCTGACGGAGCTGCGGGAGTCCGGCGGCCCGACCCGAGGGACCGAACCCCCGATGAGCCTGACCGTAGCCGCGATCACCTTCGGCATCGTCTTCCTGTCCGAACTGCCGGACAAGACCGCCCTGGCCAGTCTGATGCTCGGCGCCAAGTACCGCGCCGGCTACGTCTTCGCCGGCATCGCCGCCGCCTTCGCCCTCCAGGTGGGCATCGCCCTGGTCGCCGGGCACCTGCTCTCGCTGCTGCCGCACCGCTGGGTGGAGGGCGTCACCGGCGTGCTGTTCCTGGCCGGCGCGGCGATGCTGCTCTTCCACGGCGGTGGCGACGAGGACGGGCACGAGACCAAGGAGCCCACCGCCAACAGCTTCTGGAAGGTCGCCGGAGCCAGCTTCGTGGTCGTGGCGATCGCCGAGTTCGGCGACCTCACCCAGATCATGACCGCCAACCTTGCCGCCAAGTACGCCGACCCGCTCGCGGTGGGTCTGGGCGCCTGGCTGGCGCTCTGCGCCGTCGCCGGGATCGCGATCCTGGGCGGGCAGAAGCTGCTGAAGCACGTCCCGATGAAGATGATCATCCGCGTGGCGGCGGGTGTGATGGTGCTGATGGCCGGGTTCAGCATCTTCCAGGCGATCACCGGCTGACGCCCGGAGTCCTGCCGCAGCCGGCCCGGCCCCCGACCGACGGGGTGCCGGGCCGGTTCAGCAGGTGGTGCGCTTCGCCAGGGCGGCGGCCGTGTGGGGCCCGTAGACCCCGCTCTCGTCGCCCTGGACCCCCTGCAGCACCTGGAAGTAGGCGACGGAGCTCTCGGTTCGACGGTCGAAGTTGCTGGTCGTCGGGACGCTCATCCAGCACATGACGACGGCCAGCTTCTTCTGCAGGGTGAGGACCTCCGGCCCGTTCATCCCGTACTTCAGTGGCTGGAAGGTGGGCGTCGGGGTCGAGGTGGCCGTCGAAGCGGGCGTCGGGGTGGGGGTGGGCGTCGTGGCCGGCGGCGTCTCGGCGGAGGGGCTCGGCGCCGGGGCGACCGGGTCGGGAGCCGGTGCCGGAGCCGGGGGAGCGGCGCTCACGGGCGGGGTGATCGGCGCGGGCGCCGCGGTGGTGGCCGTCGACCGGGTCGGGCTCGGCTTGGCGGTCGTCCTGGTCGGGCTCGGGGAACTGCTGGTGGGCGCCGGCGCGCTCGGGCTCGGCTGGGCCGGGGTGGTCGGGTCGACCGGGGCCGGCACCGCTGTCGTGGTGGGGACGGGCACCGCCAGACGCTCCGGCTCGGCGGAGGGCGTCACCGCGTACGCGATGCCGACGGTGACCGCCAGCAGCGCGGCGCCGGCCGCGACCAGCACCCCCCTGCGCCGGGCGAGCGGGACCGGACCCGCGTCCTGCTCGGCCGCGCGCCGGGCGGCCCGGCCGCCGGGGGCGGGCGCGGCGCCGTCGGCCGCGGCGGAGTGGGACGCGGAGCCGTGGGCGTCGTGGGCGAACGGGAAGACACCGAGTTCGCCGGTCTCGGGAGCGGCGGGCTCGGCGGGCGGGAGCCCCTCGGGCGGCGACGCGGCGTACGGCTGGTGCTGCGGGGGGAACGGCGGGGGGAACTGGGGGGCCGACGCGAGCGGCGGGAGCACCGTCGTCGCGTAGGCGTCGGCGTCCGGGCCCAGCGGTGGGGCGACCGGAGGACGGTCCGGCGGCGGGGGCGTCGGGGCCGTCCGGGGCCGGGCGGCCGACGGCGGCACCGTGGTGGCGAACGGATCGCCGGCGGTCCCGTCCGACGGGCCGTCCGAGACCTGCCCGACCGCCTGCGGCACGTACGGGCGGACCAGCGGCGGGCCCTCCATGTGCGGCAGGACGGTGGTCTCGTCGAGGGCGCGGTCCGGGAAGCACCTGCACCCGGCGGAGCGCACGGTGCCGCACGTCGGGCAGTGCTGGTCCGGCATCGGCCGGCCCTCCTCGGTTCTCGCTCGGTCTCCCGGACTCGGACTCGTGTTCCAGGTGGCGGACGGGCCTGATTATGCAGGACGTCCCTGAGACGGGACAGGGGCGTCCGGCCCGGTGTGGGGGCCTTGTGCCGGTTGGTGTCGGTTGGGAACTGATGAACGGTCGGTGTGGCAGGCCCGGCGTCCACATGTCGGGCGCATGGCGGTGCCGCTTACGTTCGGCTCAACTGAACGGAGCAAATCCGGGCATTTCTGACAGCATGGTGAATCGGGAGTGATCATCCGAACGGCGCCCCCGGGCGCACCGGGCTGCCGTGACCGCCGCCACCGCTGCCCCCGGCACCACCACTGCCGCCGACACCGCCGACACCGCCGACACCGCTGACACCGCTGACACCGCTACGGAGACGCCATGACGGATCCGATCGCCGCGTCCGACCGAGGCCCCGACCGGGCCCCGGTGAGCGAGCCGGGCCCTCCGGAGGCCAACGCCCCCAACCTCTGGGTGCCGATCGGCGCCCTGCTGCTGGCGATGCTCCTCGCCGCGCTCGACCAGACCATCGTCTCGACCGCCCTGCCCACCATCGTCAGCGACCTCGGCGGCCTCGAACACCTCTCCTGGGTGGTCACCGCCTACATGCTGGCCTCCACCGCGGCCACCCCGCTCTGGGGCAAGCTCGGCGACATGTACGGCCGGAAGGTCTTCTTCCAGGCCTCCATCGTGATCTTCCTGCTGGGCTCGGTGCTCTGCGGCATCGCCCAGAACATGGGCGAGCTGATCGCCTTCCGCGCGCTCCAGGGGTTGGGCGGCGGCGGCCTGATGGTGCTCTCCCAGGCCATCGTCGGCGACCTGGTCGCCCCCCGGGACCGCGGAAAGTACCAGGGCCTCTTCGGCGCGGTCTTCGGCGTCACCAGCGTGCTCGGTCCACTGCTCGGCGGGCTCTTCGTCGACAACCTCAGCTGGCGCTGGGTCTTCTACATCAACGTGCCGGTCGGCGTGGTCGCCCTGGTGGTGATCGCCACCGTGCTGCACGGCTCGGAGGTGAAGCGGAGTCACCGGATCGACTACCTGGGCACGGTACTGATCGCGTCCGTCGCGACCTGTCTGGTGCTGATGACCTCGCTCGGCGGCACCACCTGGGCGTGGGGCTCGTGGCAGATCGTCGGGCTGGGCGTGCTCGGCGTGCTGCTGCTGGTCGCCTTCGTCCTGGCCGAGCGGGCGGCGGCCGAACCCGTCCTGCCGCTGCGCCTCTTCAGGTCCCGGACGTTCAGCCTGGTGGCCGTCATCTCCTTCGTCATCGGCTTCGCGATGTTCGGCGCGCTGACCTACCTGCCCACGTTCCTCCAGGTGGTCATGCAGGTCTCGCCGACCATGTCGGGCATCCACATGCTGCCGATGGTGCTCGGCATGCTCGCCACGTCGATCGGTTCCGGTCAGATCGTGGCCCGCACCGGCCACTACCGGGCGTTCCCGATCGCCGGGACGGCTGTCACCGTCGTCGGCCTGCTGCTGCTCTCCCGGCTGGACGAGCACAGCAGCACCTTCGAGATGAGCTGCTACTTCCTGGTCTTCGGCCTCGGACTGGGCCTGGTGATGCAGGTCCTGGTGCTGATCGTGCAGAACTCGGTCGGGTACGAGGACCTGGGCGTCGCGACCGCGGGCGCCACCTTCTTCCGCTCGATCGGCGCCTCCTTCGGCGTCTCGATCTTCGGAACGATCTTCGCGTCCGGGCTGAACGACCGGCTGCGGACCGCCCTGGCGGGCGCCACGCTCCCACCCGGTTTCAACCCCGACGCGATCACCTCGGACCCGCGCGTCATCAGCGGCCTGCCGGCCGCGACGCAGGCCGACATCTACCACGCGTACGCGGAGTCGATCACCCGGGTCTTCCTCTACGCGGTGCCGGTCGCCGTGGTGGCGTTCGTGCTCTCGCTGTTCCTGAAGGAGCAGAAGCTGCGGACCACCGTGACCGCCCCCGACCTCAGCGAGTCGATCGGCCTCAACCCGGTGCAGCGCTCCTCGCTGGACGAGATCAGCCGGGCGCTGTCCGTGCTGAGCAGCCGGGAGGCCCGGCGCGACCTGTTCAAACGGATCACCGCCACTGCGGGGCTCGACCTGAAACCCGCGTCCAGCTGGCTGCTGCTCCAGATGCACCACCAGGGGTCGGTCGAGCCCGCTGAACTGGCGGAGCGTCGGATCGTGCCGTTCGCGGTGGTCGAGGAGGCGGTGCGGGAGGTCGAGGGCAACGGCCTGGCGTCCCGCACCGGCGGCCTCCCGCTGCGGCTCACCGAGCCGGGCGAGGAGGTGGCGCTCAAGCTGGTCGCCGCCCGCCGGGAGCAGCTCGCGGACCTGTTGGGCGACTGGGACGAGAAGCAGTTCGACGACCTCGCCGCACTGCTCACCCGGCTCTCCTCGACGCTCTGCGCCGACCGCCGCGACCGCCCGGACCCGGTCGGGCACGAGCTGCCCTACCACGGCGAGGGCCGCTCCTTCTGACGCTCCCTCTCCTCTCTCTTCTTCCTCCCCTCCTTCCCCTCTCTCCCCGTCGCCCCTCGCTACGGGGCCCCGAACCAGCGCGGGGTGTCCAGCCGGAACGGGTCCCCGGGCGCGAGGGTGCGCAGGGCCGCCTCCAGGGCGCGCAGGTGTTCCTCGCCGCCGAGGGTCGCGGACCACTGTCCGCGCAGCTCCTCGAAGATCCGGGCGGAGCGGACGAGGCAGTCGACACCGCGGGGGGTCAACCTGACCACCTTGCGCCGGGCGTCGGCCGGATCGGTCCCGCGTTCGACGTAGCCGAGCTGTTCGAGGTGCTCGACGGTCTTGCCGGCGGCCTGCTTGGAGACGCCGAGGCGCCGTCCCAGCTCGACCGCCGTGGTGCCTTCCGGCCCGATCGCCTGGAAGACGAAGCCGTGCATCGGCCGGAGGTCCGGGTGGCCTTCGCGGGCGATGCGCTCGTGCAGCTCGTCGATGATCACCCGGAAGGCGAGCAGCAGGCGGAGCGGCAGCTCGTAGCCGGGCTGCGCCCGGGATTCGGGCGTGGTCCGGGGGGCCTCGTCCTGCTGCGGGTCGTTCTCCCTTGACACGATCGACAACCTCATTGACCATATAGACAACTTGATTGTCCATTGTAGGGGGTCAACCGCTCTTGTCCGTCATCCGCAGTACCGAGGCCCGTCGTACCGAGACGCCCAACGCCGTCATGACCACCTTCGCCTCGCCCGCCCAGGGCGGTACGGGCCTCGCGCTCTGGAAGGTCGAGATGGCACCCGGGAGCTCGGGCCCCCGCCACGCCATGGACACCGAGCAGGTGTGGACCTTCCTCACCGGCTCCGCCGCCGTCGACCTGGCGGGTGAAGCCCTGGCGGTCGCCGCCGGGGACACCCTCGTCCTGCCGGCCGAGGTCGTCCGCCGGATGAGCTCCGAGGGCGGCTTCACCGCCGTGGTCGCCTCCCCGACCCCGTCACGGGCCGTCAACCCGGAGACCGGCGACCACGTCGTCCCGCCGTGGATCGCCTGACCTGCGACGGCGATCGACCGGGGTGCTCGCCTGCCGTGCTCGGCCCGCCTTCCCCGACTGAGGGTGCGGAGGTCCGGCTGCTGCGCGGAGGCGTCGGCGGCCGGACCTGTTCCGGGCGGCTACCCGAGACGGTGGCGAAGCCAGGCGAGTCCGTGAGCGCCCAGGGCGTCCCACTGCCGCCCGGGCGTCTCGGCGGCGCGGAGGGTCCACAAGCCGGTGAGGATCGCGACGAAGGCCGTGACGGACCGGTGGGGCGCGGCACGCCACAGGGAGACGCCGTCGGCCCACCGCTCGGCGCGCTCGGGAGTGTGCCCTGCCTCGATCAGCCGGACGACCACGTAAGCCGTGTCGGCCCATGCGGCGCCGGGGGCGGGGAAGGCCCAGTCGACGACGCGCACGGCTGCGCCGTCCACGAGGAGGTTCGGGCCGGTCAGATCGGTGTGGACCAGGGTCCTGCCGTCGATCAGGTCGGGTGCTTCGCGTTCGGCCAGGACCAGCGTGTCCAGCCGTGCCACGGTCCACGGATCGAGTCGGTCCCGGTGCCGGTTACCGAGGTGGTGCCAGAAGTCCTGTCCCGACCACCGATCGGCCAGGCTGAAGGCGCGCAGGGGCGGCGCCGGGGTCAGTGTTCCGGCGAGCGTCTCCAGCGTCCGGGCGACCAACGGCAGGTCGGCGGACCCCGGAGAAAGATCCGCGTGCCTGCCGGGAACGTGCTCGAACCCCAGGGCCAGCCACCCGCCGGCCTCGACCTTCCAGAGCATGCGGGGCGCGATGTGCGGCGGCAGCACGGAGTTCACGACGGACTCCAGGCGGTGCATCCACGCCTTCGGGTTGTCCTCGCGCACTGCCTTGCAGAAGACCGGCCCGCCGGTCGTCTCCAGCGTGGCGGCGAAGTCGGACACCGTTCCCGCCGTGGGAGGCACGGCGGCGGTCACCGTGCCGGTCCGCCCTTCGATGCTGATGCGCAGGGCGTCCGGTAGCTGCTTCCAGATGTCGGCCATCGGGGGTTCCTCGGGGTCGGGCCCGCCCGGTCCCGGACCGCAGGGCTGGGCGGGCGATCTGATCGGCTCCTAGCTGCTGTGGCAACCGCGGTGGCACTGCGAGCAGTTACCGCTGCCGCTGGTGTCGCTTCCGTCTCCTCCGCTGCCCTCGGAACACTCGGCGGACATGCTCCACAGTTCGGGGTCCACGGCGTACCCGCTCGCCCCGATGACGGCCACCGTGGTGGCGATGCCGACGCCTTCGGCGGACTCGCCCGCGCCCTCGGTCGGCACGTGGTGGAGGAACCGGCCGGACAGCGAGCGGCAGAACTCGGCGTAGTCGGTGGTGTGCAGGATGAACGTGTGCCATCCGATGTCCACCAGGCTCGACGGGGCGAGCCTGGCGCCGGGGTTGACTGCGCACGCTCCCAGGAAGGCGAGGGCCTGGTCCATGACTCGCTCGGCGAGAGCGAGGTCCATCTCCTCCTCTCCGGCGATCCGGGTGACCATCCGCTCGAACAGGGCCGGGTCGACGAGGGACCGGCCCGTGATCCGCTCCGTGCTGATCGACATCATGTGGACTCTCCTGACTCTGAGGTCGGACCCGATCCGCTTCTGCGGCCATGGATCCTGCAGTCCGCCATCGGGGACGGACGGGCGGGGCTCTGCGCGGCGGCGGTCCGAGCGGGTCGGCAGTGCCGCCCGCCGTTGACGCTGCTCGGTCGTCAACGGCGCATCGCCGAGCCCTTCGTGGGTGAGGACCGGCCGGGGGCGGCGGGTCCTTCAGGGGGGTACGGGTGGGCCTTCCGCGTCGGTCGAAGCTCCTTGGCCGGCACGCTATGCCTGCGGGAACCACCGATGGGCCTGTGATTCTCGAATATTCCAGGGCTCGCGGGCCGGATGCGCGAGGATTCCTCAGACGGCTCCGAGTGCCCTACGGCACCGCGCCAGAACCCTGTGGGCGTCCGGTCCGAAGACGGCTGCGCCGGCCATCGTTTCCCAGGCGCGCGCGTACAGGGCCACGTTCTCCGCCTGGTCCAGCCACAGTTCCGCGTGCCAGTCCTCGACAATGACAAGCCGTTCGTCATATATCCAGAAACCGTTGGCGGGCGGAAGGGCGAGCTGGGCCTCGAACGGCACGATGCCCAGGGTGACGGTGTCCAGACCGATCACGCCGCTGAGCCGGTCCAACTGAGCGGCCATGACGGCGGGCGGGCAGAGCCGGGCACGCAGCGCGGCCTCCCACATGACGATGCGGTACTGCTTGCCCGGCCGGTAGAGGGTTTCCTGCCGTCGAACGCGGGCTCGTACCGCCTCCTCGACATCGCGCGGCGACCAGTGGAGGTCCACGTACGCGTTGAACACGTGTCGGGCGTAGTCGGCCGTCTGGAGCATGCCGACGATCATGGAGCCTTCCCAGGCGCGCATGACCGTCGACCGCTCGTACTCGATCGTCAGCGTGTCCTGCACCGGCCGGTGTCCGGCCGCGAGGTGCCGTCGCCATGACCGGGACTGCGACTCGAACGCCCGCAACCTGGCCGTCAGTTCGGGCCCCGCGCCAGGCCGGCCGACACCCGTTGCCCAAGCCCTGAGGTCGTCGTGGGTGGCGGTCTGTCGGCCGGTCTCCAGCTTGCTGACCTTGGACTGGGTCCAGCCCAGGTGCTCGGCCAGTTGCCGGCCCGTGAGACCGCCCTCGGTGCGCAGCTCGCGGAGCCGTAGGCCGAGGGCGATTCTCGCTTGTCGGAAGTCGGTGGTCACACGCCGGACGGTACCCCGGCGACGAACGCCCGATGCGGCGTGGCGAAGTGCCGGGCAGCGTCCCGGACCTGGCAGGCGCGAGCCACCTGGACCGGGTCGGTGATCAGCTCCACGCCGGTCAGATCGTCGTCGGGGTCGAAGCGCAGCAGGGCGATCACGCGCGAGTCGAACAGCCAGGTGTCCTCCGCCGGAAGGCCGAGACGATCGGCGTCGGCGCGCCAGAGGTACCGGATGTCCTCGCCCACGGCACTGTTCCGTTCGGCGTTGTCGAGCAGGTACCGCTGCCCCGGGGTGGGCGGGCTGTCCATGACGTTGCGGAGCTGGGCCACTTCGTCGGGGTCGGTGACGGCGTCGCCCTGCACCAGCACCTCTCCGGTCTCGACATCCTCGTAGAGCGTCGGGCATCCGTTGTTCCCCGAGTTGCTTCCGATGTACCGCAGTCGTCGGCTCACAGCCGCTCCCCTCGCTGTCGGTCAGGCCGAATCAGGATGCCGTGGAATCGGTCCGAGGACGGCGTTGATTCTCGAATATTCCCCTGAGGCGACAGAAGACCCCGTCCGGCCGGTGAAGGCCGGACGGGCACGGGCCGCTGCTCGTCGGCGATCCATGGAGACAAGACCGGTGGCGCGCGCCGAACCGGCGACCACGTCGTCCCGCCGTGGATCGCCTGACCTGCGACGCTTCGTCCGCGTGAGGTGTAGCAGACTGCCTTCTCAGTGAACAGGGCCCGCACCCCGACCTTGCTTCGGGGGCGGGCGGACGAGGAGGTACGGCGTGTCCGTCGTCAAGATCAATGTCCTGACCGTCCCCGCTGAGCAGCGGGAGGTGCTGGAGAAGCGCTTCGCCGCCCGGGCCGGTGCGGTGGAGAACTCGGACGGCTTCGAGTACTTCGAGCTGCTCCGCCCGGTCGAGGGCACCGACCAGTACCTCGTCTACACCCGCTGGCGCGACGAGGAGTCCTTCCAGGCCTGGCTCGCCGGGCCCATGCAGGCGGCCCACCGCCAGGGCCCGCCGGCCGCCGAGGGCGAGGCCCCGCAGCGCCCGGCCGCCAGCGGCTCCACCCTGTGGTCCTTCGACGTGGTGCAGTCCGCCGGCCCGAAGGTCTGAGGCCGGCTGCTCCTGACGGTGCGCCCCGGACGGCTCGTCCGGGGCGCACCGTCGTCGGGTCCCGCTTCGCGGCTGCGGGCGAGGTGCGTGTCGAGCCGGTCGGTGCCGGGGCAGGGCGCGTTGTGGGGTGTCGGCGTGCGCCGGGGTGAGTGCGCGTGCGCCGCCCGATCGGGTGATCCGGATGGGGTTTCCGGGGCGGTCTGCTGGATTAGCGTGATCATTGCGCTCAGCAGCAGCGTTCCAAGGAAAACCCCGGCGGTGCGCCAACACCCCGGGGAACGGCACCAGGAGAAAGCGCTCCACGATGCAGATCAATCGTATCCCCAAGCACGCGCCCGGGTACACGATCCTCGACAACGGGCATGTCGTGCGCAAGCACTCGCTCAGCTGGGCGGCCCGTGGGCTGCTCGGGTACCTCCTCAGCCTGCCCGACGGGGCGCGGGAGGACGTCCGGACCCTGGCCGCGAAGAGCGTCGAGGGCCGGGCGACGGTGGCCCGGGCGTTGCGCGAGTTGGAGGAGGCCGGGCACTACGTCCGCCGGACCTCGCGCGATCCCCTCTCGGGCCGGGTCCGGACGCTGGTCTCGGTGCACGAAGTCCCGGTGGTGGGAAAGGCCGTTCACACGGTGCCGCCGGTTCCCGCGTCCCCGGCCGCCGGGCCCGCCGGAGCCGGTGCGGCAGGTGCCGGGAAGGCGGGAGGCCCTTCCCCGAAGGCAAGGACGACGAGGGAGAAGGAAGCCGGGAAGCCTTCCGTCCTTCCGTCCGGGACGGGCAGGCCGGTCGCGGCGCCGCCCCGGAGGACCGAGGGCCTGGGCCTGTTGATCGAACTCGGCCGCCGGGATCCGCGGTTGGCGCTGGCGGGGAAGCCGTTGACGGACCAGGCCGCCCGGGTGGAGGGCCTGCTGGCGGGCGGCTGGGCGCCGGACGCCCTGGCGGGAATCCTGTCCGCCCCGCTGCCGGAGAAGGTCACCCGCAGCGTCGGGGCGATCCTCGGCGCCCGGTTGCTGGGTGTCCCGCCGGTCCCGCCGGTCCCGCCGGTCCCGACGGTCTCAACGGGCCTGCGGACGGCGGGTGTCGGGGTGGCCGTGGTCCCGGGTCAGAGGCGGCACCACGAGTGTCCGGGGCGGGGCGGCATGTGCGGGCGCCATGTCGGCGGAGCGGGGAAGCTCTGCGCCGGTTGCCGCGGCTCCCGGTAGCGCGGATCCGCCCCCGGGAGAACCCCGATGCCCTGGGGCGCCGCCGTCAGTCCTCCCGCGGCGGGTGGAAGGCGACCGGGGCGGCGAAGGCTGCGCGGCGGGTGGCCCGGCGCAGGGCGCGCAGGACGGGGGTGCCGAGGGTGAGGCAGAGGGTGACGGTGAGAACGGCGCGGGGGAGGTCCCACCCGAGCGAGGTGGTGAGGCAGTAGACGGCGAACCGGACCAGGTTGTCGGAGAGCGGATCGCCCGGGACGAAGGAGATCGAGCTCGCGAGCCCGGCGATGTAGGGCCAGCCCTGGAGGTTCATGATCATGCCGTAGAGGAGGGACGCCCCCGCCCCGTAGACGGCGAGCATGACGAGCTCGCGCCGGCCGCGCACGCGGTCCGGGCCCGGGAGGAGCCCCGCGCCGAGGCTCACCCAGCCCATGGCGAGCATCTGGAACGGCAACCAGGGCCCCACCCCGCCGGTCAGCAGGGCGGAGGCGAACATCGAGAGCGCGCCGAGCACGAAGCCGAAGCCCGGACCGAGGACCCGTCCGGCGAGCACCATCAGGAAGAACATCGGCTCCAGCCCGGCCGTGCCCGCCCCGAGCGGCCGCAGGGCGGCGCCGGCGGCGGCCAGCACGCCCAGCAGGGCGACCGCCTTCGCGTCCAGGCCGGGGGTGCCGCCGCCCGCCGTGCGGCCCTCGGAGATCTGGGCGACGACGACGGCGAGGAGCAGCGGGAGGAGCAGGGCGAACAGCCAAGGGGCGTCGGTGGAGTGGCCGACCAGGGCCGATTCGGCGGAGGCGAGCAGCGGCCACCCGAACGCGGCCACCCCGACCAGCGAGGTGAGGAGGAGGGCCGTGATCGAGCGACGACCGAGCGGGACGGGACGGTTCAGGCCGTTCTTGCTCATTCCGCGACCTCGGCGAGGGCGCGGGCGACCTGGGGGACGGTGAGCCAAGGGCCCGGAGCGAGCACCTTGGCGACCTGCGGGGCGAACGCCGGTGAACCGAGTACGACTTCGGGCGTCGGGCCGTCCGCGACGATCTCGCCCTCGGCCAGGATGGCCGTGCGGTGGGCGAGTTCGGCGGCCAGCTCGACGTCGTGGGTGGCGAGGAGGACGGCGTGGCCGTCGGCGGCCAGGTCGCGCAGGATCTCGACGAGCCGGGCCTTGGCCGCGTAGTCCAGGCCCCGGGTGGGTTCGTCCAGGAGGATGAGCGGCGGGCGGGCGGTGAGCACCACGGCCAGGGCCAGGGTGAGGCGCTGGCCCTCGGAGAGGTCGCGGGGGTGGGCGGCGTCGGCGAGGCCGGGCAGCAGGCGTTCGACGAGGGCGCGGCAGGTGCCGGGTTCGGCGCCCGCGTCGCCGTCGGCGGCGGCGCACTCGGCGGCGACGCTCTCCCCGTACAGCAGGTCGCGCGGGTCCTGCGGGACGAGGCCGACGTGGCGGATCAGGTCGGCGGGCCGGGTGCGGTGCGGGGTGCGGCCACCGACCGTCACGGTGCCGGAGGCCGGCGCGTGCAGGCCGACCAGGGCGCCGAGCAGGGTGGACTTGCCCGCCCCGTTGCGCCCCATCAGGGCGGTGATCTCGCCCGCGTGGAGGGTGAGGTCGACGCCGCGCAGCGCCGGGACGAAGCCGCGACGGACGGCCAGACGGCCGGCCTCGGCCAGGACCGTGCCGAGGGGGGCGGGGGATCCGGTGGGGTGGTGGCCGTCCAGGCGGGTGCGGAGGCCGGCGGCCCGGCGGCGGGCGTCGCGGACGGACAGCGGGAGCGGGTGCCAGCCGGCCAGCCGGCCGAGTCCGACCACCGGCGGGTGGACCGGCGAGTGCGCCATCACCTCGGCGGGTTCGCCGAGAACGGGCGGCGCGCCGGGGGTCAGCAACAGGACCTGGTCGGCGTACTGGACCACGCGCTCCAGCCGGTGCTCGGCCATCAGCACGGTGGTGCCCAGGTCGTGGACCAGCCGCTGGAGCACGGCCAGTACCTCCTCGGCGGCGCTCGGGTCCAGGGCGGAGGTGGGCTCGTCGAGGACCAGGACGCGCGGGTGGACGGTGAGCACCGAGCCGATGGCGACGCGTTGTTGCTGGCCGCCGGAGAGCGAGGTGAGCGCCCGGTCGCGCAGGCCGGCGAGGCCGAGCAGGTCGAGGGTCTCCTCGACGCGCCGCCGCATCACGTCCGGAGGGAGGCCCAGCGACTCCATGCCGTAGGCGAGTTCGTCCTCGACGGTGTCGGTGACGAAGTGCGCCAGCGGGTCCTGGCCCACGGTGCCGACCAGGTCGGCGAGTTCGCGGGGGCGGTGCTCGCGGGTGTCGCGCCCGCCGACGGTGACCCGGCCGTGCAGCACGCCGCCGGTGAAGTGCGGGACGAGGCCGCTGACCGCACCCAGCAGGGTGGACTTGCCGGAACCCGACGGGCCCACCAGAAGGCAGAGTTCGCCCTCGGGAACGGTCAGGTCGACGCCGCTGAGCGCGGGCGCGTCGGTGTCGGAGTACTGGACGGTGACCTGCTCGAAGGTGATCACGAGGCCCTCCGGGGCGGGGTCGGTGCGTCGTTCGGGTCGGTGCCGGTGCCGGTGCCGGTGCCGGTGCGGGTGTCGGTGCTGGTGCGGGTGTCGGTGCGGAGGCCGGGGCGGGTGCGGGCCCCGGTGTCCGTCCCGGGATCCGGTGGCGGCCCGGTGTCCGCACCGGTCGGGCCGGTCGCCGTGGTGGGGCGGGGCACCGGGGTGACGAACGCCGGCACCAGACCGACCAGGACGGCCAGGACGGCGGTCAGCGGCAGGACGGGGACGGTCGGCGGCACCACGGTGGGCGCGAAGGCGGCCGGGTAGCCGGCGGCGAGCCACGTCGTCAACGCGGCCACGGCCGTGCCCGATCCGGCGGTCAGCCACTCGGGCAGCGCCCACGGGTCCGGGCGGTAGCGGGTCCGGACGGAGCGCCGGCTGCCCAGCAGGAGTCCGGTGAAGGCGGCGGCTAGGCCGAGGAGGAGCACGGGCGCCGCCCAGCCGGCGCCGCCCGCCGTCAGCAGCCCGTACGCGGCGAGGCAGATGCCGAGCAGCCCGGCCAGGGTGAGTGCGGCGGTGGCCCGGGCCAGCCTGCGCGGAACGTCGGCGGTGCGGCCGAACCCGCGGGTGTCCATCGCGGCGGCCAGCGCCACCGAACGCTCCAACGCCCCCTCCAGGACGGGCAGTCCGACGCTCAGGACGGCGGCGACGCCCCGGTCGCTGCGCCCGCGCAGACGGCGGGCGGCGCGCAGTCGTTGGATGTCGGCGACCAGGTTCGGCGCGAAGGTCATCGCCACCACGACGGCCACGCCCGCCTCGTAGAGCGCACCGGGGAGGGTGCGCAGCAGACGGGCCGGGCTGGCCAGGGCGTTGGCGGCGCCGACGCACACCAGCAGGGTGGCCAGCCGGAGACCGTCGTACAGCGCGGCGAGGAGTCCCTCGGCGGTGACCCGGCCGCCGATCCGCACCCCCTGCGCCCAGACGGGAAGGGGCACTTCGGGGAGGGTGAACAGGACGTGGGTGCCGGGGACCGGCGAACCGAGGAGGACGGCGAAGACGAGGCGGATGCCGAGCACGAGGAGGCCGAGGCGGAGGAACGTGCCGTAGGAGCGCGACCACGGCGCGTCGGTGCGGCGGGCGGCGACCACGTAACCGGCGACGGCGGCGAGGAGGAGCAGGAGGAGGGGGTTGGTGGTCCGGGTGGCGGCGGCGCCCAGGCCGAGTGCCCACAGCCACCAGGCCCCGGGGTGCAGTTGGCGGGGGCCTGGCGCCGGTCGGCGGCGGGCGGCACGGGGTGTGGGCACGGTGGGGTCCTGGGGAGCGGGGGTCGGGGGAGCCGGGGCGGGGTGGGACGGGTCGGCGGGGCGGCGGGGCGGGTGGCCGGTCCGGTCCGGTCCGGTCCGGTCCGGACCGGACCGGTCGGCGGACGTCGGTCGGTCTACGGGGCGGGGCGGCGGTGACCCGGTGCGCGGACGGCCGTCGTCCTCATCGGCGGCGCGTCCGGTGGACGGCGCCCGCCACGAGGATGGCGATGAGGGCGACGCCGGCGATCACGCCGAGGTCGGGGCCGCCGATGCCGGACGAGGCGTCGTCGTGCGAGTCGGTCCCGGAGCCGCTTCCGGCTGCGTTCCCGGACCCGCCGACCGGCGTGGTGCCGGCGGCGGACGGCCGGTCGGCGTTGCCGAGCTGCTCGCCGCAGCCGGTCCGCGGGTAGCCGGCGATGGCGCAGAGCAGCCCGTTGCCGTCGTACCGCAGCGGCGGTGCGACGGTGGCCAGCACCTCCGCCGAGGTGGCCCGGGCGCTGACGACGGCGCAGGCGGTGCGCGGTTCGGGCGGGGTCTCGCGGGCGGGTGCGTCGGCGGGGGTGCCGAAGTCCAGTACTACGGCGACCCGCTTGCGCCCGCTCTGTTCCGGGGTCGCCCCGCAGACGGTCGCGAAGTCCCCCGGGGTGCCGGGTCGCGCGGCCTCCTGGCCGCCGTCCGGGCTGACGGCGAACCGCCAGCCCTCGACGGCGCCGTCCGGCGGGACGTGCACGGCGGGCCCCTGCTGCTGGTAGGCCCAACCGCTGCCGGACCACTTCCAGAACGACCAGTACCGGTACCCGGCCGCCTGTGCGGGAGCCGCTCCGAGCACCAGCAGGATCAGCACTCCGGTGACCAGCCCGGCGAGGAACCGGACGGCCGCGGGCGCCACCCGCCGCCAGCACCGCCGTCGTCGCTCGGCGGCCGAGAGCCCGGCAGCGGGGCCGCCCGCGTCGCCGGACGCACCCGGGCCGGACGCACCCGAGCCGGACGCACCCGAGCCGGACGCACCCGAGCCGGGCGCATCCGGTGACGGGGAGGAGCCGGCCACCCGGGGGTGGCCGGCCAACGGGGCGGGGTCGGTCACGGCCTGGCGCCGCGCTTGCGCTGGAGGCTCAGCAGCAGGCCGCCGCCGATGCCGATGAGCAGGCCGATGCCGAGCACCCAGTACGTGCTGAGTCCGCCGCCGTCGTCCTTCTTCGCGGTCTCGGACGCGGACGCGGTGGGCGACCCGTTCGCGGCGACGGCCTTGGGAGCCGGGCCGAGGGCGGTCAGCTGGGCGACCAGGTCGCTCCCGCCGAACGTCGCCGGGTCGCGCTGCGCCGCCTGCGCGACCAGCAGCAGCGTGGCGGTGGCGGCGGCGTCGGTGCCGCCCTTGGTCCAGGTGCCGCCCTCCTTCGCCAGCCAGTCCACCGCACCGGCGGCCTGCTGCGGGTGCCCGCCCTGGACCAGGCCGAGCACCGCCCAGGCGGTGGCGGTGTAGTCGGGCGTCGGCGTCGCGCCGGCCAGCTTCAGCATCAGGTGCTGCCCGTCGGACGCGAGCTGCGTGGTCAGGTAGGCGGCCACCGCCTCGCCCGAGTCGGCGCGCGGCACGGGCGCGGCCGTGGCGCCGTCGGTGCAGGTGAGGGGCTTGGGGGCGGCGTCGGTCCGGTTGGTGTTGGTGACCGGGAGCTTCCCGCCGGCCGCGGCGAGCGAGGCCTGGCCGGTGGCCAGGGCGTTCGCCTCGCCCGCGGCGTCCGGGGCGGACTGGTAGACGAAGGCGCCGCGCTGGTCGGCGGGGGCGGCGCAGCCGAGCTGGAAGGTCGCCAGTCCGTCGAAGGCGTTCTTGCCGGCCTTGGCGACCCCGGCCGGGTCGGCCTTGGCGGCGAACAGGGCGTTCACGGCGAGGCCGGTGGAGTTGGCGTCCCCGGGGTTGCCGGGGTTGTAGGCCCAGGTGCCGTCCGCGTTCTGGTTGACCTTGAGCCACTGGACGCCCTTGTCGACGGCGTCCTGGTGCCCGCCGAGGGAGACCAGCGCCTGGATCGCCGCGGCGGTCGCGTTGCTGTCCGCCTGCGTGGGGTCGCAGGCGGCCGAGACGTCGGCCCGGTAGGAGAGCCAGCCGCCGTCGGCGCACTGCCGGCCGGTGAGCCAGGAGACGGCGGAGTCGGCCGGGGTCACCTTCGCGGCGGCGAGCGCGGTGAGCGAGAGCGACTGCCGCCACACCGCGTCGTAGGTCGGGTCGCCCTTGCCGTACAGGCCCTCGGGGAGCGCGGTGGCACCGGCGCCGGGGGTGGGGGTGTCGGCGAGCGCCGGGGCGGCGGCGGTGCCGGTGAGCAGCGCGGCGGTCAGGGCGGCAGCGCCCAGGCGGGCGGCGGTGAGCATGGTGGGAGGTGTGCCTTTCGGTGAGCGGTGTCGGCCTGGACAGGCCGTTCCGTAGCCCTCGACGGTGCCCGGCGGTGGTCCGCCCGGCTGGGCCGCTCGCCTCTCCCCGGGCGCTCCGACTCGCCCGGCAGTCGTGGTGCCGGGCTCACGGTTGCGGGGTCAGTGCCGGATTCGCACCGGCTTTCCCCGGAGGAGAAACGGGATGGAATTGTCCTGCATGCCGACTTTAGCCGCCGCGCCGGGCGGGGTGGATCCGGCGGGGCGAGAACACGTTCCAGTCCTGGAGGGGGTGGAGGGGGCGTGGGGGGAGAGCGGGCGGAGAACGAGGAGGCGGCGGAGGGGGAGCGTGAAGGGAGGGTGTGCGGAGGGGCATGAGGGTGGAGGGGGCGGGTGGAGCGGGGGCCGCCCCGGGGCGGGGCGCCGAGCCCTCAGGGCAGGGTGAGCAGCCGGGCCGCCGTGTGCAGGTCGGCGCGGACCTCGGCGATCGAGGCGCGGCCGGAGAGCCAGGCGACGAGCGCGGCGTGCCAGGTGTGCTCGATCACCCGGACGGCCGCGCGCTGGGCCTCGGTCGGTGGTTCGGACTGGCCGATGGCATCCAGGATCAGCCGGCCGGTGGCGACCGAGACCTGGTCGACCTCGGCGCTCACGGAGCGGTCGGCGAAGGAGAGCGCGCGGACCATGGCCTCGGCGAGCAGCGGTTCGCGCTGGAGGGCGTGGAACGCCCGGGTGAGCGCCTCGGCGACCCGCGGGGCGGGTTCGCGCTCGGCCGGCGGGTGCCGTCGGACCTGCTCCTGGAGGCCGCGCAACTGCTCCAGCATGACCGCCACCAGCAGGTGCACCTTGGACGGGAAGTACCGGTACAGCGTGCCGAGCGCCACCTGGGCGCCCTCCGCGACCTCCCGCATCTGGACCGCCTCGTACCCGCCGCGGGCCGCCAGCGCGGTCGCGGTGCGCAGGATCCGGCGGCGCCGTTCGGCCTGCCGGGCGGTGAGCGGCGGTGTCGGGCCGGCGGCGGTCGCGGGCACGTCGGAGACCGGTGCGGCAGGCGGCGCACCGGGCGGCGTGACGGTCGGCGGGGCGGGGGCGGCGGGGGCGGTGGACGTGGGCGGAGGCATGGCGGACGACGGCAAGGGGGCTCCCGGGGCGCGAGAGTGACGGGCTGCTCCGGCGGTGCCCGGCGGCTCCGGGCGGTGTCCGGGCAGTGCCCGGGCGTCCGCTTCCACGGCCGCTCGGGCGACTGTTCGGGCGGGCTGCTCGGGCATGGTGCTCGGGCGTGGCGTGAATCACCAGCCCTGGCTCCTGAGTGGAAGCTACGGGCCGGTATCTTCGAGGTCTCTCATTGTTCACCTGGTTTCCGGCGAACTCCACACCACACTGAAACCTGATCTACTTTAGCGACCGGCAGCACCGACAGCAGCAGAGACGAGGGCCGACGATGACCGCGCAACCGCTGCGGATTGCCCTGCTCTCGTACCGGGGCGACCCGTTCTGCGGTGGCCAGGGCGTGTACGTGCGGCACCTGTCCCGCGAACTGGCCCGCCTAGGCCACCACGTCGACGTGATCGGCGCCCAGCCGTACCCCGTGCTGGACGAGGTCGAGGGACCCGGTTCGGTCCGCCTGGTCGAGCTGCCCAGCCTGGACCTGTACCGGACGGACGACCCGTTCCGCACCCCGGCGCTGGACGAGTACCGGGGACCGGTGGACCTCCTGGAGTACGCCACCATGCGCACCGGCGGGTTCCCCGAGCCGCTGACCTTCTCGCTGCGCGCCCGCCAGTACCTGGCCCGGCACCGCGGCCGCTACGACGTCGTGCACGACAACCAGACGCTCGGCTACGGCCTGCTCGGGCTGGCCCGGCACGGCTTCCCGCTGGTCACCACGATCCACCACCCGATCACCGTCGACCGACGGGTCGAGCTGGAGGCGGCCACCAGCAGGATCAGGCGGCTGTCGCTGCGCCGCTGGTACGCCTTCACCCGGATGCAGCGCCGGGTCGCCGCCAGGCTGGACCACATCATCACCGTCTCCGGCACCTCGAAGCGTGAGATCGCCGAGCACCTGGGTGCCGCGCCGGGCGCCGTCTCGGTGGTGCCGATCGGCGCCGACACCCGCCTCTGGTCCCCGTCGGCGACGGTGGACCGGGTGCCCGGGCGGATCGTCACCACCTCCAGCGCCGACGTGCCGCTGAAGGGCCTGGTGCACCTGGTCGAGGCGCTGGGCAAGGTCCGCACCGAGCGGGACGCGCACCTGGTCGTGGTCGGCAAGCCGCAGAAGGGGGGCGGGCCGATCGCCGAGGCGGTGCGCCGGTTCGGGCTGGAGCGGCACATCGAGTTCCGGCACGGCCTGACCGACCGGGAGCTGGTCGACCTCTACCGCTCGGCCGAGGTGGCCTGCGTGCCGTCGCTGTACGAGGGCTTCTCGCTGCCCGCCGCCGAGGCGATGGCCACCGGCACGCCGCTGGTCGCGACCACGGGCGGGGCGATCCCCGAGGTGGCCGGCCCGGACGGCGAGACCTGCCTCGCGGTGCCGCCGGGCGACGCGGGCGCGCTGGCGGCGGCGCTCGGGCGGCTGCTGGACGATCCGGCGCTGCGCGCCTCGCTCGGTGCGGCCGGACGCGAGCGGGTGCTCGCACGGTTCACCTGGGAGCGCGCCGCCGAGCTGACCGTCGAGGGTTACCGGGCGGCCATCGCCACCGGGGCCGGCCGGAACGCCCGGTCCGGTCCGGGCTGGCGCTACGTCGCCTGACGGGCGGCCGTCGGGCGGGTCCGCCGGGCCGCCGGTCCGGCGGCGGGTCGGTCTCCGTCGGTGAGCCGGTCCGTCGGTGAGACGGTCCGGGGGTGGGCCGATCGGCCGGTGGGTTCGCCCGACGGCCGCCCGGTTCGTGCAACGCGATATCTCTGACTCGGCGTCAGAAACGTTTCCTACCAAGGAATGGGAGCCCGCAGTGCTGACCGTTGATTTCTCGCGCTTCCCGCTCGCCCCCGGCGACCGGGTGCTCGACCTGGGCTGCGGCGGGGGGCGGCATGCGTTCGAGTGCTACCGGCGCGGTGCCAACGTGATCGCCCTCGACCAGAACGCCGAGGAGATCGCCGAGGTCAGGAAGTGGTTCGCCGCCATGGAGCAGGCCGGCGAGGCCCCCGAGGGCGCGTCCGCGGTCGCGGTGGAGGGCAACGCGCTGGCCCTGCCCTTCGAGGACGAGTACTTCGACAAGATCATCATCTCCGAGGTGATGGAGCACATCCCGGACGACAAGGGCGTGCTCAACGAGATGTTCCGGGTGCTCAAGCCCGGCGGTCTGCTCGCCGTCACGGTGCCGCGCTGGCTCCCCGAGAAGATCTGCTGGGCGCTGTCCGACGAGTACCACGAGGTCGAGGGCGGCCACATCCGGATCTACCGGGGCGACGAACTGCTCGGCAGGCTCAAGGACGCCGGCCTGGAGCCGTACGGGACCCACCACGCGCACGCGCTGCACTCGCCGTACTGGTGGATCAAGTGCGCGGTCGGCGTGGGCAACGACAAGGCGCTGCCGGTCAAGGCCTACCACCAGCTGCTCGTCTGGGACATCGTCGGCACCCCGGTGATCAGCACCCTCACCAAGGCCGCCGAGCGGGCGCTCAACCCGGTCATCGGCAAGAGCTTCGTCGCCTACGCCTCCAAGCCCCGCCGGTCCGGCGTGACCGCCTCCGCCGCTGCGGGCGCGAACACGGACACGGGCGCGGGCGCGGCGGGCGGCTCGGAGTGACCGCCGCCGTCCCCGAGGTCCTGCTGCTCGACGGCGTGCTCGACGCCGAGCAGGCCGCCGGCACCGTCCGCAGCATCCTCGCCGAGCAGCAACCCGACGGCGCCATACCGTGGTTCACCGGCCACCACCTCGACCCGTGGGACCACACCGAGGCCGCGATGGCCCTGGACACCGCGGGCGAGCACGCCGCCGCCGAGGCCGCCTACCGCTGGCTGGCCGCCCGCCAGAACCCGGACGGCTCCTGGTACGCCGCCTACGCGTACGGCCAGGGCGCCGGGGGTGCGGAGACCGCCGCCGGCGGCTTCGCGGACGGGGAGGTGTGCAACGCCGCCAAGGAGACCAACTTCTGCGCCTACGTGGCCGTCGGCGTCTGGCACCACCACCTCTCCACCGGTGACGACGCCTTCCTGGACTGGATCTGGCCCACCGTCCGGCGGGCCCTCGACTTCATCGTCGCCCGGCGGCTTCCCGGCGGCCCGATCTCCTGGCGGCTCGACGAGCACGGTGAGGCCGCAGGCGAGGCGCTGCTCACCGGTTCGTCCAGCATCCTGCACGCGCTCCGCTGCGGGCTGGCCGTCGCCGACTACCTGGAGGAGCCGCAGCCCGACTGGGAGCTCGCGGCCGGCCGGCTCCGGCACGCCATCTCCCACCACCCCGAGCGGTTCCTCGACAAGGACCGCTACTCGATGGACTGGTACTACCCCGTCCTCGGCACCGCGCTGCGCGGCCCGGCCGCGCTGGAGCGGATCGAGCGGGACTGGGACCGGTTCGTCGTGCCCGGCCTCGGTGTGCGCTGCGTCAGCGACCGCCCCTGGGTGACCGGCGGCGAGAGTGCCGAACTGGCCATGGCCCTCTGGGCGATCGGCGAGTCCGACCGCGCGGTGGACATCCTGCGCTGGATCCAGAAGCACCTGCGGCACACCGACGGCTCGTACTGGACCGGGTACGTCTTCGAGGACGACGCGATCTGGCCGGAGGAGCGCACCACCTGGACGGCGGGCGCGCTGCTGCTGACGGTCGCGGCGCTGGGCGGGGACCCGGCGACGGTGGCGGTGTTCGGTGGTGACGACCTGCCGACCGGGCTGGTGGTCCAGGACTGCTGCTGAGCCCTGAGCCCCTCGGGGCCGGGGCCTGAGTCGGGCCGGGGCCCGGCCGGTGCTCGGACCGACGACATGCCGAAGGGGCGGGACCGGATCGCGCCGGTCCCGCCCCTTTCGGTGTCGTGCGGGGTGTTCCCGTGTCGCACGCGGGGCGTGCGGCCGGGTCAGCCGCGCTGGATGCCGGCGGTGTCGACCAGCAGGCCCTGGGTGCCGTCCTGGAGCTGGGCGACCAGCGCGGTGCCGCGCTGCTCGACCGCCAGGTACCAGGTGCCCGGGACGAGGTCGCCGACCGGAGCGCCGACCGGGTTGTCCTTCGGGGCCAGCTGGCGCGGCGCCGGGACGGCGAACCAGAACGGCGCGAAGTCGGACGCGGGCGCCTGCTGGGCGGCGGCCTGCGCCGGCCGGGCCTGCTCGGTCTGCGCCGCGTGCTGGGCGGCGAGGTCCTGCGGCTGACCGGCCTGGGACTGGCCCGGAAGCGGCTGGCCGGGCTGGCCCGCCTGCGCGGCCGGGTAGCCGTAGCCGCCGGGCTGGCCGCCGAACGCCGGAGCCTGCGCCTGGTTCGGGTCCTGGCCGGGGCCCGGGTAGCCGTAGTGGCCGACCGGCTGGCCGGGCTGGCCCGCCTGCGGGGCCGGGTAGCCGCCGCCCGGGTAGGGCTGCACGGCCGGCTTGTCGCTGACCAGCGGGGTCTTGAGCACCGGGATCAGCTGACCCCCGGCGGCCGCACCGGCCAGCACGATCAGCGCGATGACGGCGAGCCAGGCACCGAAGCCGTGGCCGATGCCCTCCAGGCCGCCACCGAGGGACCAGAGCGCAGCCCAGAGCGCCGCCACCGAGAAGGCGATGCCCCACTGGTCCAGCCGCAGGCCGAGGATCTGGCGGTTGGCGGCGGCCTGGCCCTGGAAGCGCTGCACCAGGATCAGGGCGGCGGCCACGAGGCCGAGCAGGAAGACCGAGGGCAGGACGGGGAACAGGACGCTGTCCCAGGCGTTCGTCGAGGTGTCGCCGCAGTACTTGCCCTTGCACTCGACGGTCCAGTAGGGCAGGAAGGATGCGATGAAGAGCAGGACGGCCGCACCTGCGACGGCGGCGTCTCCCTTGGTGAGAGCGCGCAGATTCACTAACGTTCCCCTCGTTGGTGTGTCGTGGTCGGCGGGTTTCGTGTCGGCGCCCGACGCGGTCGGCTGACCGGCCGGAAAACCCCGAACGGACCAGAAGCCTAGGGCCAACCGCCCGGCGGGTGCACGGCGGGCTCGGCAATGGGGCGAAGTCGTTGCAAACTGCGCGGTTCCGACCCCTGCCGTCCACCGGCCCGCCCACCGGCTGTCGACTCCTCAGGACGCCTGTTGTGCGGCGTACCTCACAGTGTGCTCCACGGCGCGTTCTCGGGGAGCTGCCTGCCGGGTCGCCGCCGCGCTGTTCGCGGCGTCGCCTACCGGGTGGTCAGAAACGTCGTCAACGCGTCGGCGATCCCCTGGGCGGCCTGCTGGCGCCACTGAGGGTCCGTCATTCGACGGGCGTCCGTCGGGTTGCGCATGTTACCGCACTCGATGAACACCTTGGGTACGGTCGACAGATTGAGCCCGCCGAGATCCGAACGGGTGTCCAGCCCCTGGCTCGCCGTGTAGTCGGCGTAGGGCTCGCCGGTGGCGGCGCGGAAGCCGTCGCGCAGCAGGAGGCCGAGCCGGTGCGAGGGGGCGACGATCGCCGAGGTGTCCGCCCGGCCGGCGACCACCTTGGCGGGCATGATCACGTGGAACCCGCTGCCGCTCGCCGGGCCGCCGTCGCCGTGCACCGAGACGGCCGCGTCGGCGTGGGCGGTGGTGCCGGCCCTGGCGCGCTCGTCGATGCACGGTCCCCACGGGCGGTCGCCGTCGTGGACCAGCACCACCGTCGCACCCCGTGCGGCGAGGATCGCACGCGCCCGGCGGACCACGTCGAGGGAGTACTCGGCCTCGGTGTAGCCGGCGTTGGTGGAGGTGCCGGTGGTGTCGCACTCCTTGCGGGCGTTGCCGATGTCGACCTGCCGGTTGATCTCGGCGGTGTGCGAGAAGTTGCCGGAGTTGTGGCCGGGGTCGAGCAGGACGGTGCGGCCGGCGAGGGCGGTGGAGGAGACGGGGGCGGCGCCCGCCGCGGGGGTGGTGGGGGCGACGGTGGTGGCCGGGGCCGTCGCCGGGGCGTCGGTGACGGCCGGGGTCGTCGCGGGGGCGCCCGTCGCCGGGGCGAACGGAGTGGCGCCGGACGCGTCGGGAGCGGGTGGTGCGGCGCCGGCCGGTGCCGGGGCGGCGGTCGCCGGGGCGGTCGGGGCCGAGGCGTGCGTGCCGCGGTCGGGGGAGCCGACCGCCTGCCAGCCCAGCCAGCCGGCCAGACCGAGGGGGCCCAGCACGCCGATCACGGTGACGGTGCGCAGCAGGGCGGAGCGCCTGCGGGGCCCGGTCTGCCCGGTCGGTTGAGCCGGTTCAGCCGGTTCGGTCGGTCGAGCCGGCCCGGCAGGGTCGGACGGCCCGGTGGGCGGAGCCGGGTCGGTGGGCGGAGCCGGGTCGGTGGGGCCGGACGGGCCGTGGGCGGTGCGGGTCACGGGTGGTTCTGGTCCTGTTCCTGTGCCGTACGGGGTGGTTCAGATCCGGTCCTGGGTCCGGACGGTCAGGCCGAACTGGTCGGCGATCGTCTTCCACTTCGCCACGAAGTCCTTCTTCGCCTGGGTGGCCCGCGGGTTGAGCTCGTCCGCGCGCTTCTTGTCGGCGGTGTTCGGGGCCGTGCCCGAGCAGCCCTGGGTGGCGACCGCCCGGGCCCAGCTCGCGTACGCCCGGTCGACGTCCGCGGACAGCTGCCAGGCGGACGTCAGCGACTGCACCGCCTCCGCGCCGCCGGGCAGGTCGGTGAAGCTCAACGCGGCCAGCTTGGTGAGGAGTTGGTCGCGCTGCTTGGCGCCGTTGTCGAACACCTGGGTGGCGGCGTCGATGTCGGGCTTGGACGGGCAGCTGCTCACCTTCGCGACCGCACTGCCGATCGGCGCCTTCGCGCCCTCGCCCTGGGTCAGCAGCTCGTCCAGCGCCTTGGCCTGCGGCTGGGCGTTCGGGCCGCCCCCGGCGGTCGGGCTGGGGGTCGCGCTCGCGCTCGCCGAGGGGGTGTCGGTCGGGGTCGGTGCGCCGGTGCCGCCGGTGGGCGCCGGGGCCGGCTGGGGGGCCCCGGACGGGGCGGCGCCGTCGGCGGTGGCGGAGGTCGGGGACGGGGCGGCCCGGTCGGTCGTGGAACCGTCGTCCCTGATGGCCCAGAGGATGCCGCCGCCCAGCGCCAGGACGAAGAGCAGGGCGAAGGCGATCAGCAGCGGCGCGCGCTTGCCGCCGCGGTCGTCCTCGTCGTCGACGTCCTCGTAGCCGGTCGGGTAGTCCGGCGGGGGGTAGCCCGGCTGCGCGTAGTTCGGCGCGTAGTCCGGCTGCGGGTGGTGCTGCGGGTGGCCCTGCGGCGGTTGGCCAGGGTACGGAGCGGCGCCGGGGCCCTGGCCGTACGGCGGCGGGGGCGGCTGCTGCCCGGGCTGCTGCGGCTGCTGGTACGGCGTGCCGTACGGCGGCACGGACCGGGGTGGGGCCGGCTGGGGCGGGACCGGCAGGGGGATGCGGGCCGTCGGGGCGTCGTAGCCGGGCGCGGGGTCCGGGGCGGCGGCCAGGTACGGGCGGGCGCCCAGCGGCGGTCCCTGGTCGCCGACGGCGCCGGCGGAGGGCTGCTGCTGCGGGGCGGCGGGCGGCTGGGGGTGGCCGGCCGGAGCGACGGGGCCGGTGGGCGGTCCTGTCGGCGGCGTGGGGGGCGGGCCGGCGGGTGCGGCCTGCTGCTGAGGTCCGCGCACCCAACCGCCGGCGCCACCGCGGGCGGTCGGGTCCCAGACCGCCGGAGCGGTGTTCTGCTGGTCCGTCATTGCGCTAGCCCCCACGGTCTGCCCGGATGCTCTGCTGTGTCGTGCGGCCGTGCCGCGGTCGCGGGCGCCCGCGACCGCGCGGACACCGTACCGTCCGCGCCCCCGCCCGACAGCCCCGGCACGACGTTAGAGCATCCGTGATCGGCCGTGGGACGGCTCGGCCGATTCCCGGCCGCGCCGCGGGTTCCCCGCCCGGGCTCCCCGCCCGCGTTCCGGTCCGCGTTCCCCGGGCCCTCCGGCCGCACCCGCCAGGTCCGCCCGCAGATCAGGGCGGGCGACTCAGGCGGCGGCGCGGCGCAGCACCCGCAGCGATCCCGTCACCGAGACCTCCTCGAACCCTTCGGCGAGTGCCCGCAGGTACACCCGGTAAGGGGCCTGGCCGCCGTCGGCCGGGTCCGGGAAGACGTCGTGCACCACCAACAGGCCCTCGGGCGCCAGGTGGGGCGCCCAGCCCTCGTAGTCGCCGGTGGCGTGCTCGTCGGTGTGGCCGCCGTCGATGAAGACCAGGCCGAGCCGCCCGCCCCAGAGGGCCGCGATCTGCGGGGAGCGCCCGACCAGGGCCACCACGTGGTCCTCCAGGCCCGCCGCGTGCAGGGTCCTGCGGAAGCGGGGGAGGGTGTCCATCCGGCCGACCTCCGGGTCGACCAGGGTCGGGTCGTGGTACTCCCAGCCGGGCTGCTGTTCCTCGGAGCCCCGGTGGTGGTCGACGGTCAGGGCGACCGTGCCGGTCTCCCGGGCGGCGGCGGCCAGCAGGACGGCCGAACGGCCGCAGTAGGTGCCGATCTCCAGCACCGGCAGGCCGGTGCGGCGGGCGGCGGTCACGGCGGCGGCGTACAGCGCGAGGCCCTCGTCCACCGGCATGAACCCGGTCGCGCCCTCGAACGCGGTCAGCACCTCGGGCCGGGGGCGCGCGGTCTCCAGGAGGTCGGACATGGTGCTGCTCCTCGGCGGGGTGGGGGGTGGCGGGGGTCCTGCTCGCCGTCGGACCCTACTGGACGGTACGGCGCCGGCCGGCCCCGGGACCCCGCGCGCCACCGGGTGGAACGTGTTCCACTCCGCCCCGGCGCGTCGTGCCAGAATCGGCCCGACCGTCGATCCGAGGAGAACCGGAGCAGCCGCATGCGCGCAGCCGTCCTGCACAAGACCGGCCAGGACACCCTGGACGTCCGCGACGACGTGGTGGCGGTCGGTTTCGGCCCCGGCAAGGTGAGGGTCCGGCTCCGGGCGGCCAGCCTCTGCCACTCGGACCTGTCGGCGATGAGCGGGGTGCTGCCGCACCCGGCACCGTTCGTGCCGGGTCACGAGGGCACGGGAGACGTGGTCGAGGTCGGCGAGGGGGTGACGGACGTCGCCGTCGGCGACCGCGTGGTGCTCTGCTGGATGGCGCCGTGCGGCCGCTGCGCCCACTGCGAGCGCGGCCGGGGCCACCTGTGCGTGGCCAGCCTGCGGCGCCTCGGTGCGCCCGGTTTCCGCTTCGGCGCGGAGGGCGGGTTCGTGGAGGCGTCCGGCTTCTACGGCACCGGCACCTTCGCGGAGGAGGTGGTGGTCGACCGGGACGCGGTCGTCCCCGTGCCGGCCGACCTGCCGTACGAGCCGGCCGCGCTGATCGGCTGCGGTGTGACCACCGGCATCGGCGCCGCCGTCCACACCGCCCGGGTCGAGCCCGGCGCGTCGGTCGCGGTGATCGGCGCGGGCGGGGTGGGCGTCTCGGCGGTGCAGGGCGCGCGGGTCTGCGGTGCCGGCCGGATCGCGGTGGTCGACCCGGTGGCCTCGCGCCGGGAGCGGGCCCTGGCCTTCGGTGCCACCGAGGCGCTCGCCCCCGAGGAGCTCAAGGCGGCGGCGAAGGCCCTGCCGGGCGGCGGGTTCGACTACGTCTTCGAGGCCGTCGGCCGCTCGGCCACCGTCCGGGCGGGGTACGACGCGGCTCGGCGCGGCGGCGCCGTGGTGGTGATCGGTGCCGGGGCCCAGGACGATCTGGCGAAGTTCAGCATGGGGGAGCTGTTCTTCAACGAGAAGCGGCTGCTGCCCTCGCTGTACGGCGGGGCACCGGTGCCGCGCACCGTCGCCCTGGTGGTGGAGCTGTGGCGGGCCGGGCGGATCGACCTGGCGGGGATGATCACGCACCGGGTGGGGCTGGCGGACGTCAACGAGGCGCTCGCGCAGATGCGGGGCGGCGAGGCGCTGCGGACGATCGTGACGCTGGACTGACCCTCCGGCGGGTGGCCCCGCCGGATGCGGCCCAGGGCCCGCCGGAGTGTCCGGCGGGCCCTGGCGCGCGTGGTGCGGGTGCGAGTGGTGCGAGTCGCACGGGGGCGCGGGGTCGGTGCGGGTCAGCCCCGGCCTGCGGCGGCGCGGTGCCGGCCGTGCGGGTCGGCCTCGGGCACGTCGTCGGAGGCGGAGCGGCCGCGGTGGCGACCGTGCGACGCGGCGCCCTCGGCCGTGGTCTCGTCGGCGTCGGTCCCGTTGGCCAAGGGTCCGGTGGTGTCGGTGAGGGTGGACATCAGAATCGTCTTTTCCGTGCGGAGGTGAGGGTGTTTCGGCGCCCGGCCGTCACCGCCGGCGCGGTCGGGGCCCGGTCGGGCACTCGACCCGGGCGGCGGCGCCGGGGCGTCTCCGGGCACGCACGGCCGGTGATCGCGGCCCGTGCCCCGGTCACCTTAACCGCCGGAGCGGGCGAGATCCTAGCGAGGTCACGACGAGCACCGCACCGGCTCCACGGCCCCGGACGGCCGTGCCTGAGCGCGGGTCGGACGGCGGGACGGTCGGAGCGGGGACGTGTCCCGGACCGGAGCCGGGGACCTGTCCCGGACCGGACCGGGGACCTATCCCGGACGGCCGGTGCGCAGGAACGCGGCGAGCAGCTCGTGCAGCACCGCGCCGCCCTCCTCGGCCAGGACCTCGTGACCTGCGCCGGCCGCCTCCACATACCGGAAGTCGGTCCCCTCGGTGCGTCCGATCCGCAGCAACTCGTGGCGCAGCGACCTCGATTGGCTGACCGGCGCCACCTCGTCCCGGTCGCCGTGCACGATCAGCAACGGGGCGCCGATCCGGTGGGCGAGCTGGAGCACGTCACGCGGCCCGCGGGCGTCCGCGATCGGTTCTCCGCCGCCCAGCCGGGTGGTCAACGCCCTTACCGGGGTGGCGGCTTCGGCCAGCAGCCGGGCTCCGGACAGGAACGGCGCGACGACCGCGCAGCGGGCCACGTGCTCGGCCGGAGCGTGCGCCGCCGCCAACAGGGCCAGGAAGGCCCCGTAACTGACCCCGAACAGGGCCGGCGGCTCCAGACCGAGCGCGGCGCGCTGCCCCGCGATGCCCTCCAGCAGGGACAGGACGTCGTCGAGGTCCGGGCCGCCCCAGGCGCCCCGGATGGCCATCGCGTGCGCCAACCCGTAGCCGGTGGAGCCGCGTTGGTTCGGCGCCAGCACCGCCAGCCCTTCGGCGGCCATCCGCTGCAGCGCCGGGTCGAACTCCAGTCGCCACGCGTCCGCCGGGCCGCCGTGCAGCGCGAGTACCAGGTGCGGGCTGCTCAGCCAGCCGTCCCCGCCGTACACCACGGCCTCCAACGGTCCGGCCGGGCCCGCCAGTTCGAGGCTCTGCGCGGGGTGCCAGCGCCCGCCCTCGCCCGGCGGGGTGGAGCCGTCCAGGCGCCAGCCCGGCTGCGGGGTCCGCGGGCCGGGGCGCGGGGCGCCGGGGTACCAGGGCAGGACGGTGTCCCGCCACGGCCCGGGCAGACCGGTGCCGAGCGGTGCCAACTGCAGGGGCAGCGGCGTCGCACCGGACGCGGCGGGCGCCGGGCCGTGCGCCAGCAGCGCGTCCACGTCCAGGGTGGCGAGCGCCGTCGGGTGGTCGGGCGCCGAGTACGGCATCCGCAGCCCCGCCGCCGACCAGTGGCCGACCGCGCCGAGCCGCCCCGGCGGGACCGGCAGTTGCTCCAGCCGCCCGGCGGCCGGCTGCCACAGCGCGAGCGAGGAACCGGCGCCGTGGTCGACCTGGAGCACCACCCGGGCCCCGCCCGCGGTCGGACGCAGCGCCACCGGGCGCAGGAGCATGCCCGCGACGTGCAGGCACTCCGGGAACCTCAGCGGCGCGTCGCCGCCCAGCACGCCCCAGCCGATCCGGTCGGTCCCGGGCGCGTCGCTGCGCACCATCGCGAACCGGCTGTCCGGGTCGAACAGCACCAGCCGGTCGTTGCTCCGCTCGCCGATCTCCAGCAGCGGGGTGACCGCTCCCGTGCGCAGGTCCAGCACCACGGTGCGGACCAGGCCGCCGCCCACCCGGTCGAGCGCCAGCAGGGCGCCGGTGTGGTCCAGCCAGACCCCGCCGCCGTGCAGCCCCGGGAACTCGGCGACCTGGTGCGGCGCCGAGCCGTCGGCCCGGACCAGCCAGACCGTGGTGGCCGGGCGGGTGTCGGTGCCCAACGCCAGGGCGACCGGGGCCCGGGGGCCGGTCGGGGCGCCGGCCGGCAGCGGCAGGAGGCGCAGCCCGGGTGCCCGCAGGGTGGCCAACGGCCTTTCGGCGGTGACGAGTCGGCCGTCCTGGTCGGTGGTGTGGGACAGCGTCACCAGGTCGTGCCGGTCGCCGTCGTGCCGGCAGACCAGCACCGAGCCGTCCGGCGGCGCGACCAGCTGCGACCGGGGGTCCTCCGAGCGGTTGCCGGGCAGCCGGAGCCCGGCCGCCGAGGCGGGGCCGTCCGGGGGCAGGCGCCAACTCTCCACGTACCAGCCGCCGTCGGCGGCGGACGCGAGACAGGCGGCGTGGCTGCCGTCGGTCGCGAAGGTGAAGCCGAGCCGGCGCAGCGCCTGCGTCGCGGTCCGGGTGGCCACGTTCATGTCGTCCTCGCCTCCGCCGGTTCGACCGTGTGCCCGTCCGCCGGCCCGTCCGCCGGCCCGTTCGTCTGCCCGTCCGCCGTTCGGCCCGAGGTCGCGGTAGTGGTCGCGGACGGGAGCGGTGCCGGGTCCGTCCAGAGCCGGGGCCCGCCGTACCGCAGCCGCAGCAGGAAGGCCAGCGCGCCCGCCGTGCCGGTGCCGTACGCCGCGGCGCACCCGGTGCCGGTCTCGTCCGGCAGGACCAGCAGGCCGTCCCGCAGGGCCGGACGGGCCGCGAGCAGTGCGCCCACCTCGTGGGCGGAGGAGAGGAACTCCGGATCGCCGGTGGCTTCGGCGAGGTCGAGCAGGTACTCGCCGTCGCCGGCCAGGCCGTGGCAGGCGGTGATGCCGCCGTGCCACCGCGCTGCGGCCGCCGCCCGTCCGGCGGCCAGGGCCAGCCGGTGGGCGTCGGGATCCCCGGTGGCCCGCCAGAGCCGGAGCAGGAAGGTGCCCGCGCCGGAGGATCCGCTGCACCAGTGCGCCAGCCGGACGTGCTCGGGATCGTCGGCGCTCTGCGGCCACCACGCGGTCTCCCCGGAGCCGGCCCGGTCGAGGCGGGCGGTCGCGGCGAGCGTGCGTCCGGCGGCCGTGGCGCCGTCGAGCAGCGCGCCGTCGCCGGTGGCCTCGGCGGCTGCCAGCAGGAAGGCGCCGACGCCCGCGACGCCGTGGGCGAAGCCGAGGTGGGTGACGCCGGCGAGCACGGAGTCGAAGTCCTCCGGCACCGGCCACACCGTGCCGTACGGGGCCTGCCGAGCGGTCGCCAGCAGCCCGTGTCCGCAGCGGGCGGCCCGGTCGAGGAACGCCGCGGTGTCCGGTGCGAGGCCGTCCCGCGGCCCGCCGACCGGGGGCCCGCCGACCGGGGGCCCGCCGACCGGGGGCCCGCCGACCGTCGGGTGGGGCGGCACCCCGGTGGCGAAGCGGAGTTGGAGGTAGCCGGCCCCGGCCGCGCCGTGGCAGACGTCGGGGTTGGGCCACGTGACGGGTATCCGCGCGGCCAGCTCCGCCGCCCGCCCGGCCAGGGCGCGGTCGTCCAGCGCGTCGGCGGCGTCCAGCAGCGCCCAGGCGGCGCCGGACCGGCCGAAGTGCAGGCCGGGCAGCACCACCGGCTCGGCGGCGCAGCGGCGTTCGACCCACTCGGCGGCCGTCCGTGCGGTCGTCCGGGCCACGGTCCGGACCTCGGCCGGTAGCCCGTGGGTCGCGGCCGCCCGGGCCAGGACGGCCAGCACGCCCGCCGCACCGTGCTGGACGTTGCACGGATCCGACCGTTCCCCGGCCGGTACCACCGGCCAGAGGCGGTCGCGCCGCAGCGGCGTCGCGGTGGCGGCGAGGTGGCGCAGGCCGTCGTGGAGCACCCGGTCGACGGCGGCGCCGCCGTCGGGGTCGGCCTCGTCCCCGCCCGGTCCTGGCAGGTGCGGTCGGGCGGCGGGCAGGGCGGTACCGGTGCCGGTGCCGATGCCGGTGTCGCCGCCGTACACGGACGCGAAGCGCGGCGCCCCGTCGTCGGGGACCGGACGGCCGCCCGGTGCGCGGGCACCGCCATCGCCACCACCGGACTCCGCGCCCGCGCCGGACCCGCGCCCGGCCGCCTCCGCCCCGGCCGCCGTTCCCGCCAGCACCTCCCGGACGCGGGCCACGCTCCACCGCCGCCGGGGCTCCTGGGCGCGGAGCCCGAGGACGGCCGGGGCGAGGCGGCGGGCGGTGGCACCGGAGCGCGCCGCGAGGGCGAGCCAGCGGCCCAGCCGGTCGGCGACCGGGCGGGCGCACGGGAGGTCCTCGGGCAGCAGCGGGTCGTGGCCGGTGGCGAGCAGGAAGAAGAGCCCGCCGAGCGCGTAGAGATCGCTCTCCGGGTCCGCGGTGGAGGCGCCGCCGGTGACCAGCGTGAGCCGCCCGGGGCCCTGTTCGGGGGCGCGGTACCCGGGGGCGCCGGCCGAGCCGGCCCGGCTGCCGGCCTCGGCGGCGAGCTCCAGGCCGACCAGCCGCAGCGAGCCGTCGGGCAGGACGAGGACGTTGCCGGGGGAGAGGTCCCGCAGGACGAGTCCCTGCTCGTGCACCCGCTCGACGAGGTCGAGCAGGGCGTGGGCCACCGGTCCGGCCTCGGCCCAGTCGACGTCGGGGCTGCCGTCCCGGCGCAGCCGGGCCGCGACCCAGCTGCCGAGCGGCTGTCCGGCGAGCCGTTCCTGGACGAGGAAGAGGGAGTCGTCCTGTTCGACCAGTTCGACCGGTCGGGGGGCCAAACCCTGGCCGTCGAGCCGGGCCAGTAGAGCGGCCTCGTGCCGCAGTGCGGTGCGGGCGTCGGTGCCGGCGCGGTCCACCTCGATGTGGGCGCGCGCCTGCTTGACCACGACCTCGGTGCCGCCGTCGGTGTCCCGTCCGAGGAAGACGCCGCCCTCGGCGCCCTTCCGGAGGGTGCCGGTGATCACGTACCGCCCGGCCAGCAGGACCCCG
Organism: Streptomyces sp. BE303; assembly: GCF_036290945.1. Classification (NCBI taxonomy): domain Bacteria; kingdom Bacillati; phylum Actinomycetota; class Actinomycetes; order Kitasatosporales; family Streptomycetaceae; genus Streptomyces; species Streptomyces sp. BE303. Next base: position 356,898 of record NZ_JAQYWZ010000880.1, read on the forward strand.
CCGCTGCCGCGCCGCCGCGCCGGGGGCCGGCCCGCGCCGGGCCCGTCCCCGGCGGGATCGCGCACCAGCGGGTCCCGGGCCCACGGCGGGCAGCGGTACGCGGCCTCGCTGACGTCCTCGACCCGTTCGCCGCCGGGCCCGCGCAGCATGGACCGGTAGCCGCCGTCGTTGCCCAGCTCGGCGCGGGCCGCGATGGCGCCGTACCGGTAGTGGACGAGGCTGCCCGGCCGGTACGGGCGGTCGGAGAGCACCACCGGCCCGGGCAGGCCCTCGGTGGCGCGGTGCAACGCGGCGGCCAGCCGCCGGAACTGCGGCTCGCCGTCCGGGTAGACGGTGATGAACTTGCCCGCCGAACCCCGTTCTCGGTGGCGCGAGTTGATCTCGTGCAGTTGGGCCGACCCGGTGGCGAACCGGAACGTGCACGGGTCTTCGGCCAGGATTTCGGTGACGGCGGCGAGCACCACACCGCCGACCGCCGAGGCGGCGCTGACGTGGAGCTTCCAGCCCTCGTCCGCGAGTTCGCCCGCGGGCGGCCTGGCCGTGCACCAGGGGCCTTCGGCGGCGATCCGCCAGTCGCCGTCTCCCCGGCCCCCGGCTCCGGCCAGCACCGCCCGCGTCATCTCCGGCCACGGGCCGACCGCATCCGGCCCGTGGTCCGCCGAGTCCGTTCCCCCGGCCGTACGCAGCGATGTGCCCGCTTCCATCCGCCACCACATCCCTTCGTCTGGGCCGGTGCCCGCCGGTGCCCACTGCTCCGGCACCCGGGCACCCGGCCGCGGCCTGAATCGGTCCCTCGGTGGGCGCGGGAGTTCGGCCCCGGCCGCGTCCGCCCCGGGCCCGCGGTCCGGCGGTCTCCTGCCGGTGGTCCGTACGGGTCCGCGCGGGTCCGTGCCCGCGGCCGGGCGGGGCGTCCGCCCGACCTCGGGGGCGGTGCAACTCCCTTTCGCAGGAGTGAAGTTACTTTCAGTAGTGAGGGATGCTCAACGCGAAGCCGGTCACTTCACTCGTAAGGGTGATCCGGGCGCCGTTTCGCATGTGTGCGAGGCATCCCGTGTGCGGGACCCGGGCCGTGCGGCCCGGCGCGTACGGCCCCCGAGCGCCCTCCGGACGGCGCGCGCCGGCCGCCCGCGCACCCCGAACCACAGGTTGACGCCCGTCCGTGCACCGGACGGCCCGGGCGCCCGTGCGAACCGGGAGGCCCGGCCGCCCCCGCGCGCACGGTAGTCTCGACAGGTGCCGAAACTGTCCGACGTCATCGCTGCCCTCGAAGAGCTGTACCCGCCGCAGTGGGCGGAGTCCTGGGACGCCGTCGGCCTGGTCTGCGGAGACCCTCAGGCCGAGGTCCGACGCGTGCTGTTCGCCGTCGACCCCGTGCAGGCGGTCGTCGACGAGGCCGTCGAGTGGGGGGCCGACCTGGTCGTCACCCACCACCCGCTCTACCTGCGCGGCACCACGACCGTCGCCGCCACCGGCTTCAAGGGCCGTGTCGTGCACACCCTGATCCGCAACGGGATCGCCCTGCACGTGGCCCACACCAACGCCGACCACGCCGACCCGGGCGTCTCGGACGCGCTCGCCGAGGCGGTCGGCGTGACCGTCACCGGCCCGCTGGTCCCGGACCCGACCGACCCGCTGGGCCGGCGCGGCACCGGACGGGTCGGCCTGCTGGAGCCCCCGCTGCCGCTCGCCGCGTTCGCCGCGAAGGTCGCCGCGGGCCTGCCGGCGACCGCCGCCGGCGTCCGGATCTCCGGTGACCCGAACCGCCTGGTGAGCCGGGTCGCGGTGTGCGGCGGCTCCGGCGACAGCCTCTTCGCCGAGGTGCGCGCGGCCGGCGTCGACGCCTACCTCACCGCAGACCTGCGCCACCACCCGGCCTCGGAGGCCGCCGAGACGGCGCCGATCGCCCTGGTCGACGCCGCGCACTGGGCCACCGAGTGGCCCTGGCTGACCCTGGCCGAGCGGGCGCTGAACGGCGCCGGCGAGAAGCGCGGCTGGGCCGTGGAGACGAAGGTCTCCCACACGGTCACCGACCCGTGGACCGCGCACGCCCCCATGTCCTTCCCCGCCTGACCCGATTCACAGGAGCTCTCCGCTTGAACGCCGCGCCCGCCGACCAGATCCGCCTGCTCGACCTCCAGGCCATCGACTCCAAGCTCGACCAGCTGGCCCACCGGCGGCGCAGCCTGCCCGAGCACGCCGAGATCGAGAAGGTCAACGCCGACCACATCGCGCTCAAGGACCTCGTGATCGCCGCCCAGGCCCAGCTCGGCGACACCACCCGCGAGCTGACCAAGGCCGAGCAGGACGTGGAGCAGGTCCGCGCCCGGTCCGCCCGCAACCAGCAGCGCCTGGACTCCGGTGCGATCAACTCGCCGAAGGACCTGGAGAACCTCCAGCACGAGATCGGCTCGCTGGCCAAGCGCCAGGGGGACCTGGAGGACGTCGTCCTGGAGATCATGGAGCGGCTGGAGTCCGCCCAGACCCGGGTCACCGAGCTGACCGCGCGGCTGGAGCACTCCACCGTCGTGCTGACCGAGGCCGAGGGCCGCCGGGACGCCGCGTTCGCCGAGATCGACGGTGAGGTGGCGAAGATCCGGCGCGACCGCGAGACCGTCGCCGCCGTCGTCCCGGCCGACCTGATCAAGGTCTACACCCGCCTGCGCGAGCAGCAGGGCGGCGTCGGCGCGGCCCGCCTCTACCAGCGCCGCTGCGAGGGCTGCCGCACCGAGTTCTCGATCACCGAGCTCAACGCCATCAAGGCCGAGCCGGTCGACAAGGTGGTCCGTTGCGAGAACTGCGGGCGGATCCTGGTCCGCACCGCCGACTCGGGCGCCTGAGCCGGTGGCGGGGCGCAGGTTCGTCGTCGAGGCGGACGGCGGGTCCCGGGGCAACCCGGGGCCGGCCGGCTACGGTGCGGTGGTCCGCGACGGCGACACCGGCCGGATCATCGCCGAGGCGGCCGAGTTCATCGGCCACGCCACCAACAACGTCGCCGAGTACAAGGGCCTGATCGCCGGACTGAAGGCGGCCCGGGACCTCGACCCGGACGCCTCGGTGGACGTCCGGATGGACTCCAAGCTGGTCGTCGAGCAGATGTCCGGGCGCTGGAAGATCAAGCACCCGGACATGCAGCCGCTCGCCGCCGAGGCCCGGACCGTCCTGCCGCGCGGGCAGGTCAAGTACACCTGGATCCCGCGCGAGCGGAACAAGGACGCCGACCGGCTCGCCAACGAGGCGATGGACGCGGGCAAGGCCGGCCGCCAGTGGGAGCCCAAGGCCCCCAAGGCCGCCGCCGCCGTCGTCGAGGAACCGCCGCTGGAGACCGCCGCGCCCAAGGCCGGCTGGGCCGGCGACGCCGACCTCGGCACCCCGACCACCTTCGTCCTGCTCCGGCACGGCGAGACCCACCTCACCCCGGAGAAGCGGTTCTCCGGCAGTGGCGGCACCGACCCGGAGCTCTCCGAGAAGGGCCGTTGGCAGGCCGAGCGGGCCGCCGAGGCGCTGGCCGCGCGCGGCTCGGTCCAGGCCGTGGTCGCGTCGCCGATGCTCCGCACCCGCCAGACCGCCGAGACCGTCGCCGCCCGGTTCGGCCTCGACGTCCGGTACGAGGACGGGCTGCGCGAGGTCGACTTCGGGGCCTGGGAGGGACTGACCTTCGGCGAGGTGCAGGAGCGCCACCCGGAGGACCTCACCGCCTGGCTGGGCTCCGCCAAGGCCAGGCCGACCGGCGGCGGCGAGAGCTTCACCACCCTCACCCACCGCGTCGGGGTGGCCCGGGACAAGGTCCTCGCCCGCTACCCGGGGAAGACCGTGCTGGTCGTCTCGCACGTCAGCCCCATCAAGACGCTGGTCCGGCTGGCGCTCGGCGCACCGCCGGACGCGCTCTACCGGATGGAGCTGTCCGCCGCCTCGCTCTGCGCCGTCCAGTACTACGCGGACGGCAACGCCTCGGTGCGGCTGCTCAACGACACCGGGCACCTGCGCTGACCGTGCGGGCTCGCGGAACCGCGCGCACCCGCGCCGGGGACCGCCGGGAACCACGGAAGGGCCGGTCGGGAACGACCGGCCCTTCGACGTGCGGTACGCGTGCCGGCGGACTCGGTGGACCTCAGTGCACCTCGGTGACCACCACGTCCAGCTGCCACGGCTTGCGCGCGGTGCCCTCGGCGGCGACCTCCACCCGGTAGCCGAGCCCCAGCAGCGCGTCCACCAGCTCACCGGGCGCCTTGGGCGCCGCGTCCGTGACCAGCAGGTCGCGGACCAGCCGGCCCTTGGTCGCCTTGTTGAAGTGGCTGACCACGGTGCGCCGGCCGTCCCGTTCCTGGAGCACCCGGACGGTCGCCGTCCGGGACACCACCTCGCCGGCAGGCTTCCAGGCGGCCGCGTACGCGGCGGAGCGCAGGTCCAGCACCAGCCCGTCGGCCACCTCCGGCAGCACGGGCGCCATCGCACCCCGCCAGTACGCTCCGAGCGCCCCCAGGCCGGGGAGTTTCACGCCCATCGAGCAGCGGTAGGGCGGGATCCGGTCGTCGATCCGCACAGCGCCCCAGAGCCCGGAGAAGACCAGCAGCGTCCGCGCCGCCCGGTCGTACGCGGCCTCGTCGAGCGTCGCCAGTCCGAGGTTGTCGAAGAGCACCCCGGTGTACACCTCCCCGGCCGGGAGCGCGCCCGTCGTCGGCAGACCGGCGTTCCTCGCCACCTCGCCGCGCAGGCCGGGACTCAGGCCGAGCACCTCGGCGGCCGCGTCGCCGTCGCCCCGGCAGAGGTCGACCAGGGTCTCCAGCACCCGGGCCCGGGCCGCCGTCAGCCCGGGCAGCGACAGCCCGTCGAGCGCCAACGGCACACCGTCCCCGGACGCGGCCTTCCCCTCCGAAGGCGGCAACAGGACCAGCACGGCGTACTCCTCAACACTTCGTGGCGGCGGACCCGGCCACCCTACGCAACCGGCCCCCGCTCCCGGTAACCCGTCGCCGCGACCGCCGCGGCCCCGGCGCCGAGCGCCAGGCAGAGCGGCGAGTAGTACCGGGTGTCCAGGCGCCGGAACCGCTCCGAGCGCCCGAGCAGCCCACCACCGAAGAGCAGCAGCCCGCCCGCACCGCGCGCCAGCATCACCGCAGACACCGCCCGCACCCCCACCCGGCGCAGCCGCGCGGGCCCGACCGCCGGCACCACCCCGGCCTCCGCAGCCACCAGGTACGCGGCCGAACCCAGCAGCCCCGCCACCGCCGCGCACGCCGCGGCCGGGGGCACCCCCTCGCCGGTGCCGACCACGGTGTCCGCGAACTCCTCCGGCGTCCGCAGCGGCCACGGCGTCACCGTCCACAGCGCGTGCAGCGCCCCGGTCCCCGCCAGTACCCCGGCCACCGCCGACCCCACGACCTTCGACCCACGCATCGCCCGATCCCCCTCCTCCGTTGCGATCACCAGCTCCCCCCACGCTACGACCCCTTACACCGCCACCCCGGCACCCCACCGGCCCCGCCACGACGACGACGTGGCCGCTGCTGCCAAGGACTTCAGGTCGCTGCTGGGCCGCTGAGCCCCCGCCTCGCGGCCGTCGCAGGACCGGCCGGACGTCGGCACGCCGCCCGCGGGCGACGTCCGGCCGGAACCACCCGGCCGGCCCTACGCTGCCTCCATGCCCCGCCGAAAACTGCGTGTCAAGGCCGCCGACTCCGCCCGGATCAACGCCGAACTGGCCGAGTTGCGGGCCCGACCGGAGATCCGCACCGAGTGGCCCGAGGCCGTCCTGGCGGAGGCCGAACAGGCCGCCGAATGCCCGCGCCTGCCCGAGTACGACGCCACGGACCTGCCGCTGTTCACCGTCGACCCGCCCGGCTCCCGCGACCTCGACCAGGCGATGCACCTCGCCCACCGCCCCGGCGGCGGCTACCGGGTGCACTACGCCATCGCCGACGTCGCCGCCTTCGTCCGCCCCGGCGGGGCGATCGACGAGGAGGCCCGCCGCCGGGGCGAGACCCTCTACTTCCCCGACCGGCGCGTCCCGCTGCATCCGACCCGGCTCTCCGAGGACGCGGCCAGCCTGCTGCCCGGAGAGCTCCGCCCGGCCCTGCTCTGGCAGCTCGACCTGGACGCGGACGGCGCCGTCGTCCTCGCCGACCTCCGGCGCGCGGTGGTCCGCTCCCGGCGCCGGCTCGACTACGCGACCGTCCAGCGCGCCGTGGACGCCGGCGGAGCCGACGAGCAGCTCGGCCTGCTCGCCACCGTCGGCCGGCTCCGCGAGGAGCGGGAGCGCGAGCGCGGCGGGATCAGCCTCCCCGTCCCCGAGCAGGAGATCGAGGAGACCCCGCGCGGCTATGCGCTCGGCTACCGCGCGCCCACCCCCGCCGACGGCTGGAACGCCCAGATCTCGCTGCTCACCGGCATGGCCGCGGCCGAGCTGATGCTCGACGCGGGCGTCGGCCTGCTGCGCACCCTGCCCGCCGCCCCGCCCGCCGCGTACGAGCGGCTGCGCCGCACCGCCCGCGCGCTGGACGTGGACTGGCCGGACGGCCTGCCGTACCCGGAGCTGATCCGCTCCCTCGATCCGCAGCGCCCGCTGCACGCCGCGTTCCTCGACGAGTGCACCGGCCTGCTGCGCGGGGCCGGCTACGCCGCCTTCGACGTGAGCGGCGGCGTGCCCGCGCCCGCCGACCCGGTGCACGCCGCGCTCGCCGCGCCGTACGCGCACTGCACCGCGCCGCTGCGCCGGCTGGGGGACCGGTTCGCCCAGGAGGTGTGCGCGGCGGTGGCGGCGGGGGAGGAGGTGCCGGCCTGGGCGCGCGAGTCGCTGCCCGGGATCCCGGCGCTGATGGCGGCGGGGGACCGCCGTTCGGGTGAGGTCGAGCGGGCCTGCATCGACCTGGTGGAGGCGGAGCTGCTGGCCGGCCGGGAGGGCGAGGACTTCGCCGCGGTCGTGGTCGACGTCGACGGCAAGCGGCCCGGTCGCGGCACCGTCCAGCTGCGGGATCCCGCCGTCCGGGCCCGCTGCGAGAGCCCCGACGGCGCGTCAGGCGGCGGGGGTCTGCCGCTCGGCGAGCTGGTGCGGGTCCGGCTGGTCGTCGCCGACCCCGCCACCCGTACGGTCCGCTTCACCGCCGTCTGACGGCCCGGCCGGTGGGAGGATCGACCCGTGGCCGAAGCGACCTCCCCCAGTCCACCGCCCGCCGCCCCGCACCCGGGCCCGTCCGCCGATCCCGGCCGGCGCCGCCGCCTGCTGATCCTGGCGATCTGCTGCCTGAGCCTGTTCATCGTCGGGCTCGACAACACCGTCGTGAACATCGCCCTCCCGGAGATCCAGAAGGACCTGGACGCCCCCGCCTCCGGCCTGCAGTGGATCATCGACGCCTACACCCTGGTGCTGGCCTCGCTGCTGATGCTGTTCGGGTCGGTGGCCGACCGGTTCGGCCGCCGCCGGGTGTTCCAGACGGGTCTGCTGCTCTTCGTGCTCGGCTCGCTGCTCTGCAGCCTGGCGCCGAGCCTGGAGTGGCTGGTCCTGTTCCGCGCGGTGCAGGCGGTCGGCGGCTCGATGCTGAACCCCGTGGCGATGTCGATCATCACCAACACCTTCACCGAGCCGCGCGAACGGGCCCGGGCGATCGGTGTCTGGGGCGGCGTGGTCGGCATCTCCATGGCGCTCGGGCCGCTGCTCGGCGGCTTCCTCGTGCACGCCGCCGGCTGGCCGGCGATCTTCCTGATCAACGTCCCGGTCGGCCTGGTCGCCTTCCTGCTGACGGCGCGCTACGTCCCCGAGTCGCGCGCCCCCCGCGCCCGACGGCTGGACCCGGTCGGACAACTGCTCATGGTGGCGCTGCTCGGCTGCGGCACCGCCGCGATCATCGAGGGCCCGGAGCACGGGTGGACGTCCCCGCTGATCCTCGGCCTGGCCACGACGGCGCTGGTCGCGCTGGTGGCCTTCCCGCTGTGGGAGCGCCGGGTCGCCGAGCCGCTGGTCGACCCGCGGTTCTTCCGCAGCGCGCCGTTCACCGGCGCCACCCTGACGGCGGTCTGCGCCTTCGCCGCGCTTGGCGGCTTCCTCTTCCTCAACACCCTCTACCTCCAGGACGTCCGCGGCTACAGTCCGGTCGAGGCGGGCCTGTGGACGCTGCCGATGGCCGGGATGATGCTGGTGTGCGCGCCGCTCTCGGGCCGGATCGTCGGCAGCCGGGGCCCGCGCGGCCCGCTGGTGCTGGCCGGGATCGGCCTCACCGGCAGCGGCCTGCTGCTCACCCGGCTGGCCGCCGACTCCCCGCCCGCCCTCCTGCTGGCCGCGTACGCGCTGTTCGGCTTCGGCTTCGGCATGGTGAACGCGCCGATCACCAACGCCGCGGTCTCCGGCATGCCCCGCGCCCAGGCCGGTGTGGCGGCGGCCGTCGCCTCGACCAGTCGGCAGGTCGGCCAGTCGCTCGGTGTCGCGGTGATCGGTACGGCGGTCACCGCGGCGGTGATCGGCCCGGTCGTCACGGGCTTCGCCCCGGCCAGCCACGTGGGCTGGTGGATCGTGACCGGTCTCGGCCTCGCCATCCTGGTGATCGGGCTGGTCACCACCACCGCCTGGGCCACCGCGACCGCGGCCGGGGTGGCCGCCCGGCTCGGCGGCGAGCCGCCCGTCGCCCGGGCCGCGGTGCGGGAGGCGCCGCCCGAGCGGCTACGATGACCACTACGGCGGAAGAGCCGGCCGGGCGGCCGCGACGGGTCCCAGGACCCGCCGAGGAACGTCCGGGCTCCACAGAGCAGGGTGGTGGGTAACGCCCACCCGGGGTGACCCGCGGGACAGTGCCACAGAAAACAGACCGCCCGCCGCTTCGGCGACGGGTAAGGGTGAAACGGTGGTGTAAGAGACCACCAGCGACCGGGGTGACTCGGCCGGCTCGGTAAACCCCACCTGGAGCAAGGTCAAGATCGGCGCCTCCGGGTGCCGTGCGCGGATGACCGAGGGCTGCTCGCCCGAGTCCGCGGGTAGACCGCACGAGGCTGTCGGCAACGGCAGCCCTAGATGGATGGCCGCCTCCCCGGCTCGCGCAAGCGGCCCGGGAGACAGAACCCGGCGTACAGGCCGACTCTTCCGCCGCCGACTTGGGGAAAGGCCCCCCGACCTGCGAAACGGCAGGTCGGGGGCCTTTTTCGCTACCTCGAACCCCGCCGGAGCGCTCACGTGCCGGCCGGCCCGGGTGGGGCGGGTCTACGAGGACGGGCGGGTGCCGACCGCGTCGCGGATCTGTTCGCCGAGGCCGCCGTTGACGCGGGCGCAGTTGGCGCAGCAGAAGAACATGCCGGCGACCTCGACGCCGTGGCCGACGATCCGGACCTGGCACTGCTCGCAGCGCGGGGCCAGCTTCTCCATCGCGCACTCGAAGCTGTCGAAGGTGTAGACGTCGCCGGTGACGGTCTTGATCTCGAAGGCGAGCCAGTAGTCGTTGCCGCACGTGACACAGGTGGCCATGGTGGCGCACTTCCTTCCGGGGCGGGTCCAAGAGGGGCGGGGCTGACCGGTCGGGCGGGTCGCCCGGTCCTTCCAGTCTCGGAGCCCGCCCGGGGAGCGGCCACCCGGTGCACCCGGTCAGGCGGGCCGGTCGGCGAACCCCTCCAGGGCCCGGACGGCGCGGTCCGCGTCGTCGGCGGCGACGAAGAGGTGGTCGTGGTAGAAGCCGGCCACCACGTTGCAGCTGATCCCCTCCTCGGCGAGCCGCCCGGCCACCGCGGCGGTGAGGCCGACGGCCTCCAGCGCGGAGTGGATCTGCAGGGTGATCCAGGCGGCCACGTACTCGTAGCGAAGGCCGAGCGCGTCGGCCTCCTCCTGGGCCACGACCACCGTCACCCCCTCGGGTTCGGCGACCGTGACCACCGGCCGCATGCCGGCGGGCACCCTGGCGGGCAGCGTGCAGTACACGTACCGCCCCGGGTTGAGTTGTGGGCGCATTCCGCGCAGCAGTGTCGCGAGGTCTCGTTCTCCGGCCATGCCCGTCACCGTAGTGGCACCGCCGCAGGTCGCGGCCTCGCCGGGGGCATGTCGGACCGAGATGTCGGGCGGAGTGCCGGGCGGGGTGTCGGACCGGCCGCCCGGGGCGCGGGTCGCAGCGATGCGCGAACGCAGCCGGAGGCCCGATCCGGTGTCACCGTTCGCGGCGGACCGGTTCGCGCACCGGCTCAGCTCGGTCGACGGCGCACCCGGTAGCGCAGGTGGAGCACCCGGTTGCCCTGAACCACCACGTCCGGGCCCTCCAGGAGGTGCTGCGCGTGGACCGACCCGAAGAAGCGCCTGCCGGACCCGAACACGACGGGTACGACGTCCATGCGCACCTCGTCGACCAGGCCCGCGGCAAGCACCTGGCCGCCGACGTCGCCGGCGGCGACCTCGACCGTGCGGTCTCCCGCGAGTTCCTGTGCCTTGGCCACGGCGGCCTCGACGCCGTCGACGAAGTGGAACGGCGCCCCGGGGTCCCAGCCCTCGGGCGCCGGCCGGTGCGTCACGACGACCACGTGGTCGATCCCGCCCGGAGGCGTCCCGTCCCAGCCGTCCGTCATGTCGAAGACGCGGCGGCCGACGATCGTGACTCCGATCTGGTCCCAGTACGGCCGGGTGTGGTCGTAGGACGCCCGCGAGACCTTCAGCGCGCCGCTCTCGTCCAACGGGACGTCACCGTTGGACAACCAGTCGAACAGTGGTCCGGGCTGGTCGTTCTCGTCCGCGACGAAGCCGTCCACCGACACCGAGCTGTACATGACCACCTTGCCCACGGGGCTCTCCTCTGCTCTGGGGTGCCCCAAACTAGCGCGTCGCGAGCTCTCGCTCCTCCCCGTGCTCCTTTTGGGCCCACTTCGGCTCGGCCCCTGGTGAGCCGCAGCCCCGGGACCTGACCTGGGGCGGTCCGACGTCGACGGCGATCGGTCCGGGTCGCCTGTCGCAGGACATCGGCGACCGTGTCGGTAGCGTTGACGGACGACAGTCGGCGATATATCGTCGAAGTATCGAGACAGTAACTCGACTGTCTTGAACGATCGTCTGTGCGGCCGCGTTCCCGCGGCCGGTACGGGAGGTGGGTGCCATGCGTCCAGGACGATTCCGCGAAGAGGGCCCGTACGGCGGACGCCGTCGGGGGCCGGACTTCGCCGGGGGTCCCGGAGAGTGTTTCGAGGGCCGCGAGGCGTTCGGCCCGTTCGGGCCGCCGCCGTTCGTCGGCGGGCCCGGACGGCCGCCCGGGCCGCCGTGGGGCCGCGGCTTCGGCGGGCCCGGAGGGCCCGGCGGGTTCGGCCCGCGCGGACGGCGCGGCCGGGCTCGGCGGGGGGACGTGCGTGCCTCGCTGCTGGCGCTGCTCAAGGAGCGGCCGATGCACGGCTACGAGATGATCGCCGAGATCGCCGAGCGGTCCGGCGGGGCCTGGCGGCCCAGCCCGGGTTCGGTCTACCCGACCCTCCAGCTGCTGGAGGAGGAGGGCCTGATCACGGCGGAGGAGCTCGGCGGCAAGCGGCTGGTCTCGCTCACCGAGGCGGGCCGGGCCGAGGCCGACGCCGGGCCGGACGAGCCGTGGGCGGAGGCCGGTCAGGACGTCGACTGGGCCGCGGTCCAGGAGGTCGGCCAGGCGCTCGGCGCGGTGGAACACGCCGTCCGGCAGGTCATGGCGACCGGGACGGAGGCGCAGCGGGTCAAGGGCCTGGCCGTGCTCACCGAGGCCCGGAAGAAGCTGTACCTGATCCTGGCCGAGGACGACTGACCGTCGGTGACCGCCGGTGCCGTCGGCGCCGGGTGAAGGCGGCCCGGCGCCGACGGTCGGCCGGGTGGCTGTGGGCGGTGCCGCTGCTCGCGGCCCGGAACGCCGGAACGGCGGGACGGGTGACGGGGGTGCGGGGCGCGGGAGGGACCGGAGGGCTCAGGCCCGAACGGCGAACAGCGCCACGCAGGCGAGCAGCAGCACCGTCCAGCCGAACCAGAGCCAGCCGTTGGATCCGAGCACCGCGCTGTAGGCGCTGATCAGTACCAGCAGTCCGGCGGTGACCCCGGCCACCTGCCGGTTGTGGTGCGCCACCGACTGGGCGCGGGTTCGGGGGTGCCGTACGGTCCTCGCCATCGCCGTCCTCCCACCAGGAGGGCGGCCGTCACCCGGTAGCGCGGGTGGTGGCCGCCTCGTCGTACTCGTAGCGCCAGTACCAGCGGGTGCCCCGCTGCTGCTTGGCCCGGACGTACACCAGTGTGCGCGCCGGAGTGTCCCCGTGCGAGGGGACCGGCACGGTGTACTTCTTGGGCACGCCGTACATCGGCCCCAACGGGATGGGGAGGATCCGGCCGTCCAGGGGGCCGCCGACGAATTCGGTGTCCGCGCTCTTCACCCCACCAGGGTCTCATCCCGCCGCAGGTGGCGGACCGCGTACGGGTGCCGGGCGGAGGTGCTGTGACGGTCGGGTGCCGGGAGTGTGACCGGAGAGGCACCGCCCCCGGTCAGCCGGAGGGTCCGCGCACCCTTATCCTTCCTGTTACGCCCTCGGGGTCCACCCGGGTCAGCGGGCCCGTACGGGCCGGGCGAGGCGCACTTGACCGTGCCCGCCGGGCCGCCGAGCCGCAGCCGTCGTGCTGCCGTGACTCCGTACCGTGACCCCGGCGTCGGCCGTCCGGCAACCCCGGCACCGGTCGGCAGGGCGCGGGACTGCAGGGCCGAGCACCACCCGGGGAAGCAGCGGGGGGCGCCGTGCGTTGCGTCGGAGTGGTACGTCGAACGCTGTGTCACACCAGGCACGGCGACGCACGGAAGGGGCCCGATGGAATCCGGCAGCAGGTGGACGACCTGGTGGCAGAAGCGTGACCGTGAGCGGGCCCGGGCGGCGGACACGGACAGTCCCGCCGCCAGACTGGACCAGCTGCTCGGCGCCGTCCGCGCCGGCTTCCCGTTGGCGCCCGCCGCGCATCCGGCCGGCTACCGATGTTCCTGTGACCGGGTCGCCTGTCCGGCGCCCGCCCGGCACCCGGTCTCGTTCGCCTGGCAGACCCAGGCCACCACCGACCCGGAACAACTCGCCCGCTGGCTCTCCCGAGACCCGCAGGCCAACTTCATCACCGCCACCGGCCGCGCGCACGACGTCCTGGACGTGCCGGCCGAGGCCGGGCGGCTCGCCCTGGAGCGGCTCACCGCGCTCGGCGTGGACGGCCCGGTCGCCGCCGTCGGCGAGGACCGCTACCTGTTCTTCACCGCCACCCGGGGTACCCCGGTGGACGAGGACGAGTGGTGGCCGAGCGCCCTGGACTCCACCCCGGACACCATGTCCGAACACCCCGGCCTGCGGTGGCACTGCCGCGGCTCGTACACCCTGCTCCCGCCGGCCGCGCTGCCGGACGGCTCGGAGGTGCGGTGGCTGCGCGGGCCCGAGCAGCCGCTGCCGGACTCGCTGCGCGTGCTGGACGTGCTGACCGACGCCTGCACCGAGGTGGGCGCGGTCGCCGAGGAGCAGTGGCTGATCGGGTAGCCGGCCCGCCGAGCCCGTCCCCGCCCACGTTCTGCCCCGCCCGGACCGCGCCCCTTCGGCGCGGCCCCGGCGGGAACGCCTTCCCCGCTACGGAAGGGTGAGGACCTCGGCGCCGTCCGCCGTGACGACCAGCGTGTGCTCGAACTGGGCGGTCCGCTTGCGGTCCTTGGTGACGACGGTCCAGCCGTCCGGCCAGATCTCGTAGTCGTAGGTGCCCAGCGTGAGCATCGGCTCGATGGTGAAGGTCATCCCCGGCTTGATCACTTCGGTGGCCCGCTCGCTGTCGTAGTGCGGGATGATCAGGCCGGAGTGGAACGACGTGTTGATGCCGTGGCCGGTGAAGTCCCGCACCACGCCGTAGTCGAAGCGCTTGGCGTAGGACTCGATGACGCGGCCGATCACGTTGATCCGGCGGCCGGGCTTGACCGCCTTGATCGCCCGGTCGAGCGACTCCCGGGTCCGCTCGACCAGCAGCCGGGACTCCTCGTCGACGTCGCCGCAGAGGTAGGTGGCGTTGAGGTCGCCGTGCACCCCGTGGATGTAGGCGGTGGCGTCGATGTTGACGATGTCGCCGTCCTGGAGGACGGTCGAGTCCGGGATGCCGTGGCAGATGACCTCGTTGATCGAGGTGCAGACCGACTTGGGGAAGCCCCGGTAGCCGAGGTCCGACGGGTAGGCCCCGTGGTCGCACATGTAGGTGTGGGCGACGGCGTCGAGCGCGTCCGTGGTGACTCCGGGCGCGATCAGCTTGGCCGCCTCGGCCATCGCCTGTGCGGCGATCCGGCCGGCGATCCGCATCTTCTCGATCGTCTCGGCGGTCTGCACCTCGGGCCCGGTGTACGGCGTCGGAGCGGGCTTCCCGACGTACTCGGGGCGCGCGATGTTCGCCGGGACCTTGCGGGTGGGGGACTGGATGCCGGGTACGAGAGCCATGGCCGCGAGTCTATGGCAGCACCTGTCGCCGGGTGTGCGGACGGAGTCCGGCCGGGGAATGATCGCTACGACGCAGCCGCCGAACGGAAGTGACCGCCATGCCTCTGGGATTCCACCGCAACAAGCCGACCGGCAAGCCCGGTGAGTGGTTCTACTGCATCAAGCACGGCAAGGTCGAGGAGGGGCCGGAGTGCCCGGCCAAGGACCGCCTCGGCCCGTACGCCACCCGCGAGGAGGCGGCGCACGCGCTGGAGACCGCCGAGCTCCGCAACCGGGAGTGGAAGAACGACCCGCAGTGGAACGACCGGCCGCAGGGCGGGACCGGGAGCGCCGCGGACGCCGGGGACGCCGACCGGCCGTAGGCCCGCTCCTCCGGATCCCGCCGGGCCGGGCGGCAGCGCGGTGCCCCGGGGTCCTGCCGGCGCGGAGGCCGCGCGCCCCGCGGTCCCGGCGCGACGGCAGGGCGGACGGCCTCAGGCGCCGGCGGCCCCCTGCCGCGCCGGTGCCCGCTCGCTCTCCTCCCGCTGCGCCGCGGCCCGCTCGTGCTCCGCGCGGACGGCGGCGGCGTTCGGGTCGGTGCGGTCGTCGTAGCCGAGCAGGCTGGGCAGGGCCGCGGCGAGTGCGACCACGCCCACCACGCAGGCGACGCCGCCGGCCCAGACCGAGGCGCGGACACCGACCAGGCCGGCCATTCCGCCGGCCCGGACCTGGCCGAGCTGCGGACCGACCGAGTAACTGAGCAGCTCCACCCCGGCCATCCGGCCGCGCACCTCGTCCGGGATGGACTGGTTCCACATGGTGGAGCGCGCGATGCCGCTGATCTGGTCGGCGCCACCGGCCATGGCGAGGCAGAGCAGCACCAGCCAGACCGAGCCGGAGAACCCGGCCAGCGTGATCGCCGCGCCCCAGCCGAGGGCGGCCAGCACCAGCATCCGGCCGTGCCGGTGGATCCGGGACGTCCAGCCGCTGGTCGCCGAGACGGCCAGGGCGCCGACCGCCGAGGCCGCGTACATCGGGCCGAGCGCCCAGTCCGCGGACAGGTCCGAGGCGAGGAACGGGAAGATCGCCACCGGGAAGGCGAACAGCATGGCGACCAGGTCGATGGCGTAGGTGCCCAGCAGGTCCTTGCGGCTCCAGGCGTACTTCACGCCGGTGAGCACCGCCCGGAGGGTCGGCTTCTCGGCACCGGTGGGCGGCGGCACGGCCCGGATCCGGGCGAGCAGCAACAGCGAGGCGCCGAAGGTCAGCACGTCCAGCGCGTACGCGGTCTGCACCCCGGCGAACGCCACGATGACGCCGGCCAGCGCCGGGCCGGCCACGGAACCGACGTTGCGGTACAGGGAGTTGAGCGCGAAGGCGGCGGTCAGCTGGTCGTGCGGGACGATCCGCGGGGTGAGCGAGTCCAGAGCCGGGCGCTGCAGGCCGTCGGCGGCGGCGACCAGCGCCGCCACCAGGTAGATCGGCCAGAGCACGGGCGTCGGCAGCAGCGCGTTGAGCAGCAGCAGGGCGCTCAGCACCCCGAGCCCGGCCTCGGCGAAGAGGACCAGCCGGCGACGGTCCAGGGCGTCGGCGAGGGCGCCGCCCCAGAGGCCGAAGACGATCAGCGGGACCAGCTCGAAGGCGCCGATCAGGCCGACCGCGACGTAGGAGTCGGTCAGTTCCTTGATCTGCACAGGGAGGGCGACGTACGTCAGGAAGCTGCCCAGACTGGTCACACAGCCGGAGAACCAGAGCAGGCGGAAGTCCCGGGAGGAGCGCCAGGGGGTGAGGTCGGGGGCGACCGAGCGCAGCAGGGAGCGCGCCCGACCGCTCGGAGGATGGTCGGCATCGTTCACGAACGACCATCTTCGGCGGGTGATCCGCCGCGTCGCAACAGGTTTTCGCCCGGCCTGACGCGCCCCGGACGTGCCCCGGACGTGCCCCGGACGTGGCCCGGGCCTCCCCGGAGTCTCCCTGCGGGGCGACGTCTCCCGGGGGCGGGCCGCTGTGGCGCGGCCGTGGCGCTCACCAGCGGCTGATCGCGGGGCCCTCCGTGAGCCGGCCGGCGAGGGCGGCCAGCCGGTCGAGCGCCGACCGCCGGGCCCGGGCCTGCCCCGCGGCGGCGCTGACCAGGTGCTGGGCCAGGTCGAAGGGCTCCTCCTCGGCGGTGCCGACGGCCAGCCGCCGGTGCGCCAGGGCGGCGAGGTCGGCCAGGCCGCTCGCGCCGGCGAGGCCGCTCGTACCGGCCGGACCGCTCGTACCGGCCGGACCGGGGAGGCCGGGGACCACGCCGTCGGGGCCACCCGGCCCGCCCCGCAGGGCCCGGTCCGGCGCCCCGTCCATCGCCCCGTCCATCGTCAGCACCGTGGCGCCCTTCCGGCGGGCGTCGTGCACCCGCTCCAACAGCGGCGCGCCGGCCGTCGTCGGGGCGACCACCAGGACCGTCGCCCCGCGACCGGCCTCGGTCAGCCGGCGCAGGCCGTGCGCCAGGTGGGCCGGCGCCCGGTCCGGCACCCGGTGCCGCAGCAGGGTCGGGGCCAGCCGGGGGACGTCCGACCAGGCGGCCTCGTCCTCCAGGTGGGCCGCCAGGTGCCAGGGCTCGTACCCCTCGGTGCCGACCAGTAGCAGCCCGTCGGCGCCGCGCCGGGAGACCGCCTGCCGCAGCGCGCCGGCGAAGCCTCCGACCGCTTCCAGCCAGCCACTTCCGGCCAGCCGCTCCCGGAGTGCCGAAACTCTCACCGCGTCCATGGCCGACAGGATGTCGCGGCGGGCCGCCGGTTTGGCAGGATCGGCCCATGACTTCCCTCGATTCAGCGACAAACCCGGCCCACGAGTTGCCGGACGTCTCGCAGCTGGTGGTCGGTGTCCTCGGCGGCACCGGCGACCAGGGGCGGGGGCTGGCCCACCGGCTGGCCAAGGCCGGTCAGCAGGTGATCATCGGTTCGCGTGACGCGGCCCGCGCGGAGGCCTCGGCGGCCGAGCTCGGCCTCGGAGTACGCGGCGCCGACAACGCCACCACCGCCCGGGAGAGTGACATCGTGATCGTCGCGGTGCCCTGGGACGGCCACGCCGCCACGCTCACCGCGCTCCGCGAGGAGCTCGTCGGCAAGATCGTGGTGGACTGCGTCAACCCGCTCGGCTTCGACAAGCAGGGCGCCTTCGCGCTCGTCCCGGAGGAGGGCAGCGCCGCCCAGCAGGCAGCCGCCCTGCTTCCGGACTCCCGGGTCACCGCCGCGTTCCACCACCTCTCGGCGGTGCTGCTGCAGGACGAGTCCGTCGAGCAGATCGACACCGACGTGATGGTGCTCGGCGAGGAGCGGGCCGCCACCGACATCGTGCAGGCGCTGGCCGGGCGGATCCCCGGTATGCGCGGCATCTTCGCGGGCCGGCTGCGCAACGCGCACCAGGTGGAGTCGCTGGTCGCCAACCTGATCTCGGTCAACCGCCGGTACAAGGCGCACGCGGGTCTGCGGATCACCGACGTCTGATCGCCGGGCGCCCCGGCCCCCCGGTCCCCCAGGCGCCCCGGCGCCCCGGTCCCGGGGTCCGGTCCTCGGCGGGCCGGCCGCCGGGGTCCGGCCCGCCGGAGTGGCCTGCGGTCGGCTCGTCGTACCGCCCGCCCGTCCTACCGTCCTACCGTCGCACCGGAGCGTCGGCCTCACCCCTGGACCCGGTCCGGAGGTGAGGTCGGCGACAATGGGGGCCGTCCGTCCCCCGGTCCTAGGAGACCCCCGCCATGCCCCGCACGTCCCTGCTCGCCTCGATCGTCGTCGTCCTCGCGCTGGCCGCCTCCGTGGTCTCCCTGGTGCAGGGGTGGTGGCTGGGCCTGATCTGGCTCCCGCTGGCGGGCATCGCCAGCAACGTGCTCTGGATGAACCTGCGCCGCGAGAAGCAGACCCGGGCCGCCGCCGAGCGGGCCGCCCAGGGCGCGTAGGCGCGGGCGGCGGCTCCGGGCTCCCGGGCGCTGTCGGCCCCGGGTGCTGTCGGCCCCGGGCGTCAGTCCTTCCAGAACATGAACAGCTCGTGGCCCAGCTGCGGGTAGATCCGGTCGACGCCGAGCAGCTCCATCACGCCGTAGACGGCCTCGAAGAACCAGTGGTTCACCTCGGGCTGCCAGAGCAGGGCGAAGACCGCCAGCATGCCGTACGGCGCGAAGGGCTCGATGGCCCGCCGCGTCTTGTGCGAGAGCCAGGGTTCGAGGATCCCGTAGCCGTCCAGGCCGGGGATCGGCAGCAGGTTGAGCAGGGTCGCGCTCAGCTGCAGCATGCCGAGGAAGCCCAGCCCCAGCGCCAGCGGCGAGACGTTCAGCTCGTAGCCGTTCCAGACCGCGTGCACCTTGGGGTCGTCCAGCCAGCCGGCGCCCACCGGGACCAGCAGCAGCACGGCGGCGGCCAGGTTCACCAGCGGTCCGGCCGCCGAGATCAGGCTGTGCTTGAGGCGTCCCTGGATCCGGTGCCGCTCGATCCAGACCGCGCCGCCGGGCAGGCCGATGCCGCCGAGCAGCACGAAGACGATCGGCAGCACGAAGCTGAGCAGCACGTTGGCGTACTTGAGCGGGTTGAGGGTCAGGTAGCCCTTGGCGCCGACGGTGAGGTCGCCGCCGTGCAGCGCGGTCCGCGCGTGCGCGTACTCGTGGAGGCAGAGCGAGACCATCCAGCCGGCCACCACGAACAGGAAGACGCCGAACCGGGCGTTGCCGTACCCCTGGGAGACCGCCCAGCCGGAGGTGACGAGGATCGCGAGCAGCACCCAGAACACCGGGCTGATCCGGCGGTCCTCGCTGCGTGAGCGCTGCGTGGCGGCGAAGGTCATGGCGTGGGAGCTCCGGGAGTCTGGGGACGGGGTGCGCGGGTCCGGAATGCGGGCAAGGGTCGATCATGCCGGGCAGGCCCGCCGCCGGACAAGCCGTTCCGAGTGAACGAACGGAGCCCCGCGTCGGGTTCCGCGCGCAGGGACGCAAGGTGGAGGGAAGGCGGGGGAAAGGCGGAGGAGGCGGGCGGGCGGAGGGGCGGGACGGGCGGCCCCGGACAAATGTGCGTGGGCGCGGCGCCGATCGACCAGAATGGTGCGGTGCACTACGGCATCCTCGGCACCACCACCGCCCACCACGACGACGGCACCCCGGTTCCACTCGGCGGTGCGCGGCTGCGCGCGCTCCTCGCGGCGCTCGCGCTGCGGCAGGGGCGGCCGGTGCCGGCCGACCTGTTGGTGGACGAGGTGTGGGACGCCGAGCCGCCGCAGGACTCCTCGGCCGCGCTGCAGACCCTGGTGGGCCGGCTGCGCCGGACCATCGGCCGCGACCAGGTCGGATCCGGCCCGGCCGGGTACTGGCTGACCGACCCGGACACCGACCTCGCCGAGTTCCAGCGGCTGGCCGGTGAGGGCCGCGGCGCCCTGGAGCAGGGCGACCACGTCTCGGCCGCCGAACGGCTGCGGGCCGCTCTGGCGCTCTGGCGCGGCCCGGCCCTCGCCGACCTGCCGGACCGCAGCGGCCCGGCCACCCGGCTGGAGGCTCAGCGCGAGGAGGCCCGCCGGCACCGGATCACCGCCGACCTCGGCCTCGGCCGGGCCGCCGAGCTCGTCGCCGAACTCGCCGAGCTCACCGAGCGGCAGCCGTTGGACGAGCCGGTGCAGTACCTGATGGTCCGGGCGCTGCACGAGAGCGGCCGGACGGCCGAGGCGCTGCGCCACTACGACCACACCCGCCGCGTGCTGGCGGACGAGCTCGGTGTCGACCCGGGCCGCCAACTGCAGTCCCTGTACGCCGAGTTGCTGACTCCTGCCGAGGCCGTCAGATCACCCGCCGGCGGGCCCGCCGGGGCAGCGGACGCGACTCCCGTGTCCGGCGCCGTGTCCGGCGCCGCCTCCGGCCCTGCCGCCGGGGCAGGCCCCGCGACCGGTGCCGAACCGGCGCCGCCCGTCCGCAGCGCCGGCAACCTGCGCGGCCGGCTCACCAGCTTCGTCGGCCGGGAGAACGACCTCGCCGCCCTGCGGGCCGCGCTGGGGGCCAGTCGGCTGGTCACCCTGACCGGCCCCGGGGGCTCCGGCAAGACCCGGCTCTCGATCGAGGCCGGCCGGCTCGAACAGGGCGTCGGACACTGGCCGGACGGCGTCTGGCTGGCCGAACTCGCCCCGCTGGAACGCCCGGACGCGGTACCGGGCGCGGTGGTCTCGGCGCTCGGACTGCGCGAGACCGTCCTGCACACCGCCGGCAGCATGGTCGCCGACGTGATCGAGCACCGCGGCGACGACCCGGTGCGCCGGCTGGTCGAGCACTGCGGCCGCCGCCGGATGCTGCTCGTCCTCGACAACTGCGAGCACCTGATCCAGGCAGCCGCCGACCTCGCCGACACCCTGCTCGCCGAGTGCCCCGGCCTGACCGTGCTGGCCACCAGCCGCGAGCCGCTCGGCGTGCCCGGCGAGACCGTCCTGCCGGTCGAGCCGCTGCCCGACCCGGTGGCGCTGCGGCTGCTGGCCGAACGCGCCGCCGCCGCCCGCCCCGGCTTCGACCCGCGGAGCGACCCGGAGGCCTGCGCCGAGATCTGCCGGCGCCTGGACGGCCTGCCCCTCGCCATCGAACTGGCCGCCGCCAGGCTGCGGGTGATGACGGCCCGGCAGATCGCCGACCGGCTGGACGGCCGGTTCGCGCTGCTCACCGCCGGGAGCCGCACCCTGCTGCCGCGCCAGCAGACGCTGCGCGCGGTCGTCGACTGGAGCTGGGACCTGCTCGGCAAGCGCGAACGCGCGGTGCTGCGCCGGCTCGCGGTGTTCGCCGGCGGCTGGACCCTGGAGGACGCCGAGGAGGTCTGCTCGGACGAGACCGAGGTGCCCCGCGAGGAGTTCGCCGACCTGCTGTTCTCGCTGGTCGACAAGTCGCTGCTGGTCGCCGACCTCGGCGGGGACGGCCCGCCGCGCTACCGGATGCTGGAGACCATCCACGAGTACGCGGACGAGCGGCTCGCCGAGGCGGGGGAGGCGGAGGCGACCGAGCGCCGCCACGTCGCCCACTTCCGCGAGCTGGTCCGGATCGCCGACCTGAGCATCCACGGCCCGGAGCAGCTGAGCTGGCTGACCGTGCTGGAACGGGAGCACGACAACATCCGGGCCGCGCTGCGCCGGGCCGTCGACCGGCAGGACGAGGGCGAGGCGCTGGTCCTCGCCCTGGGCATGAGCTGGTACTGGTCGCTGCGCGGCTTCAGCCTGGAGGCCCGGGGCTGGTACGACGCGGTGCTGGCGATCGGCCCGGACCCGTTCGCCCCGGACGCCCCCGCACCGGTGCCGCTGGAGCTGCGGGTGCTGGAGTACTCGCCGCCGATGCCCGAGAAGGCCGTCGCGGAGGCCCGCCGGGCGGTCGTCATCTACCGGCTGGCCAGCCTGTTCGAGGGGAGCCTGGACGTGCTGGCCGATCCGGTGGCGATCTCCTCCGCGCGCCGGATCACCGAGGTCTACACCCCGGACCTCCCGCAGTCCTACCGCTTCCCCGGGCTGATGCGGGTCTTCGGCGCCTTCCTGGTCGGCGAGCTCGGCCGGCTGAAGACGATGCTGGACGAGGCGGTCGAGGGCTGCCGGGTGTACGGCGCGGCCGGCGACCTGGCGTTCATCCTGCAGATCCGGGCCAAGATGATGAACGACTGGCCGAACGGCGCCGAGCAGAGCGTCCGGGACGGCGAGGAGTCGCTGGAGCTGTTCCGCCGGGCCGGCGACCGCTGGGGGATGTCCCAGGCGCTGGCCGCGCGCGGCGAGTCGCTGGCCAACGAGGGCCGCGCGGAGGAGGCCGTCGAGGCCTACCGGCGGGCGATCGAGCTGGCCGAGGAGCTGGGTGCGCCGCAGGAGGTGCCGATGCTCCGGGTCCACATGGGCTCCGCCATGCTGGGCAGGGACCTGGCCGAGGGGGAGCGGCTGATCCGGTCGACGCTGGCCGGGGTCGAGCCGGGCCAGAACCAGGCGGCCAACGGCGCCCTGCTGTTCGGCCGGATGATGCTCTGCGGCCTCGCCACCCATCGCGGCGCCTACGACGAGGCCCTCGCGGAGCTGGACCAGCTGAACTGGAGCAGGCTCGGCATGTTCGCCCCGGACGTGATGGGCGGGATGCTGGCGGTCACCCGTGGCTGGATCACCGCGCTCGCCGGGGATCCGGAGCAGGGGATCGACCTCGTCTCCCAGGGGCGACAGCTGCTCCGTACGGTGCAGGACCGCGCGAGCGGCTTCATCGAGCAGATGTCGGTGATGATGATGCCGCCCGTGATCGGGGTGCTGGACGCCTTCGCCCAGCGCGACGGGGACCACGAGCCGGCCCGCCGGGCGGCGACGCTGCTCGGCGCGCACGCCGGGCTGAGCGGGCCGAAGGGCGGCTACCTGGACCGGGTCGAGCGGGTGCGGGCCGAGCGGAGCCTGCGCGGGATGCTCGGTGACGAGGCGTTCGAGGCGGCCTTCGCCGAGGGGCACGGGCTGTCGGTGACGGAGAGCGGAGAGCTGCTCGACCGGTTGGCCCTCTGGCCCGACGACGGAGCCGGCGGGCCGGTCCGCCCGGCCGGCTGATCCGACCGGCCGGCCGGACCGGCCGGTTCGGCCGACCGCGCCGGGGGTTCCGTCCCGTCCCCCCGGCCCGGCCGGCCTGTCCTGTGGCGCGGCCCCGGGGAGGTCCCCCCGGACGTCCCCGGGCCGCATCGGGTGCGCCGCTCAGGTCCGCTTGCGGAAGCGGGCCACGGCGAGCGGCGCGAAGACCGCGGTGATGCCGACCGACCAGGCCAGCACGATGAGCACCGGGTGGGCCACCGGCCCGTCGCCGTTCAGCAGGTGGCGGCAGGCGTCGGCCAGCGCGGAGAGCGGGTTGACCTTGGTGAAGGACTGCAGCCAGCCGGGCATGGTGTCGGTCGGCGCGAAGATGGAGCTGCCGAACTGGAGCGGCATCAGGACCAGCATGGAAACCCCCTGGACGGCCTGGGCGCTCTTCAGCGCCATGCCGAGCAGCATCGAGATCCAGACGACGGACATCCCGAACAGCAGCGACAGACCGATCGCGGCCAGGACCTCCAGCGGGCCGGTCTTCACCTCGAACCCGAGGATCAGCGCGAACCCGATCAGGATGGTGAAGGAGACGAGCGCCCGGCAGGTCTCCGCGCCGATCTTGGAGAGCAGCACGGACGAGCGGCCGATCGGCAGGGTGCGGAACCGGTCCATCACCCCGGTCTGGAAGTCGCTGTTCAGACCGGTGCCGACCGCCATCGCCAGGGTGATGCCGGTCTGCCCGAGCAGTCCGGGGATCATGTACTGCTTGTAGGCGTCCTGGCCGCCCGAGATGGCGCCGCCGAAGACGTAGACGAACAGCACGGTGAAGATGATCGGCATCAGCACCGCGTCGAACATCGACTCGGGGTCGGCCTTGATCCGCATCAGGTTGCGGCGGGTCAGCGCGCCGACGTGCCGCAGGTGGCCGGAGAGGCCGATCCGGGTGTCCTCCGCCCGGGAGGGCGTGAGCGTGGCGGTGGTCATGCGACGGGCTCCTTGGCGAGGCTGGGGACGGAGTCCACGCGGGCCGGACGGTCCGCGGGCTTGCCGGTGATGGCGAGGAAGACCTCGTCGAGGCTGGGCACCTTGGTGTCGATGCCGGCGATGGCGAACCCGCGGGTGCCGAGGACCCCGACCACGGCGGTGAGCTGCTCCTCGCCGGTGATCGGCACGGAGAGAAGGCCGGTGTCGGTGGAGAAGGTGGCGGTGGCTATGCCGCTGTCGTGCAGGCAGCGGGCCATCTCGGGCAGCTCGGCGCGGTGCGTCGGGCGGACCTGGAGGGTCTGGCCGCCGACCTGGGCCTTGAGCTCGGCCACCCCGCCGGCCGCGATCACGCGGCCGCGGTCGATGACGGTCAGCTCGTCGGCCAACTGCTCGGCCTCCTCCATGTACTGGGTGGTGAGCAGCACGGTGGAGCCCTCGGAGACCATCCGCTGCACCTCGTCCCAGACCTCGTTGCGGGTCCGCGGGTCCAGGCCGGTGGTGGGCTCGTCCAAGTAGAGCACCCGGGGGCGGCCGATCATCGAGGCGGCCAGGTCGAGGCGGCGGCGCATGCCGCCGGAGTACGTCTTGGCGACCCGCTTGGCGGCGTCGGTGAGCGAGAACCGCTCCAGCAGTTCGGCGGCGCGGGCCTTGGCGTCCTTGCGGGAGAGGTCGAGCAGCCGGCCGATCAGGTAGAGGTTCTCGTAGCCGGAGAGCATCTCGTCGACGGAGGCGTACTGGCCGGTGAGGCCGATCGTGCGGCGCAGCTGCTTGGGCTGGCGCAGGACGTCGAAGCCGCCGACGAAGGCGGTGCCGGCGTCGGGCTTGATCAGGGTGGAGAGAACGCGGACCAGGGTGGTCTTGCCGGCGCCGTTGGGGCCGAGCACGCCGAGCACGGTTCCCTCGCGGACGGTGAGGTCGACACCGTCGAGCGCCTTGGTGGCGCCGAAGTGCTTGACGATGCCGCGGACCTCGACGGCATTTCCCGCGGCGGGCCCCCGGTCGTTCGGGGCGGTGGCGATTCGTGTCATGCCCCTAGGTTGTCCGGCCCCGCTGTCAGCCCGCTGTCAGCGTCCGGTCCCTCCCCCCGCGGAGTCCGCCGGCCGCTGTCGGCCTGCTGTCATCCCGCCGGCGGTGCACCCGCGCCGCGGACCCGGCCGGTGTGCCGTCGGCCGGTGTGCCCTCGTGCGGCGTGCCCTCGTGCGGATGCGCCGCGCCCGGGGTCCCGTCGGCCGGCCGACGGGACCCCGGGCGCGGTTCGCGTCAGTGGAAGGTGTGCTCCGGGGCGGGGAAGGCACCGGACTGCACGTCCGCGGCGAACTCGCGGGCGGCCTCGCCGAGGACGGCCCGCAGGTCGGCGTACTGCTTGACGAACTTGGGCACCCGGCCCGCCGTCATGCCGGCCATGTCGGTCCAGACGAGGACCTGCGCGTCGGTGTCCGCACCCGCGCCGATGCCGACGGTCGGGACGGCGAGCTGCTCGGTGACCCGGGCGGCCAGCTCGGCGGGCACCGCCTCCAGGACCACCGCGAAGGCGCCGGCCTGCTGCACGGCCTTGGCGTCGCGCAGCAGCTGGTGCGCCGCCTCGTCGCCGCGGCCCTGGACCGGGTATCCGCCGAGCGCGTGCACCGACTGCGGGGTGAGCCCGATGTGCGCCATCACCGGGATACCGGCCTCGACCAGCAGCTCGATCGCGCGGGCGCTGCGCTCGCCGCCCTCCAGCTTGACCGCGCCGACCCCGGCCTCCTTCATCAGCCGGACCGCGTTGTGCATGGCCTGGGCCGGGGACTCCTGGTACGAGCCGAACGGCAGGTCGGCGACGATCATCGCCCGCTTGGTGCCGCGGACGACGGCGGCGGCCAGCATGACGATCTGGTCCATGGTCACCGGCACGGTGGTCTCGTAGCCGAGGTGGCAGTTGCCGGCGGAGTCGCCGACCAGCAGAACGGGGGTGCCGGCCTCGTCGAAGACGCCCGCGGTGAGGGCGTCGTAGGCGGTCAGCATCGACCACTTCTCACCGCGCTGCTTGGCGCCGGAGAGGTCGCGGACGGTGACGCGGCGATTGGTGACCCCACCGTAGAGGGTGGCGGTCGACGCCTGGTTCTGGGCAGGCGAAGGCGAAGAAGCGTTCATCGAACAGGCTCCTGAAAGGTTGTCGTCTCGTGGCGCCGTGCGGCGTCCCCGGATCCCCTCCATGCTTGCACGCCCCGGCGCGGGCGCAAAGAGGCGCGCAAGCCGTCCGGTGCGATCCAGGACACACCGGACCCCCGGGGGCGGACCGGGCGTGACGGGCGCGTGCCGGGTGCGGAGCTTTGCCCGGTCTTTACGAAACGGATTCGTCTCGTATCGAAAAGGACGCTACGCTGACCGAGGGGGTTACGAGACGTAAGCGGCTCGGAAATACCCGCCAGTGTCACGCCGTACCACGGACGGGAAAACCAATGACCACCGCAGCCGCGCCACCCCGCGTGTCGGAAGCCATCCACCGCCGGCGCTGGGCGATCCTGGGCACTCTCGTGCTCGCCCTGCTCGTCGTCGTGCTCGACAACTCGATCCTCAACGTCGCGATGAAGACCATCGCGTCGCCGGCGCCCACCGGGATCGGCGCCAGCCAGAGCGACCTCGAATGGTCGATCAACTCGTACACCCTGGTCTTCGCCGGGCTGCTGTTCACCTCCGGCCTGCTCGGTGACCGCTTCGGCCGGAAGCGGGCCCTGCTGGCCGGCATGGCGGTCTTCGGGATCGCCTCGCTGCTCTCCGCGATGGCCAGCACGCCGGCCGAACTCATCGGCTACCGCGCGCTGATGGGTGTCGGCGGTGCGCTGGCGATGCCCGCCACGCTCGCCATCATCATGAACGTCTTCGAGCGGTCCGAGCAGCCCAAGGCGATCGGCATCTGGGCCGGCGCCGTCGGCCTGGCCATAGCCATCGGCCCGATCACCGGCGGCCTGCTGATCGAGCACTTCTGGTGGGGCTCGGTCTTCCTGATCAACGTGCCGGTGGTGATCGTCGCGCTCGTCGCGATGGTGCTGCTCGTCCCCGAGTCCAAGGACCCGAAGCCGGGCCGGCTCGACCCGATCGGCGTGCTGCTCTCCATCATCGGCCTGGTGGCGCTGATCTACGGCATCATCAAGGGCGGCGAGCTGGCCGACTTCACGGTCGTCGAGGCCTGGGGACCGGTCCTGCTCGGTGTGGTGGCGCTGGCCGCCTTCGTGGTCTTCGAGAGCCGCACCGAGAGTCCCGCGCTGGACATCAGCTGGTTCCGCAACAGGGTCTTCAGCGCCTCCGTGGTCGTCATCGGCGTGGTCTTCTTCGGGCTGATGGGCGTCTCGTTCTTCGGCGTCTTCTACATCCAGAGCGTGCGCGAGTACACCGCGCTGCAGGCCGGCCTGCTGATGCTGCCGCTGGCGGTCGCCCAGCTGCTGTTCGCCCCGCGGGCCCGCCTGGTGGTCGACCGGTTCGGCGTCCGCGCCACCTGCGCCGGCGGCATGGTCCTGATGACGGCCGGCTTCCTCGGCTACATGCTGCTGAGCGCCACCACCCCGATCTGGGTGCTGGTCGTGCTCGGCCTGCTGATGGGCACCGGCATGGCGCACGTCATGCCGCCGGTCACCGTCGCGATCATGGGCTCGCTGCCGCGCGAGAAGGCCGGTGCCGGCTCGGCGGTCAACAACACGTTCCGCCAGGTCGGCGGTTCGCTCGGGGTCGCGGTGCTCGGCGCCGTGCTCTCCGCCGTCTACCGCGACGGCATGTCCGACCGGCTGGCGCAGCTGCCCACCGAGGAGCTGCGGGAGAAGGCGGGCGAGTCGCTGGAGGCCACCCGGGCCGTCGCCGGGAGGCTCGGGGAGAAGGGCCAGGACCTGATCGGCCCGGCGAACGACTCCTTCATCCACGCCATGCACGTGGTGGCCGGGCTCTCGGCCGGGATCCTCGCCGTCGGGGCCCTGCTGGCCTGGTTCCTGCTCCCCGGCCGGGTGCCGGCCGGCGGCCCGGCGGGCGGGCCGGCGGGGCAGGACGGTCCGGGCGCGGCGGCGGCCGGCGGGCAGCGGCTCCCCGGCCAGAGCGGCCCGGACCGGAAGTCCGCCGTCGCGGACGCCTGACCGTTCCGGCGGGTGCCCGCCCGTGCCGGTGGGCTCCGGACCGTGCCGGTGGGCGCCCGGCCGTAACGGCGGGCGTCTGACCTGCGGCACCGCTGAGCGAGAATGGGGGCCCTGCCCGCTTCGGAACGTCCGGAGCGGCGGGGCCGCCGTCCGTACCGGGGTCTCGGCCCGTCCCGGTCGTGGGCGGGAGAACCGGGAGTGGAGCGACGTCGTGTGTCCGCGAGGAGCCAGGGAGAAGAGCGGGATGAAGACGGACCCCACGGCCGAGCCGGCCTCCGTCGGGCCGCGGCGCGGCCGACCCCGCAGCGAGGCCGCCGAGCAGGCCATCTTCGCCGCGGTCGAGGAGCTGATGGCGGCCGGCACCAGCCTGTCCGCGCTGACCATCGAGGGCATCGCCACCGCCGCCGGCGTCGGCAAGGCCACCATCTACCGGCGCTGGCCCAACAAGGAGGCCCTGCTGGTCGACATGCTCCACCGGATGGAGGCGCCGGTCCCCGAGTCGAGCGGCGGCTCCGCGCGCGACGACCTGATCGCGATGGTCGAGTACATGCGGATGCGGGGCCTGGCCAAGCGCTCCCGCTGGGTGCTCAAGGTCGCGCTCGGGCAGATGCAGAGCTGGCCCGAGCTGCACACCGCGTACCGCGAACGGGTGATCGGCCCGCGCCGGGAGCTGGCCCGGCAGGTGGTCCGCCGGGGAGTCGCGGACGGTCTGCTCCGGTCCGACCTCGACGAGGAGCTGCTCGGCGACATGCTGCTCGGGCCGATCCTCGCCCGCAGCATCCTCTGGGACGACTCCGACCTGGAGGACCCGGAGCTGGCGGTCCGGATGGTCGACGCCGTCCTGGAGGGACTCGGCGGCCCGGCGTTCCGCGCCGGGGGTTCCTGAACCACCCCGGCGGGGCCGGGGCGGGCCGTGACCCGGCCGCCGTCGGTCCGGTCACCGGCCCGCGTCGCCGGTCCGCCCGGGTCGACGTGGCATGGCTCACCAAACCCGGCCGCGCCGGAACCCCGGTCCATCGGCCGGACGTCTGTCCCGGCATAGGCTGAGCCGGGAATCCGACCAAACCGGCACCAGTCCGGCACGTCGCCCGCCGCTCGGCGGCGGCGGACATCGGACCGGACAGACGGCGTGAAAGACGGGAGCCACGGTATGGCGCAGGCGGACAGGACGGATCTCATGGCGGCGGCGGAGGCCGGTGACCAAGGGTCCGCCCGGCGCCCGGCGCCCGGCTTCCTCGCCCTGCGCGGCTGGGGCCGGGACGCCCGGGGGAGCCGTACCTGGCGACGCGGCCTGGTGGTCGCCGCCCTGGCCCTGCTGACCGCGGCGCTGCTGGCGTTCCACGCCGAGGTGCCGAACAGCGTCGGCAACCTGGGCAGCCTGCTGGAGACCTTCCTGCCCTGGCTCGGCCTGGCCGTGCCGGTGCTGCTCGTCCCCGCCCTGCTGCGGCGCTCGGCCACCGCACTGATCGCCCTGCTGCTGCCGGTGGCGATCTGGGTCAACCTGTTCGGCGGCCTGCTCACCGACAAGAGCGGCGGAGCCGGCGACTGGACGGTCCTCAGCCACAACGTGGCCGCCGGGAACACCGACCTGCCGAGCACCGTACGGCTGCTGGAGGAGTCCGGCGCGCAGATCGTCGCGCTGCAGGAGCTGGAGTCGAAGGCGCGGCGCACCTTCGAGAACGAGCTCGCCGACACCTACCCGTACCACGCGGTCGAGGGCACCGTCGGCCTCTGGTCGAAGTACCCGATCGGGGAGGTCGCGGTGGTCGACATCAAGATGGGCTGGACCAGGGCGTTCCGCGCGCAGGTCACCACCCCGCAGGGCCCGGTCGGGGTGTACGTCGCGCACCTGCCGTCGGTCCGGCTCAGGGCCGAGGGCGGCTTCACCGTCAACCAGCGGGACGCCAGCGCCCAGGCCCTCGGCGACGCCATCCAGGCCGACCCCCTGAAGAAGGTCCTGCTGCTCGGGGACCTCAACGGCACCATGAACGACCGCAGCCTGGCCCCGATCACCTCGCAGATGCGCTCGGCCCAGGGCGCCGCCGGCGACGGGTTCGGCTTCAGCTGGCCGGCGGCCCTCCCGATGGCCAGGATCGACCAGATCATGAGCAAGGGCGGCCTGAAGCCGACCGACTCCCGCACCCTGGACCGGGACGGCAGCGACCACCTCGCGGTGGCCGCCACCTACCGGTACCGGTAGGCCACCTACCGGTACCGGTGACCCGGTCCCGCCGTGCCGCTCCCGGTCAGCCGCGCCGCCACCGGTTGGTGATCGGGAGGCGGCGGTCCCGGCCGAAGCCCTTGACCGAGATCTTCGGGCCCGGCGGGTACTGCCGCCGCTTGTACTCGGCGGTGTCGACCAGCCGGACCACCCGGTCGACCACCGCTGGGTCGAAGCCCGCCGCCACGATCGCGTCCCGGCCCTGGTCGCCCTCCACGTAGAGGCCGAGCACGGTGTCCAGCAGGTCGTAGTCGGGCAGCGAGTCGGTGTCCTTCTGGTCCGGCCGCAGCTCGGCGGACGGCGGCTTGCTGATGGTGTTCTCCGGGATCGGAGGCACCTCCCCGCGCCGTTCGGCCTCCTCGTTGCGCCAGTGCGCCAGCCGGAAGATCAGCGACTTGTAGACGTCCTTGATCGGGCCGTACGCGCCCACCGAGTCGCCGTAGAGCGTGGAGTAGCCGACCGCGAGCTCGCTCTTGTTGCCGGGCGCGAGCACGATGTGCCCCTCCTGGTTGGAGATCGCCATCAGCAGGGTGCCGCGCAGCCGGGACTGCAGGTTCTCCTCGGCCAGACCGGTCAGGTCGGTGGCCGCCAGGTAGGCGTCGAACATCGGGGCGATCGAGACCGTCCGGAAGTTCAGGCCGGTGCGGCGGGCCAGCTCGGCCGCGTCGTCACGGGAGTGCTGCGACGAGTAGCGGCTCGGCATCGAGACGCAGTACACGTTCTCCGCGCCGATCGCGTCCACCGCGAGGGCCGCCACCAGCGCCGAGTCGATGCCGCCGGAGAGACCGATCAGCACCGAGCGGAAGCCGTTCTTGCGCACGTACGCCCCGGTACCGGCGACCAGCGCCGCCCAGATCTCGGCCTCGTCGCTCAGCCGCGGCGCGACCTCGGCCCGGGGCGCCGGCGCGGCGCCGGCCGTCCCGGCCGTCCCGGCCAGCTCGGTGCGGACCAGGTGCAGGCCGTCGGCGAGCAGCAGCCCGTCGGTGTGGTCGCTGCTGGCGGCCGGCAGGTCGAGGTCCAGGACCAGCAGGTGCTCCTCGAACTGCGGCGAACGGGCCAGCACGTCGCCGTCCGTGCCGACCACGATCGAGTCGCCGTCGAAGACCAGCTCGTCCTGGCCGCCGACCATGTTCACGTACGCGAGCGCGCAGCCCGCCTCGGCGGCCCGGCGCCGCACCAGCTCCAGCCGGACGTCGTCCTTGTTCCGCTCGTACGGCGAGCCGTTGATCACCAGCAGCAGACCGGCCTCGGCCTCGCGGGCCGCGGTCACCCGGCCGCCGTCCTGCCAGATGTCCTCGCAGATCGCGAGCGCGACGTCCACGCCGTGCAGGCGCAGCACCGGCAGCTGGTCGCCGGGGACGAACCAGCGGAACTCGTCGAACACGCCGTAGTTCGGCAGGTGGTGCTTGGCGAAGCGGGTGACCACCTCGCCGTGGAACAGCACCGCCGCGCAGTTCTGCGGCGACCCCGCCGGCCGGCCGAACCGGGGCGAGGCCTGCTCGGACCGCCCGAGGTACCCCACCAGCACCGGCACCTCGCCGAGCCCCTCGCCGGCGAGCCGTTCGGCCAGTTCGACCAGTCCGGACCGGGACGCCTCCACGAACGAACGGCGCAGGGCGAGGTCCTCGACGGGGTATCCGGTGAGGGCCATCTCGGGGAACGCGACCAGCTGGGCACCGGCCTCGACGGCCTGCTTGGTCCAGTGCACCACCTCATCGCTGTTGCGTGCGATGTCACCGACCCACGGGTCGGTCTGGCAGAGGGCGAGACGGAGATTGGGCATGCCCCCGAGTGTAATCGTCGATCTGACGCAATGTCTCGGCCGGGGTTGCCGCTGCCTTCGGCCGCGGCGATCCGCCATGATGGGGGTCAGTCGCTGTCGGGGTGGTTTCCGGGCGTAACACGAACGTAAAGAGCAGAGGTGAGACTGTCCCCATGGGCAAGCAGCAGGAGTTCGTGCTTCGGACGCTCGAAGAGCGTGACATCCGGTTCGTCCGGCTGTGGTTCACCGACGTGCTGGGGTTCCTGAAGTCGGTCGCGGTGGCGCCGGCCGAACTGGAGCAGGCGTTCGAGGAGGGCATCGGGTTCGACGGCTCGGCGATCGAGGGATTCGCCCGGGTCTACGAGTCGGACATGATCGCCAAGCCGGACCCGACCACCTTCCAGATCCTGCCGTGGCGCTCGGAGACGCCCGGCACGGCCCGGATGTTCTGCGACATCCTGATGCCGGACGGCTCGCCCTCCTTCGCCGACCCGCGGTTCGTGCTGAAGCGGACCCTGGAGAAGGCCTCCGCCCAGGGCTTCACCTTCTACACGCACCCCGAGATCGAGTTCTTCCTGCTGAAGAACCTGCCCGGCGACGGCACCGCGCCGATCCCCGCCGACCAGTCGGGCTACTTCGACCACACCCCGCGCGGGGTGGGCCACGACTTCCGCCGCCAGGCGATCACCATGCTGGAGTCGATGGGCATCTCGGTCGAGTTCTCGCACCACGAGGGCGCGCCCGGCCAGCAGGAGATCGACCTGCGGTACGCCGACGCACTCTCCACCGCCGACAACATCATGACCTTCCGTCTGGTGATGAAGGAGGTCGCGCTGGAGCAGGGCGTGCACGCCAGCTTCATGCCGAAGCCCTTCTCCGACCACCCGGGCTCGGGCATGCACACCCACCTCTCGCTGTTCGAGGGCGACCGCAACGCCTTCCACGAGTCCGGTGCGGAGTACCAGCTCTCCAAGGTCGGCCGCTCCTTCATCGCCGGCCTGCTGCGGCACGCCGCCGAGACGGCCGCCGTCACCAACCAGTGGGTGAACTCCTACAAGCGGATCTGGGGCGGCTCGCAGCGCACCGCCGGCGCCGGCGGCGAGGCCCCCTCGTACATCTGCTGGGGGCACAACAACCGCTCCGCGCTGATCCGCGTCCCGATGTACAAGCCGGGCAAGCAGGGCTCCACCCGGGTCGAGGTCCGTTCGCTGGACACCGGCTGCAACCCGTACCTCGCCTACGCGGTCACCCTGGCCGCGGGCCTCAAGGGCATCGAGGAGGGCTACGAGCTCCCGCCCGGCGCCGACGACGACGTCTGGGCGCTCACCGACGCCGAGCGCCGGGCCCTCGGCATCCAGCCGATGCCGCAGAACCTCGGCGAGGCCATCGACCTCATGCAGCGCAGCGAGCTCGTCGCCGAGACCCTGGGCGAGCACGTGTTCGACTTCTTCCTCCGCAACAAGCGCCAGGAGTGGGAGGAGTACCGCTCCGAGGTCACCCCCTTCGAGCTGCGGAAGAACCTCCAGGTGCTCTGAGGCTGACGCCGAGTCAAGGACCCCCGGGCCCGCTGTCGTTCGAATGGATGACGGCGGGCCCGCCGTTCGGGTGGGTGCGAACCCCGATGGCGGAATGTGAGGAGAGTGTGACGGTGGGTTGTGATCCGATAAGCGTGATCAACCCCTCCCACCTGAAGAGGACCGCATGCCCTCCTCCATCGTCAGCCGCGCCGCCGCCTCCCGTCTGATCGCCCGCCGGATCGGGATCGCGGGGGTCGCCGTCGCCGCCGTCGCGGGACAGTTGCTGTCCGGCCCGGTCGCCGACGCCCGCGGGTCGGGCCCGAAGGGCCCGGAGCTGCGCGCCGACACCATCGCCTCGAACCCGCTGCCCTTCACCACCCGGTTCCAGGGAGACTTCCACGGGTCGGTCACCCGCATCAGCAACTCGCTGATGACCTGTGACGAGAGCCAGCCTCCGGTCGACCCGGCGCAGCCCGCCTGCGCGGACGCCCGCACCGGGGCGGGCAGCCGCCCGATCAACAACAACTACCAGATGAAGTACATCAACATCGATCCCGGTTCGGTCGGCCCGCTGGGCGACCCCATCTACTCGGCCAGCTCCGCCGACCTCGGCCTGCTCGAAGGCTCCCAGGTCAAGTACGCCCGGCTGTACTGGGGCGGCACCCGGGGCATCGGCGACACGGTGCTGCCGGAGAGCCAGATCGACGAGATCTACCTGAAGTTCCCGGGCGAGAGCCAGTACCGGAACATCGAGAACGACCAGCCGTCCATCGGCTACATCACCACCACCGAGGAGAGCAGCTACCAGGCCTCCGCCGACATCACGGACCTGGTCAAGCAGCACGGCAACGGCACCTACACCGCGGCCAACATGGACTCCGTGGTCAAGCCGCACAGCTGGGGAGGCTGGACGATCGTGGTCGCGTACGAGAACCCGTGCAAGCCGCTGCGCCACGTCCACCTGTGGGACGGCTTCCAGGTCGAGCTGCCGGACAGCCCGCCGCGCGAGTTCACACTCGGCGGGCTGCGGACCCCGGCCACCGGTCCGGTCGCGGGCAAGCTCGGCTTCGTGGTCTACGACGGTGACCTGAAGTGGACCGGCGACACCCTCGCCATGAAGTCCACCAACGGTCCGCTGACACCCTTCCAGGACGTGAACCACCCGGTCGACGACTCGTTCAACTCCACCATCGAGGAGCTGGCCCCGGCCGACCAGTTCGCCCGGAACCCGTACAACCGCAACAACTTCGGCTACGACTCCAACCGGTGGGACATCTCGCCCTACCTGCGCAACGGGGACACCGACATCTCCATCAAGTTCGACACCGACAAGGACGGCTACGACCTGGGCGTCTTCTACGCCTACGTGAACCTGGACGGCTCCGCGGAGGGCTGATCCCGCGTCACCGGCGAGCGCCGCTGCCGCACCACCCGCACCGGGTGGCGCGGCAGCGGCGCTCCGCCGTGCCGGGGCGTGCCGCGCAGCAGGCGCTCGCAGGGGCGCTCGACCCCGTGGTACAGCGCACCGGCGGCCAGGAGCGAGACACCGGCCAGCAGCAGCCAGACGGCCGCCGTCGCCGCCACGGCCCCGGGCGCGGGCCGGCCGGCCGCGTGCAGCCAGCAGCGGATGCCGATCTCGTGCACCAGGTACCAGGCGTACGACCACTCGCCGAGCCGGACCGCCGTCCGCCCGGCCAGCAGCCGCGGCCCGCCGGCCGGCCCGATGTCCCGCTGCGCGGCGGCCGTCAGCAGGACGGCGAACAGCGGGGCCGGGAAGAGCTGTGCGGCGCTGTACGGGCCCCACCAGACGGAGTCCGGCGCGGCCGTGTGCCACGGCACCAGCAGCAGGTGCCAGCCGGCCACCGCCGCCGCGGCCGGGGCGAGCGGGACGCGGGGGAGCAGCCCGTGCCGGACGGCCAGCCCGGCGACCACGCCGAGTACGAACTGCGGGGTGCGGGTCAGCGGCAGGTAGTCGAGCAGCCAGCCGCGGACGGCCGGGTCGGCCGGCAGCAGCGGACCGGCCAGCCACAGCGCCGGGCCGGCCGCCGCGCAGAGCGCGGCGAGCGGCGTCCAGAGCCGGCGGCGCCCGGCCAGGGCCCGCAGGAGGAAGGGGAAGAGCAGGTAGAACCAGGCCTCGGCGCCCAGCGACCAGGCGGCCGGGTTGCCGCCGAACACCGTCCCGGGGGCCCAGGTGTGCAGGAGCGGCAGCGACCAGAGGACCGCCGCGAGCGGCAGGACGGCGCCGAGGGCGGCGCCGGCACCGAGCGAGAGCGCGGTGGTGAGCGCGTGCAGCGGCCAGATCCGGGCGAACCGGCGGCGGGCGAAGCGGCCCGGGGCGGTCGGCACGCCGTCGTACGTCCAGGCGAGGACGAAGCCGGAGAGGACGAAGAAGAAGGTCACCCCGCTCCGGCCGTACCAGCCGAGAGGGCCGAGGACGGGCACCTCGCCGACCTTGCGGGCCAGGTGGTAGACGACGACCAGCAGCGCGGCCCAGAACCGGAGCCCGGTGAGCGAGGGCAGGCGGGCGGGCATCGGGGCTCCGGAGGGGCGGGGAGGAGGTGGGGAGGAGGAGGACGGGAGGAACACGCAGGAACGGACGGGAACGGACGGGAACGGACGGGGACGAGGGCGGGCCGGGTGCGGGAACGGCTCGACTCCGGTTCCAACGATCCGGGGCGGGTCCGGGACACGCGCCCCGAACCCGCCCCGGGCTCGGCGCAGCAGACCGGTGCTCCGGTCGAACCGGACCGTGCCGTTCGCGAAGGCGGCCTCCACCCCGCCGAGCGTCCGTCGGACGCAGGAGACCCGGAGCCCCCCGGCCCGGGCCCGCACACGTCCGGCGAGACGCCGAGCAGCAGCCGGAAAGCGGCGCCGGCGGCCGGAACCGGTGGCGCCGGGGCGCGCCCCGGCGGGCCCGGCCGCGTACGCTGCTGTGGCGGGCCCGCCCTGTGGCCGGGAGGGCCGGAAAGCCGGAGGGGCGATGGCGGTGGAGGAACAGCGGGCCGGGAGCCGGGTCAGCCGGCCGGAGGTCAGGCTGGTGCGGCGCGGGTTCACCGACCCCGAGCGGGCGCTGCGGCTGCTCGCCGAACCCGCGCTGGACGGGCTCGCCGGGGACCCGGTGCTGCTGGACGCGCTCGGCGCCACCGCCGACCCGGACCTCGCCCTGCTCGGCCTGGCCCGACTGCTGGAGGCCGCCGACGCGACCGACCGCCACACCCTGCGCGACACCCTGACCACCTCGAAGCCGCTGCGGGACCGGCTGCTCGGCGTGCTCGGCGAGTCCACCGCGCTCGCCGACCACCTGGCCCGGCACCCGCACGACTGGCACATCCTGGTCACCTTCGAGCTCCGCGACATGCACCCCGGGCCGGAGGACTTCCGCCGCGCGCTCCACCAGGGCGTCTGGGAGAACGACGCGGGCGCCCGCAGCCGGGCCGACGCGCTGCGGATCGCCTACCGCCGCTGCCTGCTGGCCATCGCCGCCCGCGACCTCACCGGCACCACCGACCTCGCCCAGACCGCCGCCGAGCTCGCCGACCTGGCCGGCGCCACCCTGCAGACGGCCCTCGACATCGCCGCCGAACAGGACCCGGACGCCGCCGCGGTCTGCCGCCTGGCCGTCATCGGCATGGGCAAGTGCGGCGGGCGCGAACTCAACTACGTCTCCGACGTGGACGTCATCTACGTCGCAGAGCCGTGCGAGGGCGCCGACGAGCACGAGGCGCTCAAGGCCGCCACCCGACTCGCCGCCGCGCTGACCCGGCTCTGCGCCGACACCACCGGTGAGGGCACGATCTGGCCGGTCGACGCCAACCTCCGCCCCGAGGGCCGCAACGGACCGCTGGTCCGCACCCTGGCCAGCCACCTCGCGTACTACCAGCGCTGGGCCAAGACCTGGGAGTTCCAGGCACTGCTGAAGGCCCGCCCGGTGGCCGGGGACACCGAACTCGGCGAGGCGTACGTGGCGGCGCTGGCCCCGCTGGTCTGGCAGGCCGCCGCCCGGGAGAACTTCGTCACCGACGTGCAGCAGATGCGCCGCCGGGTGATCGAGTCCATCCCCGCACCCGAGCTGGACCGCCAGCTCAAGCTCGGCCCGGGCGGCCTGCGCGACGTCGAGTTCTCCGTCCAGCTGCTCCAGCTGGTGCACGGCCGCACCGACCCGGCCCTGCGCAGCGGCAACACCCTGGAGGCGCTGGCCGCGCTCTCCCGGGGCGGGTACGTGGGCCGGGCCGACGCCGCCTCGCTGGACGCCGCCTACCGGTTCCTGCGCTCGCTGGAGCACCGGATCCAGCTGCACCGGCTGCGCCGCACCCACCTGATGCCCACCGGTGAGGAGGACCTGCGCCGGCTGGCCCGCTCGCTCGCGCCGCTGATCAACGGCGACACCCGGGCCGATCCGGTCGCGGCCCTCCAGCGGGACTGGAAGCGGCACGCCGTCGAGGTGCGGCGGCTGCACGAGAAGCTGTTCTACCGGCCGCTGCTGGACGCCGTCGCCGAACTGCCGGTCGGCGCGGCCGGCCTCACCCCGGACGCGGCCCGGGCCCGGCTGGAGGCACTCGGTTACGCCGACCCGGCCGCCGCCCTGCGGCACCTCTCGGCGCTCGCCTCCGGGGTGAGCCGCAAGGCCGCCATCCAGCGGACCCTGCTGCCGGTGCTGCTCGGCTGGTTCGCCGACTCCGCGGACCCGGACGCCGGGCTGCTCAACTTCCGGCAGGTCTCCGACGCGCTCGGCCGGACGCCGTGGTACCTGCGGCTGCTGCGGGACGAGAGCGCCGCCGCCGAGCAGCTGGCCCGGGTCCTGTCGGCCGGCCGGCTCGCCCCCGACCTGCTGCTACGGGCCCCCGAGGCGGTGGCCATGCTCGGCGACCCGCAGGGGCTGGTGCCGCGCGGGCGGGCCGCGCTGGAGCAGGAGGTGCTGGCCGCCGTGGGCCGGGCCGACTCGACCGCCGCGGCGGTGGCCGCCGTCCGCGCGGTGCGCCGCCGGGAGCTGTTCCGGACCGCCGCCGCCGACGTCCTCGGGCGGCTCGGTGACGATCCGGCCGAGGCGCTGGACGCCGCCGGGGAGGCGCTCACCGTGCTCAACGCCGCCACCCTGCAGGGCGCGCTGCGGGCCTGCGTCGCCGGCTGGGAGGCCCGGAACGGGGCGCTGCCGACCAGGATCGCGGTGATCGCGATGGGCCGCTTCGGCGGACGCGAGCTCGGCTACGGCTCCGACGCCGACGTGCTCTTCGTCCACGAGCCGCTGCTCGGATCACTGGAGGAGGACGCGGCCCGGGCCGCCCAGGCGGTCTGCAACGAGCTGCGCTCGCTGCTGGCCGCGCCGTCCACCGAGCCGCCGCTGGAGGTCGACGCCGACCTGCGTCCGGAGGGGCGCCAGGGTCCGCTGGTGCGCACCCTCGCCTCGTACACGGCGTATTACCGGCGCTGGTCGCACGTCTGGGAGAGCCAGGCGCTGCTGCGGGCCGAGCCGGTGGCCGGGGACGAGGCGCTGGGGGAGCGGTTCCGGCAGCTGATCGACCCGATGCGCTACCCGGGCGCGGGGGTGGCGGAGCGGGACCTGGTGGAGATCCGCCGGATCAAGGCCCGGATCGAGGCCGAGCGGCTGCCGCGCGGCGCCGACCCGACCACCCACACCAAGATCGGCCGGGGCGGGCTGGCCGACGTGGAGTGGACCGTCCAGCTGCTCCAGCTCCGGCACGGGCACGGGCTTCCGGCGCTGCGCACCACCCGGACCAGGGCGGCGCTGGCGGCGGCGGTGGAGGCGGGGCTGGTCGAGGAGGCGGACGCGGAGGTGCTGGACGCGGCCTGGGTGCTGGCCTCCCGGGTGCGGTCGGCGGTGATGCTGGTCCGCGGCCGGCCGGGGGACTCGTTCCCCGCGGACGCCCGGGAACTCGCGGGGGTGGCCCGCTACCTGGGGTACGGCGCCGGGCACAGCGGGGAGCTGGTGGACGACTACCGGCGGACCACGCGGCGGGCCCGGGCGGTGGTGGAGCGGCTGTTCTACGGGTGAGACCCGGGCCGACCCGGCACCCCGGGCGACCCTCAGGGGTCGCCCCGGACGGACGGCGAAGGGCCCCGCGAAAGATCGCGGGGCCCTTCGGAAGGTCGGGGGGTCAGCGCCGTCCGGCGGTCACCGAGGACTCGCTCCACTGCTCGGGGACCGTGACCGGTTTCTCCTCGGCCGTCTCCCGGGCGGGCACCCTGGGCAGCCGGTAGGGCCAGGCGTGGTAGATCAGCCGGGCGGCGGCGAAGCCGACCGCGAGGCAGACGACGCCGCCCACCGCGTCCATCCAGAAGTGGTTGGCGGTGGCGACGATCACCACCAGGGTGGCCACCGGATAGAGCAGGCCGAGCACCCGGACCCAGGTCGCACGGGCGAGGAAGAAGATGGTCAGCCCGCACCAGAGCGACCAGCCGATGTGCATCGAGGGCATCGCCGCGTACTGGTTGGAGACGTGGGTGGCCGGTCCGGAGGCCATCGAGCCCCAGGTGCCGTGCGTCTTCACGGTGTCGATGAAGCCGCCGTCGGTCATCAGCCGGGGCGGCGCCAGCGGGAAGAAGTAGAAGCCGACCAGCGCGATGCCGGTGGTGATGAACAGCACCGTGCGCGCCGCGCCGTAGCGGCCCGGCTGCCGGCGGTAGAGCCACACCAGCACGCCGATGGTCACAACGAAGTGCAGTGTCGCGTAGTAGTAGTTCATCCCCGTGATGAGCCAGCCGACGCCGTCCACCGCGTGGTTCACCGAGCGCTCGACGGCGACGCCGAGGGCGCGCTCGAAGTCCCAGATCCAGCCCGCGTGCTTCTGGGCGATCGACTCCTGCTCGGGGACGGCGTTGCGCACGAGGGAGTAGATCCAGTAGCTGAGGCCGATCAGCGCCAGCTCGAACCAGATCCGTGGCCGGGCCGGGGAGCGGCGCTGCTCGCGGACGCGGCTGCGCAGCGCAGCCGTACGGGTCTGGGCCGCGCGGGTGGCTCCGTCGGGCATGCGGCCGCCGTTCTGCTGGATCTCGGTCGGTTCCCCCATGGACGAGAAGTCTGCCAGACGTCCCGTAGCCGTCTGCTCATCCTCCGGAAGTGGATTCTTCACCGGCTGTCCCCCTTCAGGGCTAGGGGGTTTCTCCCGCCGGGGCAGGGTGTACGGGCGAATCTGGTGCGAACCGGCGGGACGGGCATACGTCCCATTGTCACGCCGGGCGGCGCGGGTGGCGCAATCGGGGGTCGGGCGCCGCTGCGGCAGGCGTATTTTCCCCGCCCGAAACCCTTTCTGCATCTTGCTGAAACATATTGCAGGCCGCTAGCGTCCTGGCAACTCGCTCACCCCTTCCCCCGCAAGGGAGCCCTCCGTGGCCGATGTCCCGCCCCGCCGCCGGCGGCGCACCACCCGCAGACCCGGCCGGACGGCGGTGCTGCTCGCCGCCTCGCTGACCGCCGCCACCCTCGGTACCGCCGGCCCGGCCGCACTCGCCGCAGGCCCGCCCGGACCGCCCTCGGACGCCGCGCTCGCCGCCACCGCCGGGCGCCACGACCTGACCCGCGAGCAGTTCTACTTCGTCCTGCCGGACCGGTTCGCCAACGGCGACCGCGGCAACGACACCGGGGGCATCACCGGCACCCGGCTGGACCACGGCCTCGACCCGGCCGACAAGGGCTTCTACCACGGCGGCGACCTGGCCGGCCTGCTCCAGCGGCTCGACTACGTCCAGAACCTCGGCACCACCGCGATCTGGATGGCGCCGCTCTTCCGGAACAAACCGGTCCAGGGCACGGGCGACAGCGCGAGCGCCGGGTACCACGGCTACTGGATCACCGACTTCACCCAGGTCGACCCGCACTTCGGCACCAACGAGCAGCTCAAGGAGCTGATAGCCGAGGCCCACCGGCGCGGCATGAAGGTCTTCTTCGACGTCATCACGAACCACACCGCCGACGTCATCGACTACCGGCAGCAGCAGTACGGCTACCGCACCACCGGGGCGTTCCCGGTCCTGGACGCCGACGGCAGGCCGGTCGACGAGACCGCGCTCGCCGACGCGAACGCCGCCTGGCCGAAACTGGGCAAGGACTCGTTCCCCTACAGCCCGGTCTTCCGCCGGCCGGCCGACGCCACCGCCAAGACCCCGGCCTGGCTCAACGACCCCGCGCTCTACCACAACCGGGGCGACTCGACCTTCGCCGGCGAGTCCGCGACCGAGGGCGACTTCTCCGGCCTCGACGACCTGGACACCCAGAACCCCAAGGTGGTCAAGGGCTTCGAGAAGGTCTACCAGCAGTGGGTCAGGGAAGCCGGCGTGGACGGCTTCCGGATCGACACCGTCAAGCACGTCAACATGGCGTTCTGGCAGCAGTGGGCCCCCTCGCTCAAGGAGTTCGCCGCCAAGCAGGGCAACCGCACGTTCTTCATGTTCGGCGAGGTCTACTCCGGCGACCCCGCGGTCACCGCGCCGTACGTCACCAGGGGCCGGCTCCAGGCCACCCTCGACTTCCCGTTCCAGAACGCCGCCCGTAGCTACGTCTCCCAGGGCGGCTCGGCCCGCACCCTCGCCGACGTCTACGGCCAGGACTACCGCTACACCACCGCCGACACCGACGCCTACGAGCTGCCGACCTTCCTCGGCAACCACGACATGGGACGGTTCGGCTCCTTCCTGCTCGCCGACGACCCCGGCGCCGACGAGGCCACCCTGCTGCGCAGGGACCGGCTCGGCAACGAGCTGATGTTCCTCACCCGCGGCCAGCCCGTCGTCTACTACGGCGACGAGCAGGGCTTCACCGGCGCCGGCGGGGACAAGGACGCCCGGCAGGACGTCTTCACCTCGCAGACCGCCTCCTACAACACCGACCGCGTGCTCGGCGGCGCCACCGGCCCCGCCGACCGGTACGGGCAGGACGGTGAGCTGTACCGGGGCATCGCCGGCCTGGCGAAGCTGCGCCGCGACCACCCGGCCCTCGCCGACGGCGCCCAGATCGAGCGGTACGCCGCCGACGGACCGGGCGTCTACGCCTTCTCCCGGATCGACGCCGGGCAGCAGGTCGAGTACCTGGTGGCCGTCAACAACGCCGCCGGGCCGAAGACCGTCACCCTGGACACCTTCTCGGCCGGCCAGGGCTTCGACCGGATCTACCCGGAAGCGGGCGAGCGGCTCACCAGCGGCGCCGACCGCAGGCTCACCGTCACCGTGCCGCCGCTCTCCTCCGTCGTCCTCAAGGCCGCCGGACGGATCGCCCCGGCCGCCGCCGCGCCCTCGATCACCCTGCGCGCGCCCGCCGCCGGCTCCACCGGCACCGTCACCGTCGGAGCGGACGTCCCCGGTGGCGGGTTCGACCGGGTCACCTTCGCCGCACAGGTCGGCGACCGGCCCTGGCAGGTGCTCGGCACCTCCGACACGGGCCGCCACGCCGTGACCCAGGACCTCGCCGGCGTCGCCCCCGGCACACCGGTCCGGTACAAGGCCGTCGTCCAGGACGCGGCCGGCCGGCTGCGCTCCGCCACCGGCGGCTTCACCATCGGCACCCCCGACCCCCGGCCGGTGCCCAGCGCCACCGCCCGCCCGTACGCCGTCGTCCACTACCAGCGCAAGAACGGCGACTACGACGGCTGGAACCTCTACGCCTGGGGCGACCTCGCCGACGGCGAGGCCACCCCGTGGCCGGCCGGGCACGGCTTCACGGGCCGGGACGCCTACGGCGCCTTCGCGTACGTGAAGCTCAAGCCGGGCGCCTCGGACGTCGGCTTCGTCGTGGAGAAGGACGGCGTCAAGGACGTCGACGCCGACCGCCGGATCGACGTCGGCGCGACCGGCGAGATCTGGCTCAAGGAGGGCGACCCGACCGTCCGGACCGCCGACCCCGGGCCGGTGAGCACCCCGCCGGCCGGCACGGCGGTGATCCACTACAACCGGGCCGACGGCGACTACGACGGCTGGGGCCTGCACGACTGGACGGGCGCCGCCACCCCCACCGACTGGGGCAACCCGCTGATGCCGGTGCGCCGCGACTCCTTCGGAGCCGTCTTCGAGGTGCCGCTCGCCCCCGGCGCGACCAGCCTGAGCTACATCCTCCACCGGGGCAACGACAAGGACCTGCCGAACGACCAGTCCCTCGACCTCACCGGCACCGGCCGCGAGGTCTGGATCCTCGGAGGCCGCGAGGGCTACCTGCTGCCGCAGACCGCCGCCGCCTCCTCGCAGCTGGACCTCGGCTCGGCCAAGGCCCAGTGGATCGACGCGAGGACGGTCGTGGTCCCGGCGGGCTACGGCGCCACCGACGCCGCCCTCGCCGCCGGCACCAGCGCCCAGCTGGTCTACGACCCCGCCGGCGGCATCCGCACCGAGAAGGGCGCGCTGACTGCGGCGGGGCAGTGGATCCGGTTGGAACCGGTTTCGGGCGGGCTCACCGCCGCGCAGCGGACCGCGTTCCCGCACCTCGCCGGCTACCGGGCGTTCACGGTCGACCCGCGCGACGCCACCCGGGTGGCCGCCGCCCTGCGCGGCCAGCTGCTCTTCACCGAACACCTGCCCAGCGGCGCCGTGCTGGCCGCCACCGGCGTGCAGATCCCCGGCGTCCTCGACGACCTGTACGCCCGGCGCACCGGCAAGGTCGACCTCGGCCCGGCCTACTACCGCGGCAAGGTCGCGCTGTCCCTCTGGGCGCCGACCGCACAGGAGGTGTCCGTCCAGGTCTTCGACTCCCCGGCCGGTGGCACTCCGAAGACCCTCCCGCTGAAGCTGGACGACGAGACCGGCGTCTGGGAGATCGTCCGCGACAAGGCCGAGTTGGACGGCAGGTACTACCTCTACCAGGTCAGGGTCTGGGCGCCGGGCGCCCGGCAGATGGTGGTCAACACCGTCACCGACCCGTACTCGGTCGCGCTCTCCACCGATTCGCGGCGGAGTCTGGTCGCGGACCTCTCCGCCGCGGCGCTCAAGCCCCCGGGCTGGGAGGACCACACCGTCCCGGCGGCCGTCCCGCTCGCCCGGCAGCAGATCCAGGAGCTGCACGTCCGGGACTTCTCGGTGGCGGACGCCACCGTCCCGGCCGCCGAGCGCGGCACCTACCTGGCCTTCGCCGAGTCCGAATCGGCGGGCATGAAGCACCTGCGCGAGCTGGCCCTGGCCGGGGTGACCACCGTCCACCTGCTGCCGACCTTCGACATCGCCACCGTCCGGGAGAACCGGGCCGAGCAGAAGCTGCCCGCCTGCGACCTCGCCGCCCTGGCGGCCGACAGCGACAGGCAGCAGGAGTGCGTGGCCGCCGT
This sequence comes from Streptomyces sp. BE303, assembly GCF_036290945.1. NCBI lineage: Bacteria > Bacillati > Actinomycetota > Actinomycetes > Kitasatosporales > Streptomycetaceae > Streptomyces > Streptomyces sp. BE303. The sequence goes on from NZ_JAQYWZ010000880.1 coordinate 401,606, forward strand.
CGCCGCCGAGGACGCCTACAACTGGGGCTACGACCCGCTGCACTACACGGTGCCGGAGGGCTCGTACGCCACCGACCCCGAGGGGACCGCGCGCACCGTGCAGTTCCGGCGGATGGTGCAGGCGATCCACGCGGCCGGGCTCCGCGTGGTCCTCGACGTCGTCTACAACCACACCGCGGCCGGCGGCCAGGCCGAGCACTCGGTGCTGGACAAGGTCGTCCCCGGCTACTACCAACGGCTGGACGCCGACGGGAAGGTGACCACGGACAGCTGCTGCGCCGACACCGCGCCCGAGCACGCCATGATGAACCGCCTGGTGGTCGACTCGGTGACCACCTGGGCCCGCGAGTACAAGGTGGACGGCTTCCGCTTCGACCTGATGGGCCTCGACCCGAAGTCCACCATGCTGGACGTGCAGGCCGCGCTGCGCCGGATGACTCCGGAGTCGGACGGTGTCGACGGCAGGAACGTCCTCCTCTACGGCGAGGGCTGGAACTTCGGCGTCGTCGCGGACAACGCCCGCTTCGAGCAGGCTACCCAGCTCGCCATGGCGGGAACCGGCATCGCCACCTTCGACGACCGGCTCCGCGACGCGGCCCGCGGCGGCAACTTCCAGCTCTCCTCCGCCCCGCAGCAGGGCTTCGCCTCGGGCCTGTTCACCGACCCGAACGGCTCGCCCGCCAACGGCACGCCCGAGCAGCAGAGGGCCCGGCTGCTGAAGCAGATGGACCAGTTGAAGGTCGGGCTGACCGGCAACCTGGCCGGCTACGCCTTCACCGACAGCTCCGGACGGGTCGTCACCGGCCGGGAGGTCGACTACAACGGCGCCCCGACCGGCTACGCGGCCAGGCCGGGCGAGGCGGTCGGGTACGTGGACGCGCACGACAACGCCGACCTGTTCGACGCGCTGGCGTACAAGCTGCCGCCCGCCACCGCGCCCGCCGACCGGGCCCGGATGCAGGCGCTGGCGCTCTCGCTGACCGCGCTCACCCAGGGCTCCGGCTTCGCCCAGGCCGGCAGCGACCTGTTGCGCTCCAAGTCGCTGGACGCCAACTCCTACGACTCCGGCGACTGGTTCAACGCCGTCCAGTGGGACCCGGAGCGGGGCAACGGCTGGGGCCGGGGCCTGCCGCCGGCGGCGGACAACCGGGAGATGTGGCCGGCCGCCAAGGCCCTGCTGGCCGACCCGCGGCTGGTCGTGGGCGCCGCGGACATCCGGGCGACGAGCGCGCAGTACCAGGAGTTCCTGCGGATCAAGCGCTCCTCGCCGCTGTTCTCGCTGCCCACCCTGGCCGCCGTCCAGCAGCGGCTCTCGTACCCGCTCTCCGGCACGCCCGGCGAGACCCCCGGGGTGATCACCCTGCACCTGGACGGGGCCGGGGCGGCGGGCGCGGAGAAGGGCGTCACGGTGGTGTTCAACGCGACGCCCACGGCGCAGAGCCAGACGGTCGGCGCCCTGGCGGGCACGGCCCAGGCGCTCCACCCGGTCCAGGCCGGCGGCTCCGACCCGGTGGTGAAGCAGGCCGGATTCGCCTCCGCCACCGGCACGTTCACGGTGCCGGGCCGGACGGTGGCGGTGTTCGTGCAGGGCTGACGACCCGGCGACGGGACCGGGCCCCGCACCGCTGAACGGCGGTGCGGGGCCCGGTTCCATTCAGGGAATGGAGTTGGCCGAAAACCGACCCTGGCACGGCCGGAAAGGTGATGTGCCGTGCCTGCCGGGCGCTGTCGTCCGGCATCCGGACCCGGCTCCGGACCGGATGCGCTGGTCAGTGCCCGCGGGGGGTGATCGAACCTTTCCGGCGGTGATGAAAACGATCTCCGGTAGTTCCCGCGGCCGTAACACGGGTGGCGGTCCGACAGATGTACGGGTCGGTAGCTAATCGGCCAATCCATGGCATGCATCTGTCATTCACGGCTCGTTTGCTGCCACGATTCCTCCGGCTGCAGACGAGGGGGCCCCACCCCCCGGTGCAGCTGTCCCAGGTCAGGTACAGCGCATCCCCCCTGCCAGTACGTCAGCTCCGCAACCGCACCCGCGCCGCGCACCCGGCGGCGGGGGCCCCCACTGAGTCGCGACCCCGCGACCAGGTTCTCTCCACCGTCCGCGAACCCCGCGGCGGTCGGAAAAGGAGTCCGCATGTCCCGTTACGCCCACGCCCGGAAGGCAGCGGTTGTCATGGCCGCCTCCACCGCGCTGCTGGTGACCGGTATCCCGGTCATCGCGCAGGCGGTCACCCCTGACGCACCGGCGATCGTCGCCGCGCAGCAGGCGAGCCGGGCCCAGCTGATCGCCTCCGCGAACCAGCAGACCGCCGGCCTCGCCCAGACCCTCGGCCTCACCGGCGAGGAGAAGCTGGTCACCAAGGACGTCGTCCAGGACGCCAACGGCGCCCGCCACCTGCGCTACGAGCGCACCTACGCCGGTCTCCCGGTGCTCGGCGGCGACCTGATCGTCCACCAGGACGCCACCGGCGCCACCCAGGGCGTGACCAAGGCCAGCGACGCCGTGCTCTCCGGCGTGAACACCTCGCCGAAGCTCGCCGCCCCGAAGGCCCAGGAGGCCGCGCTCGCCGCCGAGGCGGGCTCCTCCCTCGACGCCGCCCCGCGCCTGGTCGTCTGGGCCGCCGACGGCGCCGCCAAGCTCGCCTGGGAGACCGTCGTCACCGGCAAGGAGTCGGACGGCACCCCGAGTCGCCTGCGCGTCGTCACCGACGCCACCACCGGCGCCGTGCTCGGCAAGAACGAGGCCATCAAGACCGGCACCGGCCAGGGCGTCTTCGTCGGCAACGTGCCGCTGACCACCACCCAGAGCGGGTCCACGTACCAGCTCAAGGACGGCACCCGCGGCGGCCAGTACACGACCAACATGAACAACGGCACGACCGGCAACGGCACGCTGTTCACCAAGTCGAGCGACACCTGGGGCAACGGGCAGGCCAGCAACAAGGAGTCCGCCGCCGTCGACGCCCAGTACGGCGCCGCCGCGACGTGGGACTTCTACAAGAACACCTTCGGTCGCAGCGGCATCCGCAACGACGGCGTCGGCGCCTTCAGCCGGGTCCACTACGACAGCGGCTACGTCAACGCCTTCTGGGACGACGACTGCTTCTGCATGACCTACGGCGACGGTGACAACAACACCCACCCGCTGACCGAACTCGACGTCGCCGGCCACGAGATGAGCCACGGCGTCACCTCCGCCACCGCCAACCTCAACTACTCCGGCGAGTCCGGCGGCCTCAACGAGGCCACCTCCGACATCTTCGGCAACGCCGTCGAGTTCTACGCCAACCTGCCCGCCGACAACCCGGACTACCTGGTCGGCGAGCTGATCGACATCAACGGCAACGGCACGCCGCTGCGCTACATGGACAAGCCCTCCAAGGACGGCCGCTCGGCCGACTCCTGGTACTCGGGCGTCGGCAACCTGGACGTCCACTACTCGTCCGGTGTCGCCAACCACTTCTTCTACCTGCTGGCCGAGGGCAGCGGCGCCAAGGTCATCAACGGCGTCAGCTACAACAGCCCGACCGCCAACAACGTCACCGTCACCGGCATAGGCCGGGACAAGGCGCTGCAGGTCTGGTACAAGGCGCTGACCTCGTACATGACCTCCACCACCAACTACTCCGCCGCCCGTGACGCGACCCTCAAGGCCGCCAAGGACCTGTACGGCGAGAACAGCCCCGAGTGGATCGCCGTCGGCACCGCCTGGGCCGGCGTCAACGTGGGCACCGTGCCCCCGAACCCGGGCGGCGTCACCGTCACCAGCCCCGGCAACCAGAGCACCAAGGTCGGCACCGCCGTCAACCTGGCCGTCAAGGCCACCGGCGGCACCGCCCCGCTCACCTACACCGCCACCGGTCTGCCGGCCGGCCTGTCGATCAACGGCTCCACCGGCGTGATCACCGGCACCCCGACCGCCGTCGGCACCTCCAACGTCACCGTGACCGCGAAGGACGCCGCGAACAAGACCGGCACCGCCACCTTCACCTGGACGGTCACCGACACCAGCACCACCTGCACCCCGGCGCAGCTGCTCGGCAACGCGGGCTTCGAGACCGGCACCGCCGCGCCGTGGACCGCCTCCAGCGGTGTCGTCGACAAGTCGGCCTCGCAGGCCCCGCATGGCGGCACCTGGAAGGCGTGGCTGAACGGCTACGGCTCCACCCACACCGACACCCTCTCCCAGACGGTGTCCATCCCGGCCGGCTGCAGGGCCACGCTGAGCTTCTACCTGCACGTCGACACCGGTGAGTCCGGCTCGACCGTCTACGACAAGCTGGCCGTGACCGTCAACGGCACCGCGCTGAAGACCTACTCCAACGTGGACGCGGCCTCCGGCTACCAGCTGCGCACCTTCGACCTCTCGGCCTACGCGGGCCAGTCGGTGACGATCAAGTTCACCGGCACCGAGGACGCCTCGCTGCAGACCAGCTTCGTGATCGACGACACCGCGATCGCCACGAGC
>NZ_JAQYWZ010000881.1:0-496 GCF_036290945.1 Streptomyces sp. BE303
CAGCGACGCCCACGCCGCCTCCAGCAACCGGCGCGGCCGCGGCTCCATCGCCCCCGCCTCCCGCGGCGAGATCACGAACACCCCCGCAACGAAGACCCACGCCCCGTACAGGAACCCGCCCTCCCGGGCGTAGAACGTCCCCGCATGCTCCGGATCCGCGTGGTACAACCCCTCCAGATCCCACCCTCGATCCGTCGGGATCGCCCCGATCCCGTCCCTCCCGGACGCGACCAGATCCCAGAACTCCTCCGGCGTCCCCACACCACCCGGCAACCGCAGACCCATCCCCACGAGCACCACCGGGTCGTCGCCGGTGGCGGCCAAGGTCACAGGAGCGGCGGGACCCGCGGCGTCCGCGCCGCCGACCACCTGCTCCAGAACGATCCCGGCGAGCCGCTCGGCTCTCGGGTAGTCGAACGCAAGCGTCGCGGGTAGCACCAGCCCGGTCGCGGCCTGCAACCGGTTCCGAATCTCGACGGCCGTCAGCGAGTCGAAG
>NZ_JAQYWZ010000882.1:0-339 GCF_036290945.1 Streptomyces sp. BE303
CCGGGCCACGACCAACGCCGCCGCATCGCCGAGCGACAGCACCCCGGCCACGTGCGCGGCAGCGATCTCACCGATCGAATGACCGACCAGGACATCCGGCCGCACACCCCAGTGCGACAGCAGCGCATGCAACGCCACCTCGACCGCGAACAACGCCGGCTGCGCGTACCCGGTGCGGTGGATCAACTCCTCGTCCGCGAGCACCTCCGCCAACGGCCGGTCCAGATAGGCATCCACGTGCAACGCCACCTGGTCGAAGGCATCCGCGAAAACCGGGAACGCCTCGTACAACCCCCGGCCCATCGACGCACGCTGCGCACCCTGCCCCGTGAACAGGAA
>NZ_JAQYWZ010000883.1:0-413 GCF_036290945.1 Streptomyces sp. BE303
CTTCCGCGTTGTTAATGGGGGGCGGGTGTGAATTCGTGTGGACTTCGGACGGGGTGCACGGCAACGAGGTCGACGGCTCGTCCGCGTGCAGGGTGGCGGGCAGGGTCTCGTGCCGCATCGCCAGGACCATCTTGATGATGCCGGCGACTCCGGCCGCCGCCTGCGTGTGGCCGATGTTGGACTGCACCGACCCGAGCCAGAGCGGGTCACCACCGTCACGGTCCTGACCGTAGGTGGCCAGGTGGGCCTGGGGCTCGAGGGGGTCGCCGAGCGTCGTGCCGGTGCCGTGCGCCTCGAACGCGTCGACGTCCTGCGGGATCAACCCCGCCTGCGCCAACGCCGCCCGGTTCACACGCTGCTGCGACTGACCGTTCGGCGCCGTCAGACCCTACGACGCACCGTCCTGATTGAAA